>JAJWXI010000097.1 GCA_021641225.1 Collinsella aerofaciens | reverse complement strand
CCTAACCGAGCCGCGTGCATCAAGCTGCCCCTCATCATGTCCACTACCCTGCCTTCTGTGTCGTATACAATCCGTGCGTTGCGCGGAATATCGGGTTGTTCCCACCAGCTGACCTGGTATTTGACCCCACACTTGCGCACCGGGGTGTTTGCTCGGGAAGCCGTAGCCACCTTCACGACTGGCCCGCTCGCCCGCGAGGCGGTATTGCCCCAAAGAAAGTAGAACGGACGGTGCGGCTTACATCTAGGACGCGCCATGATCGCGCCGCGCGCACGCGGTCGCTTACGTGGATCCCTTTGACCGCGTCTGTCTTGGACTAGGATGGACATTTCGTCCGTCCGCAACCACAGCCTGGCAGGAACGTAGCGCATTATAGCTAAGTTCAAGCTAAAGTTTAAGGTTAGGGGCGTCATTCGCACCGTGAGCACAGATTTCGCAGGTCGGAGCGGACCGTTCGTGGCCCCATGAAGCCCGGAGCTCCCCTACGGTGAGCTCTGGGGCACCCGTCCCCGGGCGCTGTGGCCAAAAAATGTCAAATATGAGTACTGTCACCAAATTAGTGGCAGGTATTATTGGCCTCGTGGACAGATTTAGCGCTCATTTCCGCTAACTTGATAGTTAGATATTCTACATTTGTTTATTATCTTCTTTCCCTACGACGGCTCTGAATCCAAAACTCTTGGAATTTGCTGTTACTAGTTTTGTAACAGTACTCATATTTGCCACTTTTTGGCCAGAGCATATATCCAACCCCCTGTTCCCCGGCGTTGTTAGGCCGGTTTAAGCCCGAAACACGCCCGAAGCGCATTAAGCAACGCCTCTTGTTTCTTCCTGCGGGCGTCGACGCGATTGCGGTACCGCTTGCCCATGCGCTGGTGAATGCGCCATGCGAGTGCCTCCATCGCTTCCATGTCACAAAGCATCTCATTGTTGACGGTCGCGACCTCGATCCCCATGGCCAAAAAGCCCGTGTTGCGTTTTTCGTCGTGGATGCGTCCGCTTCGGGATCCATGGCCCTGCTCACCGTTGTATTCCAGGTCAAACCGGGCTGCTTCCTGATAGGCATCACAGACTGCATGAGGCATCCCCGAGATCGCCTGCGCACGGTCATTGAACTCGATTTTGCAGTCGGTCTTAAAGGGGCCACAGGAAAAGCCGCCATAGGAAAACGGAAGAGAGAACATGGCAAGCATGATGCACTCCATGGGCGAGCGCAGGTTTTCTGACAGGTAGGGGCACAGGCGCAGCAGCCGTTTGGCATCGCTCCCCTTGCATACCGCGAGATAGTCCATCAGCCGTTCGGGCGTCAGCACCGGTTCGACTTCGAAGTAGCCCACGTCTGGCGGCTGGTCCTTATCCTTTGCAAGTTTGTTCGCAACAGGCGAGCTGTAGGGTGGCAGAAACTTGCCACGATCGCTGAGGGAAATCTTGGAGCACAGCTCTTGGGCCAGGGCAAATGCTTGGATGCAACCAACCTCGCGTGCAACGGCAACGCAAAGGGCCTCGGGAGACAAACTGTATACCCCCGGCTCCACTTCCAGAATCGAGCCGGCCGGCAACCCTGCGGAGCAGACAGACCAACTCACGCCAGGCATGCGACGGCGCTGCGCTGCGGACCCCACTAGCAGGCACAAGTCTTCTTGCACCTCGCCGCTTTTGGCCCCGATCCTCACCAGGTCGGGAAGATAGATGTCCTCGGCCGAGGGCGATGATGTGCGCAGCACACGGCGCTCCTCCTTGGGCTCGAGGTCCTTCCAGCCGATGTAGCCCATCTGTCGGCGCTCAGCTCGCATCATGCGCAGCGCCGAGGCATCCGTCAGAATTACGGAAGCCGCGAGCTGCTCTTCTGTCGGCTTGCTGCACTGGCTGATTTTTAACGCCACATGAACCACCCCTACCAAACGCGTGCGATAGCGAGGCCATCGACGGCCGCGGCACCGGCGCGCTTGAGTTCTGCTGAAGCCGCCGCCATCGTCGCGCCCGTGGTAATAACGTCGTCGATGAGCAGCAGGCGGCGGCCCCGCACGTCCTCGACCGTCTCGTACATGCCCCGGGCGCGCTCTCGGCGCTCCTCGCGACCAAGTTCACGTTGGTCGCCATGGCCGTACTTAACAAGGGCATCGAGTAGCGGCACACCCGACAGTTCGCAAAATGGGCGCGCAATGGCCTCCATATGATCAAAGCCGCGCCGCCGAAACGCCACCGCTGTCGCAGGCACAAACACCACCGCGTCCGCACCGGACAGCACGCCGCCATAGCGATCGGGAGCTGCGACCTGCGCATGCAGGGCGGTGTCGTATAGCAGCTCTGCCAGATACGGAGCAAGACGGCGCTCGCCCGCGTCCTTGTACGCCTTGATGATGCGCGGCAGCGGATGTGTGTAAACGGCACATGCCAGGCACCGGTCGAGCGCCTCGGCCATTGCCGAGGACGTACCCTCGACCGAGCACTCGGTGCACAGCAGGTCTCCAAACGGGGCGCCGCATCGAGTGCAGCTATGACGCGGATCGATAAGCGTTAGTGCCGCCAGACAGTCCTGGCAAATAAGCGCGCCGGCGCGCTCGCAGCCGGCGCATCGCGTGGGCGACAACGCCTCAAGCGCCTCGTGCGCCGCGCGCTCGGCAAACGGTAGTAATTCGTCCGTAAACGGCAGGGTGCCAACACCTTGCAGGCAACCCAGCACATTCAAATGTCTCTTCACGACACAACCCTCCCTATGCAAAGGCAGAGGGAGGGTTGTTGATTCAGCGCTATGATACCCCGATGCGCTCGGGGCAAGGCAGGTTAAATCCGCTCGCGGGCGCTATTCGCCGGCAGGCGGTTGCGGTGCGGACGAGCCCAGGGTCGAGCCCTCGCCACCATCCTGGCGCGGCTTACGGGAGCGGCGACGGCGACGGCGCTTCTGGCCCTGGTCGGCAGAGCCCTCGCCACCGCGATCCTCACGCGGCTCGTGCTCGTCGCGGGCGGCGCCGCGCGCGGCCTTGGCAGCCGCACCTCCGCCGTCACCGGGACGACGACGCGTGACCTTGACCTCGCCATCCGAAACCTGATCGGCCACGGAAGGCACCGAAGGCTTCTGCTGCGTGCCCGAGGAATGGCGACGGCGCGGACGCGGCGTGCGCTCCTCATCACCGCGCGGCTTGCCGCCCTTGTCGGCAGGTGCATCGGAACCCGAACCACCCTTAGGGGCGGCACCGGCCTCGCGAGCGGCTGCGGCGCGGAAAGCATCCTCGCGGTCCTCGCTCGACAGATGACGGCGACGACGGCGCGTGGGGTTCATGCCACCGCCGCGGTTTTGCTGCTGGGTCTGCTGAGCCTCGCGCTCGCGGGAGGCATTCTTGCCTGCAGACGCGGCCTCGCCGGCATCGCCCGAGCCCGCGCGCTTGCGGCGGCGACGACCACCAGCGGCCTCCTCGGCCTCGGGAGCCTCGGCCTTACCGCGACCCTTACCGCGGCCACGGCCCTCGCCCTGACTCTGAGCAGTGCGAGCATCGGAATCGGCATCGCGGCGACGGCGCTTGGGCATCGACGTGCCCGCCAAGCGATCGGCGCTCGACAGGCCATCGCCCACGTCGACGCCGTTCTCGCGGTCGAGCTCCATGAGCGCCAGGCGCATCTCGGGCGACTCGATGCGCTCGAGCACATCGCGCGTTACGCAGTCGGGGCGGCAATTGCAGCCCTGCTCGGCAGCCTTCTTCTTGCAGCCCTCCGAGCAGGTCATATCGGCCAGGTTGACCTTAAAGACCTTGCCGTTCTCCAGGCGCAGCACCAACTGCTCACGCGGCGTGTCATATTCCTGAATACGCGCCTTGCCGAGCGGCGTATCGATGAGCGTCTTCTTTTTGGGCGCACGGCTCTTAAAGTCCTTGTACGCTTCGAACTCATAGCGCAGGCAGCACATCAGGCGGCCGCAAACGCCGCTGATCTTGGAGGAATTGAGCGGCAGGTCCTGCTCTTTTGCCATGCGAATCGAGACGGGCTCAAACTGTCCGCCAAAGCGCGTGCAACAGAGCTCCTGGCCGCACTGGGCATAGCCGCCCACCAGGCGAGTCTCGTCGCGCACGCCGATCTGGCGCATGTCGACGCGAATGTGCAGCGTCGAGGACAGGTCCTTGACGAGCTGGCGAAAATCGACGCGCTCCTCGGCCGCAAAGTAGAACACGGCCTTCTCGCCGCCAAACAGGTACTCGACGCCGACCGGCTTCATCTCGAGGTCGAGCTCCTTGACCAGGCGACGAAAGTCGACCATAGCCTCGTCGCCCTGGATGGCCAGGTCGTCGGCAAGCTGCAGGTCGATGTCGCTCGCCACGCGCAGCACGGGCTTGAGCGGCTGACCGATCTCTTCTTGCGGCACCTCGAAGGGATCGGCCGTGACCAAGCCGATCTCGGTTCCGCGCTCGGTGGAGCAAATGGCGTAATCGGCCTCGAGGATATCCAGGTCCTGCGGGTCGAACCACAGGTCGCGCGAGGCGTAGGTAAACTTAACGGGTACGACTAACGGCATTTCAGTGCCTTCCTGATATCGAACAGCATGACCTCGATGGCCAGCTGGGGAGTAACGTTTCTGGCGATGTTGCGCTCGGCGGTCGCGACCGCCTCGAGCGCCTGGGTGGCACCCGCAACATTGGTCGCGGCGGCAAGCCGACCGATCGTGTCGCGCACATCCTCGTTCACCACGTCGGCTGCCTCGTCCTGAAGTGTCAGCAGCACGTCGCGCATGAGCGTCCGCGCGCTCGCCAGCGCTTCCATGATACCCGAACGCTCGCGCGCGTTGAGTTCGCGCTTGTTGCGGTCCTCAAGCTGCTTCAATGCTCCACGCGACAGGTAGTCGGCATTTTGCTCGAGCACCTTTTCCTGCGTGGACTTGACCTCGGCGAGCGGCGCCTTGACGGCGACGATGAGCGACTTGGCGCGACTGAGCACGTCGGCCTCGTCGGCGGCAATGAGTGAGTCGATGGCACGGACCATCTGACGGCGGGCGTCCTGGCGCTCGGCGCTCTTAAGAAACTCGATGCCACGTGTGGGGCTTCCCGCCACGGCTACGGCCATGCGGCAACGCGCGGGGTCCTGACCGGTGGCGCGGCTCACGGCTTGCGCGGCGACGGCGGGCGATACCAGCCGAAACGGCACGCACTGGCAACGACTCACGATAGTGGGCAGCATCACGTCGGCCGAGGTGCCCAGCAAGATAAACATAACGCCCTCGGGCGGCTCCTCGAGCGTTTTGAGCAGCGCGTTGGCGGTGTTGGCACGCAGCTGTTCGGCACGGTCGATGATGTAGACCTTGGCCTTGGCGCGAATGGGCGCCAGAGGCACGTCATCGAGCAGCTCGCGGGTCTGGGCGATGAGGTAACCCGTGGCGCTCTCGGGCGTGTAATAGTGCACGTCGGGGTGCGTATGGCGGGCGACGCGCACGCAGCTATCGCATGAGCCGCAGCCATCCTGCTCGCACAGGAAGGCTTGGGCGAGCGCCCACGCGGCGTCGAGCTTGCCCGCGCCGGGAGCGCCCAAAAACAGGTAGGCGTGCGATGCGCGACCGCTAGCGACGGCATTGGTCAAAAAGTCACGCACGCGCTCTTGGGTGTCGAGCTTGGCCAGCAGGCTTGCCTGAGCGGGGGCCATGTTACTCGGCCTCCTGGGCAAGCGCGGCGGCGACGGCTTCCTGGGAAATGTCGAGGCCGTAGGCGCGAACCTGCTCGACCGTCTGCGCGAAAACGTCCTCGATGGACGCGGTCGCGTCGATGAGCTTTACGCGGTTTGGCTCCTCGGCAGCAATTGCGCAAAACCCCTCGTAGACACGCTCCTGGAATGCCATGCCCTTGGCCTCCATGCGATCCGCCGCGCCACGGGCTGCCATGCGTAGCGCCGCCTGCTCGGGCGTGATGTGGTAGACGAGTGTGAGCGCCGGGTGCGTTCCCGCGACGGCCAGGTTGTTGGCGTCGCGCACCATCTGGCGGTCGAGGCCATCGGCAAATGCCTGGTAGCAGGTCGTGGAATCGTAGAAGCGATCGCACAGGACCACCTTGCCGGCCGCAAGGGCGGGGGCTATGACCTCGTGCACCAACTGGGCGCGCGCCGCCTCGTAGAGCAGCAACTCGCAGGTGTCTCCCATCGCCGTGTTGGCGGGGTCGAGCAGCAGGGCGCGAATCTTTTCGCTGATGGCGGTGCCGCCCGGCTCGCGCAGGCTCACAACCTGGTAGCCAGCGAGTTCGAGCGCGCGGGCAAGCAGGCGCGCCTGCGTGGACTTACCGGCACCGTCGACGCCCTCGAGCGTGATAAAGCTATGTTGAGCAGGCTCAAAAGCCATGGGCGCAGCCCCTTCCTACAAGGCGCGTAAATGCAGATATATCAACCAAGCCATGATACCCCAGTGCTCGGCGCGTCCCCAATGGCTAAAGGTTCCTTTCCAAAGTTGCGGTGAAATAGGGGCTGATTGAAGCTCTGAGACCGCCAAACAGTCCCTATTTCACCGCAACTTATGATGGGGAATTTTGGATGCTGGGTATAATCGTCGTATTGCATTGAAATGTGGCGAAAGGAGTGGCAATGTCT
>JAJWXI010000096.1 GCA_021641225.1 Collinsella aerofaciens | reverse complement strand
CCCACGAACGTGGTGCATGCCTGACTAAACGAGTTGAGCAGGCTGTAGCAGACAAACTCCAGCGCAAGTGCGGCAGAAGATGCAGCCACGACCTGAGCGCCCAGACTGTTAATACAGGTTTGGATGAGAATGTTTGCCAGCGAAAAGAAACTGCCCTGGATACCTGCGGGAAGCCCGATGCGAACGATTTTGGTGACCGATTCGCGGTCGATGCGTAGGCGCCTGGGATCGATGCGAATGGCCTCGTCCGCTTTGAGGAGGCGTGTGAAGAGAAATCCGGAGCTTACGATGTAGCACAGCACGGTGGCCAGCGCCACACCAGCAGCGCCCCAGCCCAAGAATGCTACGAAGATGCCGTCGAGCACGACGTTGAGGGCCGCCGAGATGGCAAGTGCCACAAGCGGCATGCGCGTAACGCCAACGCTTCGAAACACGGCGGCTTCAAAGTTAAATAGCAGGATTGCCGGGATGCCCAACAGATACACACGCAGGTAGATAAGGGCATCGTTAAAGATCTCGGGCGGCACGCTCAGGCATTGCAAAACCGGTCGGCTCGCGACCTCCATCAGGATGGTCACAACGACGCCAAGAAGCGCGAGGACGACGGCGGTGTGTGCGCAGCGATTCGCGCGCTCACGATCACCGGCGCCTACGGCATGCGCGATCGTGACGTTCGCGCCCAAGGAGAGGCCGACAAACAACATGATGAGCAAGGTTGCAATGGGTGTGGTCGAGCCTACGGCGGCCATGCCAAGCGTTCCACCGTCGGGCGAGAAGTGCCCTATCATCAAGGTGTCGATGAGATTCGAAAGCTGCTCGAGGATGCCGGTGATGGCGACAGGTAATGCGAACAACGGGATATCGCGCCACAGCGAACCGTGAAGGATGTCGATGTTGGTGTTCGATTGAGCCATGAGAGTTTGCTTGTGCCCTCCCTATTTATTTCTGGCCTTCGACGTCGGGGTGCCAGGTGCTGTAGAACGCGAGCTTCTCGGCCGTGCGCTCGTAGAAGGGCTTGCCGTGATCGAGGGTTGCCATCTGCGCCATGTCCTCGTCGGTGAGTTCAAAGTCGAAGATGTTGATGTTGTCGGCGATGTGCGACGGCGTCTTGGAGCCGGGGATTACGACATTGCCCTGTTGGACATGCCAGCGCATGATAACCTGGGCCGGGGTCTTGCCGTACTTGGCGGCAAGCTCGCGAACGATGGGCTCCTCGAGGAGGACCTTGTTGTCGCGGCCGCCGAGCGGGTACCAAGCCTGGAGCACGATGCCGCACTTGTCCAGTAGCGCCTTGAGCTCGGTCTGCGGGAAGTAGGGGTGGCACTCCACCTGGATAAGCGCGGGTGTAACCTCGCAGTGAGCGAGCAGGTTCTCGATCTCATTCTGGTTGAAGTTGGAGATGCCAATAGAGCGCAGCTTGCCTGCCTTGTAGGCAGCCTCGAGCTTAGCGTAGCCGGCAACGTAATCGCCGGCGGGCTGGTGCAGGATCATGAGGTCGATGTAATCGCAGCCCAGGCGCTCAAGAGTCTCGTCCACGGCGGTGTCGGACTCATAGAAGCACGGCCAGAGTTTGGTCTCGAGGAAGATTTGCTCGCGAGAGCGGCTGGAGTCGCGCATGCCGCGGCCTACGGCGCGCTCGTTGACGTAGGCGTTAGCGGTGTCGATGAGCTCGTAGCCGTTGTCCAGAGCGTAGGTGACGGACGGCTGCGTGTCGTCGGGCGAAAGCAGGTACGTGCCCAGGCCAACCTGCGGCATCTTGACGTCGTTGTTAAGTGTCACGTAGTCCATGTCGGTTCCTTTCTAGTGATTGTCTAATGCGTTGTAGGCTTCGTCGTCCACGGGCTCGAGCCACTCATTGCTGGTGTCTTCGCCCGGGAACTCGAAGGCCAGGTGGCTAAACCAGCAGTCGGCTGCGGCGCCATGCCAGTGCTTGATGTTTGCCGGGATCCTGACGATGTCGCCGGGGTGCAGACGCTGTGCGGGCTTGCCCTCTTCCTGGTACCAACCCTCGCCCTCAACGCAGACCAGCACTTGGCCACCACCCTTGCTTGCGTGGTGGATATGCCAGTTATTGCGGCAACGCGGCTCAAACGTAACGTTGTGGATGGGCAGGTAGTCGTCGGGGTCCGTGAGCGCCTTAAGATAGCTCTGACCGATGAAATACTTGCCAAAGGCCACGTTGGGCTCGCCGAGTCCAAAGAAGCCGCCGTGACCGTCGGTACGCGCGGTATCGTCGGCATAAACTTCCTTTGCCATGTTGAAGGCCGCCCAGGCGTTGGGCCAGCCGGCATAGAAGGCGGCATGCGTCAGAATCTCGGCCATCTCCTCGCGCGTCACGCCGTTTTGGCGGGCGCTTGCAAGGTGGTACTTGAGCGAGCTATCCGTAATGCCCTTGCCGATCAGGGTGCTCACGGTAACGATGCTACGCAGCTTGAGCGGCAGCTGTGCCTCGCGGCTCCATACTTCACCAAAGAGAACGTCGTCGTTGAGGTACGCGAACTCGGGGGCAAACTCGCCCAGAGCGTCGTGCCCTGCGGTTTGTTTTACAGTCATGGGTTACTCCTTTGCCTTGCATTCTTCTTGCAATATGTAGATGAGGTAATCGAGGGTTTCGAGCTTGCGCTGCTCGTCGTGCATGCGGTCGAGCAGGTCGCGCCGGTAGCGCTTGAGCCGGCATATGCGAGCACAAGTGCTCGGCAGGCTGTCGAGTTCGGAGATGAGTCCGTCACAACAGCCGGCATCGTGTAGGGCTTCCAGGGTCTTTGCATCCATGTTTGGTGCCTAGCGGGATGTCTTGACCTTGGTAGTGCCGGCGAGTGCCTTCTCGCCCGGGCGACCCTTGGGCCCCACGAGCGCGTGCGGCTGGTAGAGCTCCTCGAGGAAGTCGACCTCGGCGGGGGAGAGGGTCAGACCAAGTGCCGCAACGGCGTCGTCGACGCGCTCGGGCTTGGAGCAGCCCACGATGGGGGCCTCGACGCCGCGCGCCCAGTGCCATGCGAGTGCGACCTGCGACATCGGCACGCCGTGGTCCGCCGCGACCTTGGCCACGCGCTCAACGATGGGCATATCGATGGCGCGATCGTGATCGTACTTGTTGACCATGGTCTTGTCGGTGGTGCCACGGGTGCTGGTGCTCTCCCACGTGGGGCGGCACAGGTGGCCGGATGCCATGGGGCTGTACGGCGTGATGGCCATGTTGTACTGGCGGCACACGGGAATCATCTCGCGCTCGTCCTCGCGGTAGAGCAGGTTGTAGTGGCACTGCATGCTCGTGAACTTGGTCCAGCCATTTTGCTCGGCGATGATCTGCAGGTTATGCAGCTGGTAGGCGTACATGGCGCTGGCGCCGAGCGCGCGGACCTTGCCCTCGCGCACCAGGTCGTTGAGTGCCTCCATGGTCTCCTCCATGGGCACGTCGTAATCGAAGCGGTGAATGATGTAGAGATCCAGGTAGTCGGTGCCCAGGCGCTTGAGCGAACCTTCGATCTCGCGCTTGATAGCTGCGGCGGAAAGGCCGCCTTCGTTAAAGTGCACCTTGCTGGCAAGGACGACATCCTCGCGCGCGATGCCCAGCTCGCGCAGCGCGGCGCCGATGTACTCCTCGCTCGTGCCAAAGCTGTAGCAGTTGGCGGTGTCGATAAAGTTGACGCCGGCGTCGATTGCGCGCTTGATGACGGCGCGGGTCTCGTCGGGGCCGATAGTCCACTGGTGAAAGTCGGGGCTGGCCTCGCCAAAGCTCATGCCACCCAGGCAGAGTTTGGAAATCTTGATATTGGAATGTCCGAGGGTGGTGTATTGCATAACGCGCTCCATCTTCTCTAGGGGATGGCTATAGCGTATGCCGGGGCGCTGGGAATGTATATTGCTTATAAAGACTAGCTGGATATACGGAATATGAATGGTAAACTGCTGAGACGAAACGAGCGGATTTGGAGACTGCAATGGAACTGCGAACCCTACGCTATTTTTTGGCGGTGGCGCGCGAGGAGAACATGACCGAGGCGGCCAACGTGCTGCACGTGACGCAGCCTACGCTGTCGCGCCAGATTGCAGACTTGGAGCGCGAGCTGGGTGTCGAGCTGTTTGAGCGGACCAATCGGTCATGTGTGCTCACGGGGGACGGCATGCGTCTGCGCCAACGCGCCGAGGAAATTCTGGCGCTGGTGGAGCAGACCGAATCCGAGATGAGTGACCAAGAGCTCGGCATCGCCGGCAATATACGCATCGGCGCGGGAGAAACGCAGGCCATGCGCTATGTGCTGGATACGTTTGCCGAGCTGCATCGCGATTATCGCGCCGTGACGATTGAGCTCTACACGGGCAATGCCGACGCTGCCGAGGAACGTTTGGAGCGAGGCCTACTGGACTTTGCCCTGCTACTGGAGCCGGTTAACCTGGACAAATACGAGTGGATTCGCATGCCGCAGGCCGACCGCGTGGGCGTTGCCGTGGCAAGCGATGGGCCGTGGGGGTCACTCGACGCGCTAACCCCTGCAGATCTGGCGGTGATGCCGCTGTTGTTGAGTTCGCGCACATCGAACAAGGCAATCGACCTGGTGACGTGGTCGGGCGGGGCGCTCGACCCCGAAGCGCTCAACGTAGTGGGGCATTTTGACCTGATCGGCAACGCATCGCATCTCATCCGCTCGGGGACGGCATGCGCCATGGGCATCGATCATCTGCTGCAAGTTGATGCGAGTTCTGATATACGATTTGTACCGCTCGAGCCGGCCATCGAGATCGCGTCTTTCTTGGTATGGAAAAAGTACCGCCTGCGTTCGCGCGCCTGCGAAGAGCTGCTGAACCGCCTAAACGCGTGACAAGGGACAGCCCCTTTGCCGCATTGATCTGAAAGTTGATGTTGATGATTCTATCGCTGGCCCCCATGGAGGGGATCACCGGGCATGTGTTCCGTCGTGTGCATGCGGAGTGCTTTGGTGCGCTTGACTGCTATTACACGCCGTTTTTACCGCCGCCGCGGGTGGGCAACCGCTTTGGCGGCAAGGCGTTTAAGGAGGTCGATCCGGCCAACAACCAGGGGCTCAACGTGGTGCCCCAGCTTATGTCCAAAAACGCGGACGAGTTTGTGTGGGCGGCGCAGGTGCTTGCCGATATGGGTTACCGTGAGGTCAACCTCAACTTGGGCTGCCCCTCGGGAACGGTCGTTGCCAAGGGCAAGGGCTCGGGCTTCCTGCGTAACTTGGATGAACTCGAGGTGTTCTTGGGTGATGTGTGCGAGCGCTCGCCGCTGCCGGTATCGGTAAAGACCAGGTTGGGGCTCGAGAGCGACGACGAGTACGAGCGCGTGCTCGACCTCTATTGTCATATGCCGCTGGCAGAGCTCATCGTGCATCCGCGTGTGCAGAAGGACCGCTATACGGGCTCGCCGCGTCAGGAGTTCTACGGCAAGACGTTGGAGCGAGCGCCGTTCCCGGTAGCCTATAACGGTGACATTTTTGACCTCGAGGACATGAACGCGCTGGTGGCGGCCTATCCCGGTACGCGTCACGTGATGTTGGGGCGCGGTTTGCTCGCGAATCCCGCGCTGGCCCGCATGGTCAACGGCGGCCCTGCCGCTACCGTTGCCGAGCTGCAGCGTTTCCATGACATGCTGTTTGCTGCCTATGCGGACGAGATTGGGGGCAATGCGGTCTTTCGCATGAAGGAGTGGTGGTTCTACGCCAAATGCGCCTTCGCCGACCCCGCCACCGTCCATAAACTCGTGCGCAAGACCAAGAAGGTCGACGAATACCGCGCCGCCGTCGACCGCGTCTTCCACGAGCAACCGCTCGCACCCACAGCCTGCTTCCACGGCTAGTTAGTCATTGGATTGCGGCACTTAGGGACGTTCCTATTGTGCCGTCACCTGGGGACAGTCCCCAAAGGCCGGCAGTTTGGGACAGTCCTTTTCGCTCTATAGTGAAGACCGCCCCAAACAACTGGTCGTTTAAGAACGCCCCCGATGACTAGGGTTGTGGCGCCCCTCGCTATCGGACGCTTTTGATAGCAAGCGCGTTCAATGCGAGCTCCGCATCGGCGTCGATCAGAATGCTGCGATTGGCGATTTCTGCCGGAGCGACTGCCTCGCCAAGGTTAACGCACGCGTACGTGGCGCGTTCGTTTTTGGCTGTCATCTGCCAAAACGGATACTTGATGATGACGGGCGTGTTGCCGCCTACGCCAAGCTCCAAGAACAGAATGCGCATATTGCTGTGACGGCGCAGGAAATCCTGGTAGCGATTGGCCGCAGTGTACCATCCCTTATCCTGCACAAACGTATCGTCGGCGCGCAGGTTCATCGTAAGCGGGGCGCCACAGTGAGGGCAATGGGGCACAAGCGAAGACGGGATACGCAGGTCCTGTTGGTCGGCGACCATATGGCGTACGAGCTCTTCGTTGTCCCATGTCTCCTGGCAGCAGGGCTTGCTGCACTGGAACAGCCCGTAGTCGCCCTGCGTGTAAAAGAGCCGCTGCTTATCAAAGCCGGCGCGCTGGAAACAATGGTCCACGTTTGTGGTCAGCACAAAGTAGTCGCGGTCGCGCACTATGCTCAAGAGCTGTT
>JAJWXI010000095.1 GCA_021641225.1 Collinsella aerofaciens | reverse complement strand
CATCCTGTACGCGGCCCATCTCGCTCGCAAGCTTAAGGCGCTGCGCCTCGCCGCCCGAGAGCGCCGGCGTGGGCTCGCCGAGCGTGAGGTAGCCCAGACCCAGGTCGTGCAGCGTCTGCAGGCGCGCTTGCACTTTCTTGAGTCCCACCGTGGCGTCGAGTGCCTCATCCACGCTCATATCCATAAGTTGCGGCAACGTAAGCAGACTGCCGTCCTTGCCCTCGCGATGGATATGCGAGGCGGCCTCGGCATAGCGCGAGCCGCGGCATGCCGGGCAGACGATCTCGACATCGGGCAAAAACTGCACGTCAAGCGATATGGAACCCGTACCATCACACGTGGGGCAGCGCAGGGCACCGGTGTTGTAGCTAAAGGCGCCCGCCTTGTAGCCGGCAGCCTTGGCCTCGGGTGTACGGGCGAAGGCGCGGCGCAGCTCGTCGTGGATATCGGCATAGGTCGCCACCGTCGAGCGCACGTTGGCGCCGATGGGCGTAGCATCGATCAGGTTGGCGCGCTCAATGCCCTCGGCGTCTACCCAACGCACGTGGACCGGCAGACGCTCGCCCGCTGCTTGCGCCTTGAGCGCAGGGATGAGCGTTTCGAGCACGAGCGTCGTCTTACCCGAGCCGGAGACACCCGTCACGGCAACCAAACGGCCGCGGGGGATATCGACCTCGAGTGGCTTGACGGTATGGATGGCTTCGGTCGCTAGGCGGATATGACCCTGGTCGAACATTTCGTCGTCGGTCACCCGTGGGCGCAAACGCTTGGGATCTGAACGTAAGAACGGTGCAATGCGGCTATCCTGGGACTGCTCGACCTCATCAACCGTGCCGGCAGCGATAACATTACCGCCGCCCGCTCCGGCAACGGGACCCATCTCGACCAGATAGTCCGCCTCGGCAAGCACGCGCGTGTCGTGATCGACGACGACCACGGTGTTACCGTCGCCCACCAGGTCGCGCATCACGCCTACCAAGCCGTCAACATTTGCCGGATGCAGGCCAATCGAAGGTTCGTCCAGCACATAAAGCACGCCCGTCGAGCGATTGCGCACCACACGGGCGAGCTGTACACGCTGACGCTCGCCGGTGGAAAGCGTGGCACCGGCGCGATCAAGCGAAAGGTAGTCGAGGCCCAGATCGACCAGGCGACGGGCTGTACTCAAAAACGACTCGCAGATGTCCGCCGCCATAGGCCGCATCTCACTCGGCAGTGATGCAGGCACGCCGCGCACCCATTCGATTGCATCGCCCAGCGTCATGGCAGCCGCCTGTGCCAGATTGATGCCACGCACCTGAGGTTGGCGTGCCGCCTCGGACAGACGCGTGCCGCCGCAGTCACGACACGGGCCCTCGCGCAAAAAGCGGGCCACGCGCTTTAAGCCTTTATCGTCCTTGACCTTGGCGAGCGCATTCTCGACGGTATAGACGGCGTTGTAGTAGGTAAAGTCGAGCGGTGTGGCGCCCTCGCCATTTTTGGGCACATAGAGGATGTGCTTTTTGACCGCGGGACCGTGAAACACAATGTCGCGCTCCTGGGGCGTGAGCTGGTTAAACGGTACATCGGTGCGCACGCCCATCTCGCCGGCGACCTGTTTCATCAGGTCCCACATAAGCGTGCCCCAGGGAAGGACCGCGCCCTCGTTGATGGTCTTGGACTCGTCGGGCACCAGGCTCGCCTCGTCCACCTCACGCATGACGCCGGTACCGCCACAGGTGGGACACGCGCCGCCACTGTTAAAGGCAAGGTCTTCGGCGCCTGGCGCGTAAAACTCACGGCCGCACGACGGGCACGTAAGCGCCAGACCCGCCGCAACGTTAAGACTCGGCTCTACGCGCGCGCCGCAATGCGGACACACGTGATGGGCGCAGCGGCTAAAGAGCAGGCGCAGGCTGTTATTGAGCTCGGTCATGGTGCCAAAGGTAGAGCGCACGCCCGGTACACTGGGGCGCTGATGCAGCGCAAGCGCAGCCGGCACGTGCAGCACCTCATCCACCTGCGCATGCTCGGCCTGCGTTAGGCGGCGGCGGGTATAGGTGCTGAGTGCCTCCAAGTAACGACGCGAGCCCTCGGCATAGAGAACACCCAGCGCCAGCGAACTCTTGCCCGAACCTGACACGCCAGCGATACCCACGAGCTTTCCCAGCGGGATATCGATATCAATGTCCTTGAGGTTGTGAACGCGCGCGCCACGCACCTCGATTGAGTTTGGCTGCTGCGGCAACTTTATCGCCCCTCTTCTGCTTGTCTGCGCCAGTCGTCGCAGGTCAAATACGTAAAGTACTCAGTGCGCACATCGCCCATAAGCTCGCAGGGCACGTCGCGCTCAACGTGATGTGGTGCGAACCCACATTTTTGCTGAACGCGTAACGACTTCTTGTTGCCCTCATAGTATCCGCACCATAACGCCTTGCATCCAAGCGTTTCAAACGCGTAGTGTTGCACAGCTCGCACGGCTTCGGGAGCGAAGCCCCGGCCCCAAAAAGGCTTGGCGATCCAATAGCCCACTTCGAGCTCGAGACCCGCGCCTTGGTAGCTCGACTCGCAGCGGGACGGCATGAGCCCAATACTGCCCACGGGCTCGTCTGTCGCAGCAAGGCACACGGCAAAGGTATGGGGAGCGGAAAAGACCGTCCGGATGATCTCCCGGCTTTCTTCGATGCTTCGATGGGGAGGCCAGCCTGCAGCCGGCCCCACGTCTGGATCGCTCGCATATGCAAAAAGACCCTCGGCGTCTGTGTCGCGCCACGGGCGAAGCGTCAACCGCTCGGTATGAATCACCATGTTTCGTCCTCTCATCTGCCAATGTGACAAAGGGGCTGTCCCTTTGTCACATTATTCGTGCCACAACACACGGTCGCGGATATATTCGCCCAGCATGGGCACGGCAAAGCGAACAAGGCCGTAGCCTGCTGCCTCAATGACACGCTCCCGAATCAGGCTCGCTCGATACTTGCTCGCCCAGCTCTGAGTACGGTCGCAACGCTCAATGACATCCGCCATGCGCGTCGGCCCGCCCTCGTCGACCGCCATTGCTTCGATAAACAGGCGCTGTGGGCTACGCAGTCCGTAATACAGCGGCGCATCGACCGCCTCATAGAACTCGGAGATGGCGTCCATATGGCCAGCCTCGACATCACGGACCTCAATGTCCCGCGAATCGCGCCGAACAGCCGACCGCCACATGTAATAGCCCACGAGCTGAACCATGTAGGGATGGCCCATACTCTTGCGCGCTGCAAGGTCCGCCGTCTCCACATCAACGTTAAGGCCAGCATCTTTGACCGTCTGGATATATGAATCACGCACCTTGGGCAAAGAAATCGCCCCCAGTGTGCGCTGCTGGGCACGCCGCAAAAATGTCACGCTCGGCTCTTCGAGCAGGTCGTCCACCATGCTGGGCAGGCCGGCAAACACCAAGGCAAGACCGCGCTGCTCGCTATCGGGCAGGCCCGTGGCATCTTGGTCTCCCAGCACCTGCTGATAGAGAACGGCCAAGGCGGCCAACTCCTCGATAGATGCCGACTGCGCCTCGTCGATGGCAAACAGAATGCCTTTTCCCGGCCCAAGCTTTTTCAGACGCTCGTTGACCAACCCGCGCAGCGTTTCACCCTTTGCACGCGCCGCCTCGACCGACATACGCCCGAATGATGGGCCGAATTCCATAGACGTCACGACGGGTTTGTTTGAGCGAAGCGCGTCGGCCAGGCGGTCGCATAAGCCAAGCGATGCCGAATCGGAAATGACCGCCCAACCGCGCTCTGCCGCCAAGCGCTGCAACTCGCGCAGCAGGACCGTTTTGCCACAGCCGCGGTTTCCCGTGATGAGCATGAGCCTGCCCGGCGCTCCCGCGCCGTTGTCGAGGCCTTCTTCAAAATCCTCAATGACCGACTCGCGGCCGATCAACACCGGAGGCCGCTTGCCCGCCGTTGGCTTAAAGGGATTTGGATTCATGTCGGCCTCCTCGGATTGGCAAACGCTGTCTACAGTTATACCAACTTATACCGAGTTATACCAACTGAACGTGCCGAAGAAGCTGCCCCATTGTCACCTAAGGCCGAAAAACTCCGCGTCTGCTGCGCGCCAAGAGCGGAAAGTGGCAGGATCGATGCGCACATGCGCCGCGGCGGGGACGTCGTGCCACTTGACGGTGTAGCCGGCGCCGTGGGAGCAGAAGACCGAGTCGGGCGTGTTGGGCAGATCGGCTTCGGGCTCATAGGCGGCCGTCTCGATCACGTGCTCGGCATCATGACAGGGCTCATAGCTGGCGAACTCCAGGTACAGATGCCCGCGGCCGCTCGTGTAGGCAGCCACCTCCAGGGCATAGTCCTGCACCTCGGATGCCGGCACGCGGCCTACGAGCTTGGCGCGATCGTCCAGTATCGTCGGCGGCTCGTACTCGGCACCCATACGCGTGGCATCCGAGAGCGCACGACCCACGCACTCCCCCGTAACCTCGAGCTCAAAGCGATACCACGGCTCCAGCAGCACAGCCGCACCCGCCTCGCGTGCCTGCATGAGTCCCTGGCGAATCGCGCGATACGTTGCCTGACGAAAGTCGCCGCCCTCGGTGTGCTTGGCATGCGCACGACCACCCGTAAGCGTAATGCGCACATCGGTGATGGGCGAGCCGGTCAGCACGCCCAGGTGGTCACGCTCCATGGCATTGGTGAGCGCCAGACGCTGCCAGTTCAGG
The DNA here is from genome assembly GCA_021641225.1 of Collinsella aerofaciens. Classification (GTDB taxonomy): domain Bacteria; phylum Actinomycetota; class Coriobacteriia; order Coriobacteriales; family Coriobacteriaceae; genus Collinsella; species Collinsella aerofaciens_AJ. The sequence continues at coordinate 2,054 of JAJWXI010000095.1, read as the reverse complement.
TCGAGCTCGTCGGTCGAGGTCACGGTGCCAAACTGCACGCCCGAGCCCGCCGGCAGCGGCTCTAAGCGCAGGTGCACCTCGGCATAGTGGCGCAGCGGCTCAAAGTGGCCCGCGCCCTCGACCGGCTGCGAGATGGTCTCCTTGTAGAGGATGCCACCGGGCTCAAACTCAACCGCAAGGCCAAAGCGATCGGCCAGCACGCGCTGCACGACCTCGAGCTGCACGGCGCCCATCAGCTGCAAATAAATCTGCTCAAGATGCGTGTTCCAGCTTACGCCGAGCATGGGATCCTCGTCGGCAAGCTCGGTCAGCGCCCGGAACACCGTATGGACATCGTGCTCGCCCGGCAGCACCGTATAGGTGAGAACCGGTGCGATGATCGGCTGCTCGCCCATGGGCTCTGCGCCCAGGGCATCACCCGGGCGAACGTGCGCGAGGCCTGTCACGGCGCAGATACTGCCAGCGGCAACTTCTTGGGCAAGCTCGTACTTTTCGCCGTTATAGATGCGGACTTGGTCGATCTTTTGCTCCCAAGACTCGACACCGGAGCGTCCCTCAATCACCTGTTTTGCACGCAGCGCACCGCCCGTCACCTTGACCCAGGCAAGGCGCTCGCCGCGGTCTCCACGACTCACGCGATAGACACGTGCGGCGAACTCATGGGGCCATGTCCGCTCGCGCATCAAAGCACACATGCCGTCCAGCAGCTCCGCCACGCCCTGGTCCTTGAGCGCCGAGCCGGCAAAGCAGGGGAACAACCTGCGCTCGGCCACCATGCGCGAAAGCGTTGCGGCAGACAGCTCACCTGCTTCAAGGAACTCATCGAGCGCCGCCTCATCCAGCGCCGCGGCATCCTCTTGCACGGCGCCGCCTGCCAGCAAGCCCTCGGCATCTAGACAGCCCTCGGAAAGACGCTGCCCAAGCTGAGCCAACAGCGCTTCGCGACCAGGGTTCTCAAGATCGATTTTGTTGATAAAGATGAACGTCGGAATGTCGTAACGAGCAAGCAGGCGCCACAACGTTTCGGTATGGCCCTGTACGCCGTCGTTGGCTCCCACCACCAGGATCGCATAGTCGAGCGCGCGCAGCGTGCGCTCCGCCTCGGCCGAAAAATCGACATGGCCGGGAGCGTCCACGAGCATAACGTGGGTGTCGCCGTGGTCGAGCACGGCCTGCGACGAGAAGATCGTGATGCCGCGCTCACGCTCAATCTCGTTCGTGTCCAGATGAGAATCGCCATCGTCCACGCGCCCGCGTTTGCGAATGCGGCCGGCATGAAACAGCATGGCCTCGGCCAGCGTGGTCTTACCGGCATCGACATGAGCCAGAATTCCTATGACCGCTTGCTTCGACATGGCTCTCCTCTTATTTCAAACCCATCACACGCGGCAATGGGCATCCTCGTTCCACACTGGATGATACAATTTACGGGCCGGCGGGCGAAGCGGGCCCTATCCCCCGACCGAGCTCATCGCCCCGCGTTGCCGCGCGGCGATTTTCGTAGGTTCGCGCCTTGCGAAAGCCGGCACCTCCCCTTTTTTGTCTGCCCGGGCTTATCTGGGGCAGTAACAACGCGAGCCCCACAACTGCGAGGAGCCACCATGAAGGCACTGCTCAACGAATTCAAGGAATTCATCAATCGCGGCAACGTGATGGACATGGCCGTCGGCGTCATCATTGGCGGCGCGTTCACTGCCATCGTGACCTCGCTTACCGACAACATCATCAACCCGCTCATCGCCGTCATCGCCGGCGGCAGCGCCACCGAGATCTCGGGGCTGGTGGTGCCGGGCACCAATATCGACTTTTGCGCGTTCCTCGGCGCATGCATCAACTTTTTGATTGTAGCGGCCATTGTCTTTGCCATCGTCAAGGCGTTTAACAAGGCACAGGAGATTGGCGACAAGTTGGCCGGCACCCCCGTCGAGGAGGCCGCCCCCAAGCCCGTCTGCCCTTATTGCCTGGAGGAGGTAAATGAGGGCGCGACCAAATGCTGCCACTGCGGAAGCGAGCTGCCCAAGGCGTAGCCAGCATTTCCCTGCGACGGGCGCTGG
>JAJWXI010000094.1:4533-6844 GCA_021641225.1 Collinsella aerofaciens | reverse complement strand
GACAGCGGAGATGTACTTCCACGTTGCATACGGTCCGGATCCTTTCCGCACGGGCTCGTTTTATTCACCCAAACGCTAGCACATCGGACGTGGCACAGGCGTGACTTTCGCCCGCCGTCGTCCTCGCCCCCATCCAAACGTGTACATCAGCCGCCAAACATGTCATTTTTTGTCGGTTTTGGAGGCTGACGTACACGTTTTGAGGCAGGGTCGATGTCGTGCGGCAGCCCTTGCGCGCCGCTTGCCCTTTCCAGTCGATTTCGACCCTCGGCGTGCCCAACGCGTCAGGGGTCGCGCCATTACAATGGAGCGGATTCGCCGAACGCAAAGGAGCCGCCATGTCCGCTTGCCCGCTGGTCGATTGTCACACCCACACCTCGTTTTCGGACGGCCATGCCTCGTTTGATGACAACGTCCGTGCCGCTGCTGCGGCAGGCTGCCGCGTCATGGTCTCGACCGACCACCTCGCCCTGCCTGCCAGTATGGATGCTAACTGCGAGGTGCAGGTCGTCGAGGGCGACTTGCCGGCACATCGTCTGGCCTTTGAGGACGCCCGCAAACTCGCCGCGCAGATTGCGCCGGAGCTCACCTTTATCTACGGTTTTGAATGCGATTGGTACGAGGGCTGCGAACCCTTGGTTGAGCGCTGGTCCCAGGGCGCCGTGGTGCGCTTGGGCAGCGTGCATTGGATTGGCGACCCGGGCGATATCATGGCCGGCGCCGCGGGCACGGCGGGAACAGAGAGCGTCGCTCGTCCCGATACGCCCGATTCGCTTTGTGGCTGGATCGACGACGATACCAACCTGCATGTTTGGGAAAACTTAGGCGTACGCGGCGTATGGGAACGCTACGTCGACGACTGGTGCCGCGCCTGCGAGAGCTCGCTCAACTTTGACGTGATGGCCCATCCCGACCTGGTCATGCGTTTTTCGAAGGAGGGCTTTGCGCCCGACTTTGACCCGGCGCCGTTTTGGGGGCAGATGGCCGAGTGCGCGCACGATACGGGTCGCCGCGTTGAGGTCTCGACGGCCGCACCGCGCAAGGGGCTCGACGACTACTATCCCGCGACCGGCCTTTTGCGCTGCTTCGCCCACGCCGAGGTGCCAATCACCTTTGGCTCGGACGCACACCGCGCCTGTGACATCTGTTGGAATATCCGCGAAGCGCAAGCCCACGCCTACGACTGCGGTTATCGAACCTTCGACATCCCCCACCCCACCGGAGAATGGGAGTCCACGCCCCTCGCCTAACTAGTCGTTTAAGAACGTCCCCGATGACTAGTGGCGGCGGGCGTTGAGTTCGCCGGCCAGCTCGTCGAGGGTAATGCCGTAGCGCTCGAGCGTCACGAGCAGGTGGTAGATCAGGTCGCCGGCCTCGTAGCGGATGTGATCGTGGTCGTTATCCTTGCAGGCCATGATCACCTCGCTCGCCTCCTCGGCAAGCTTCTTGAGAAGCTCGTCCTCGACTTCGGTCAGCAGACGCGCGGTATAGCTCTCCTGCGGCGATGCGTCGCGACGACCGTGAATCACCTCGGCCAGTCCCGTCAGCGTCTCACCGATGTTTCCCGGCTGCACGTTAGCTGTTCTGACTCCCATGGTTATTTCCTCTCGTTACTGCAGCGTAAAGTAAGTACCGGTCTCATCGAACCGAAGCTTTGCGCCCTTTTTCTCAAAAAATTCAACGATGAGGGCATGGGCCTCATCGAGCCTTTCCTTCTCGGCCTCGAGCCAAAGCGACTGCGCCCCGCAGGCATCGGTCAGGTGCACGCGGCACGGCACGCCCGCGCGGAGGAGTTCGGCGTTGCAGTCGGCGACTTCGAACGGCGTCACGACCTTCATCGTGTTCCCCCCTTTACGCGCTTAAAGAAGCAGGTACGGTTGCCGGTGTGGCAGGCCGGGCCCGGCGAGTCCACCTTGACCAGCAGCGTATCGCTATCGCAATCGGCCCAGAGCTCCTTGACCTCCTGCATGTTGCCACTCGTCGCGCCCTTGTTCCAGAGCTCCTGACGGCTGCGACTCCAAAACCACGTGGTCCCGGTCTTGAGCGTAAGCCCCACCGATTCCTCGTTCATCCAAGCAACCATAAGCACCTCGCCGGTGTCATATTGCTGAACCACACAAGGAATCAGCCCGTGGGTGTCGTATTTAAGATCAGCAGCTTCTACTACCTCAGTCATCATTTCTCCCAAGTAATAACAGTAAGCCCCACAGGTCGGCGAGGGTTGTCCAGGTGCCGCAGGTTGCCGCGAAAGAGGAGCGACGCGTACTTTGGTACGCGAGCGACGGTTTGAGCGGCAAGATGCGGTGCCTGG
>JAJWXI010000094.1:0-4433 GCA_021641225.1 Collinsella aerofaciens | reverse complement strand
CGACGCGTACTTTGGTACGCGAGCGACGGTTTGAGCGGCAAGATGCGGTGCCTGGGCAAGCCGCAGCGCTAGAAGTCCAACCTGACAGGGATGCCCTGCGAGGCCATATACTCCTTCACCTGGCGAATGCTGAAGGTTCCAAAGTGAAAGACGCTTGCTGCCAGCACGGCATCGGCTTCGCCCTCGATCACGCCCTCGGCGAAATGCTCGAGCGTGCCCACGCCGCCGCTCGCGATGACGGGGATTGGCACCGCGCGCGCCACGGCGCGGGTGAGCGCCAGGTCAAAGCCGGCCTTGGTGCCGTCGCGGTCCATGCTGGTCAGCAGAATCTCGCCGGCGCCGCGACGAGCCGCCTCCTCGGCCCACGCCACCGCGTCGATACCCGTAGCGTTGCGGCCGCCCGCCGTAAAGACCTCCCACTTATCGGCGCCCGGCTCCCCAGGCAGCCCCACGCGCTTGGCATCGATCGCCACGACCACGGCCTGGCTGCCAAACGCCGCGGCAGCTTGGCTAATCAGCGACGGGTCGCGCACGGCGGCAGAGTTGAGCGATACCTTGTCGGCACCGGCCGCAACCATGGTTCGCATGCCCGCCAGGTCGCGGAAACCGCCGCCCACGGTATAGGGAATAGCGAGCTCCTCGGCCGCGTGCGCCGCCATCTCGATGGTCGTCGCGCGGTTGTCGCTCGTCGCGGTAATGTCCAAAAATACGACCTCGTCCGCACCCTCGCGGTCGTAGGCGCGGGCCAGCTCCACCGGGTCGCCCGCATCGCGCAGGCTCACAAAGTTGACGCCCTTGACCACGCGGCCGTCCTTGACGTCCAGGCAGGGAATCACGCGTTTGGTAAGCATGGGCTACTCCTCCCCTCGGGCGGCGGCCAACGCCTGTACCAGCGTAAAGTTGCCCTCGTAGAGCGCACGGCCGGTGATGGCACCTTCAATCGCGCCCTCGCCCACCGCGGCCAGCGCGCGGATGTCGTCGAGCGTCGATATACCGCCCGAAGCCACAACGGGAAAGCCCGCGACATCGGCCACATGGCGATACGCCGCCACATCGATGCCCGTCTGCATGCCATCGCGCGCGATGTCGGTATACACCAGATGCTTAAAGCCCAGCTCGGAAAGCTGCGCCACGGCATCGTCGAGCGCCACGCCCGCGCCGTCGCGCCAGCCATTCACCTTAACCTGGCCGTCGCGCGCGGCAATATCGGCGACCAGCAGCTCGCCAAAACCTTGGGCCGCCACCTCGGCAAAACCCGGCTCGGTCACCAGCACGGTGCCCAGCGCAATACGGCGTGCGCCGTAGCCTGCCAGCTCGTCGATGCGCGCGAGCGAACGGACGCCGCCGCCCACGTCCACGGACAGACCGTCGACGCCGCAGATGGCCTTGATCGCCGCCGAGTTGGCAGCGCACGCGTCCTCGTCCTCGCCAAAGGCAGCGGACAGGTCGACGACGTGCACCCAGCTCGCGCCCTGCTCGGCAAACGAGCGGGCGACGGCCATGGGGTCGTCGGAATATACCTTGCAGCGGCTGCGGTCGCCGCGCTCCAGGCGCACAACCTTGCCGCCGATCAGATCGATTGCGGGAAACAGGATCATCGGCCAACCTCCTCGACGATGTTGACGAAGTTCTTAAGAATGCGCTGTCCCAGGGCCGAGGATTTCTCGGGATGAAACTGGCAACCCCACACGTTGCCATGACGCGCGATGCACGGGAAGCTCCGCGTGTAGTGCGTGCGCGCCAAAACATCAGCGGCATCGGCGTCGTCGGCCACCGCGTAGCTGTGGGTGAAGTACATGTTGGCGCCCTCGGCAAAACCGGCGAGCAACGGATCGGCCGCGCCGTCGGGCGTCATGTGCACCTGGTCCCAGCCCACGTGCGGCACCTTCAGGCGACTCGATTCCAAGCGCGTACACGAACCGCGCATGATGCCCAGGCCATCGACCCAGGGGCCGCCAGACTGCTCAGGGGTGCTGCCGTCTGCAGCCATGCCCTCGTCCGCAGGCACGCCCTCGTTGCCGCGCTCAAAAAAGAGCTGAAGGCCCAGGCAGATGCCGAGCAGCGGAGTTCCGGCGGCGACGGCATCGAGCACGGCCGCCTCCTCGCCGCTCTGGCGCATAAAGGCGATCGCGTCATAGAACGCGCCCACGCCCGGGATGACCAGGCCGTCGGCGCGGCGGATCTGCTCCGGGTCGTCCGACGTGCAGGCAGCGGCACCGGCGCGCGCAAGCCCGCGCACGACGCTCGACAAGTTGCCCTTGTGGTAGTCGACCACCACGATCTTCGGTTCGCCCACGCGACCCCTCCTCCTCGTCTTGTCCAAAACTACCACAAAGGGGACAGGCACCTTCGTAGTGGTTTTACCTTTGTAGCGGTTACAGCGAGCCCTTGGTGCTGGGGATGCCCTGCACGCGGGGATCGAGCTCGCAGGCGTGGCGCATCGTGCGGCCCACGACCTTAAAGGCGGCCTCGATAATGTGATGCGAGTTACCGCCCGCCAGCTCGCGCACATGCAGCGTGAGCTTGGCGTCGCGCGCAAAGGCGTAGAAGAACTCGACGGCCAGCTCGGTATCAAAGCTGCCCACGCGCTCGGTGGGCACGGGCAGCTCGCAGTAGGCCTGCCCGCGGCCCGAAATATCAACAGCAGCCATCACAAGCGTCTCGTCCATGGCGATCGCCGCGTCGGCAAAGCGCGTAATGCCCGCCTTGTCGCCCAGCGCCTGACAAAACGCCTCGCCCAGCACAATACCCGTGTCCTCGACGGTGTGGTGCGCATCGATCTCCACGTCGCCCACCGCGTGCACCGTCAGATCGAACAGACCATGGCGGCCAAAGGCGTTGAGCATGTGGTCGAAAAACGGCACGCCGGTCGAGATATCGCACACACCGGATCCATCCAGGTCGAGCTTGACGACAATGTCGGTCTCGCCCGTCTTGCGGGTTACCTCGGCATAGCGGTCCATCTACATCTCCTCCTTCACCAGCGCGGCAAACGCGGCCAGCGCCTCGTCGTTTTCCTGCGGGGTGCCCACGGTAATGCGCAGGCAGTCCGCGAGCCCCGGCGCGTAGCTAAAGTCGCGCACCAGAATCGAATACTCGTCGCGCAGACGCTCGCGCACGCGCGTGGCATGCGGCGTGCGCGCGAGCACAAAATTCGCCGCGCTCGGCCATACCTCCACGGGCAGGCCCTCGGCAGCCATTGCGCGTAGGGCGCACAGCTCGCGCTCGCGCTCGGATGCAACCTGCGCCACCACGGGCGCGTATGCATCGCGGGCACGCACGCAGGCAAGCGCTGCGGCCTGGCTCAGCACGTTGACTGAATAGATCTGGCGAATCGCCGCGAACACATCGATGACCTCGGGCGCCGCGATCACATAGCCCAGACGCGTGCCGGCGGCGCCAAACGCCTTGGACAGCGTATGCAGAATCACCAGGTTGGGATGCTCGGCGATAAGGCCTTGCGCCGTGGTTGTCGCGCCAAACGAATCGTCGGCAAACTCCACGTAGGCCTCGTCGACCATCACCATGCCGGGGCACGCATCGCACAGGGCCGCGACAAAGTCGAGCGGCGCCACGTCGCCCGTGGGATTGTTGGGCGAGGTCACGATCGCAAGGTTGCACCCGGGCGCGGCCGCGAGCACAGCTGCCTGGTCGAGCTCAAAGGTCGCGGGATCGCGCCACACGTCGCGCACCTCGGTCTGACAGAGCGACGCAAAGAACGCATACTCGCTAAAGCACGGCGGGCAGTTGAGCAGGGTCCGCCCCGCGCCGCCAAACGCCAGCAGGTAGTTATAGAGCAGCTCGTCGCCGCCGTTACCCACGCAGATATTCTCGCGCGTCACGCCATGCCAGGCGGCCAGCTCGTCGCGCAGGTCGTTGGACATGGGATCGGGATAGCGGTTGAGCGGTGTGGCGGCAAGCGCCGCATCAACCGCCTCGCGCACGCCGGCCGGCACGGGATAGGTGTTCTCGTTTGCCGAAAGGTTGATGCGCGTGGGCGTAAAGTTTGGATCGTAGGGCTCAATACCGGCCAGATAGGGCTGGACGAGCTCCTTCATGCGGGACGTCAGCTCGGCCATATTAGGCCTCCTTGCCGGTCGGGGCGCCATCCTCGCCCGCAGCCGCCGCCAGGTCCACGCCCTCGGCGACCGTCGCCACGGCGTCGCCCGGCCAGGCGACCTTGGTCAGGTCGGCCGCGGCCAGCGACTCGGCACTCACGGCATCCTCGCCCTGCTCCAACACGCGGCGGCGCAGTGCGGCGGAAAGCGCGTGTGCCCACAGGCCCTCGGCCTCGGCCAGGCGCTGCGTAGCAGGAGCGTCGGAGAGCAGACCTTCGGGCGTATAGCAAATGACGCTCGAGCGCTTAACGAACTCTTCGACCGAAAGCGGGTTGGAGAACATGGCCGTACCGCCGGTCGGCAGCGTGTGGTTGG
>JAJWXI010000093.1 GCA_021641225.1 Collinsella aerofaciens | reverse complement strand
TTGAGTTTATGTTCTACTTTGACCTGGACTGCCCCTTTGGCAGCAAGGCCCTCGATGGCCTGCTCGATTCCATCGACGACGTGTGCGAGAGCTTCACCTACTTTGGCAGTTACACGGAGGTGCTCTAGATGACCGATACAGCCGCAACCCGCCCCTACGGCGTGCTGGGCCGTGTGCTGGGCCACAGCTACACCCCGACCATCTACAAGGAGTTCGCGGGGCTCGAGTACGTACGATTTGAGCGCGAGCCCGAGGACCTCCAGGCTTTTATGACGGGTGACGAATGGGAGGGAACCAACGTGACCATCCCCTACAAGCGCGCCGTCATGGAATACCTGGACGAGCTGAGCCCGCTCGCCGAGCGTATGGGAAACGTCAACACCATCACGCGCCTGCCCGACGGCCGCCTGCGCGGCGACAACACCGACTACTTTGGTTTTCAGTGTCTGGTCGAGGAGTTGGGCGTAGAGGTTGCCGGCAAGAAGGCCCTCGTGCTCGGTGCCACCGGTGGCGCCGGCACCACTGCCAGCATGGTGCTCGGCGACCTGGGCGCCATCGTCGTGCCGGTCGGCCGCACGAGCGAAGTCAACTACGACAACATCGCGCAGCAGTCCGACGCCGCACTGCTCGTCAACTGCACGCCCGCCGGCATGTTCCCCCACTGTCCCGATGCCCCCTGCGCGCTCGAGGGGCTCGATGCGCTCGAGGGCGTCATCGACATTGTCTACAACCCTGCACGCACGGGACTCATGCTCGAGGCCGAGCGCCGCGGCATCCCCTGCATCGGCGGCCTGCTGATGCTCGTGGCCCAAGCGGCACAGGCCGTCGAGCGCTATACCGGCCAGGTCACCCCGCGTGAGCGCATTCTGGACGTAACGGAGCGCCTGTCACGCCGCGAGCAGAACATCGCGCTGATCGGCATGCCGGGCTCGGGCAAGACCCGTGTGGGCGAGCAGATTGCCCTGCTCACGGGGCGAGAGCACATCGACCTGGACCGCGCCCTCGAGGAGCGCCTAGGCATGCCCTGCGCCGACTTTATCGTCGAGCGCGGCGAGGCGGCCTTCCGCGAGCAGGAGACGGCGGCGCTGGCCGGCATCTCCAAGCGCAGCGGCCTGGTGCTTTCCACGGGCGGCGGCGTGGTCACGCGCGACGAGAACTACCCGCTACTGCACCAGAACAGTCAGATCGTGATGCTCAACCGTAAGCTCGACGAACTCGCCCACAAGGGTCGCCCCATCACCGCCCGCGATGGCATCGACAAGCTGGCCGAGCAGCGCATGCCGCGCTACCGCGCCTGGGCCGACTACATCATCGACTCACGCGACTGCGCCGCCAACACCGCCCAAGCCCTCCTCGACACCCTCCCACCCGCTCTCTAATCAAAACCACCACAAAGGGGACAGGCACTTTTGTGGTGGTTTTCCAACCGCAAAGGAAGCAGCCATGAAAGCACTCGTCATCAACGGCCCCAACCTCAACATGCTCGGCATTCGCGAGCCGGGCATCTATGGCAGCGACAACTACGACCGCTTAGTGCAGATTTGCCAGGAAGCGGGCGCTGCACAGGGCTTCGACGAGGTCGAGGTCTTCCAGTCCAACCACGAGGGCAGCATCGTCGACAAGATCCAGGAGGCCTACGGCAAGGTCGACGGCATCGTCATCAACCCGGCAGCTTACACGCACACGAGCGTCGCGATTCTCGACGCCCTCAAGGCCGTCGCCATCCCTGCCGTCGAGGTACACATCAGCGCCGTAGAGACACGCGAGGACTTCCGCCAGGTGAGCTATGCACGCCTGGCCTGCTTCGCCACCATCACTGGCGAGGGCCTGCAAGGCTACGCTCACGCGTTGGAGCTGCTGAGGGAGTATCTCGAAAAGTAAAATGCCAACCCCAACAAACAGCAGCGGCTTGCTCGCGCTCGGCTCCAGCAGCACACAAGATGAAAAAAGCCCAGACCACCAAGCGGTCCGGGCTTAATAAACGATGGTGCTCCATGGCGGATTCGAACCGTCGACCTTGGGATTAGAAGTCCCCTGCTCTATCCAACTGAGCTAATGGAGCAAATAACCGCACGCCCAAGCACGCGCAAGCCTGTCAGGCGCAAGTAATTATAACCTAGTTGAACTGTTCGCGGTACGCCTTGCAGACCTCATCGACCGGGCCGTCCATGCGAAGGTCACCCTTCTCAATCCAAACGGCACGCTGGCAGATGCGCTCAACCTGCTCCATGGAGTGCGAAACGAACAGAACCGTCACGTCGCCGCTCTGGATAAAGTGCTGGATACGGTCCTCGCACTTCTGCTGGAAGAACACGTCACCGACGGACAGCGTCTCGTCAACGATCAGAATATCGGGCTCGGTAATCGTCGCGATTGCAAAGGCAATACGCGCCACCATACCCGAGGAGAAGTTCTTAAGCGGCATGTCGACAAAGTTCTGAAGCTCAGCGAACTCGATAATGCCGTCAAAGTTGGCGTCGATGAACTCCTTGGTATAGCCGAGCAGGGCGCCGTTCAGATAGATGTTCTCGCGGGCCGTCAGCTCAGGATCAAAGCCGGCGCCGAGCTCAATCAGCGGTGCGATGTTGCCATGGACCTTAACGCTGCCCTCGCTAGGCTCAAGCACGCCAGCGATAATCTTGAGCATCGTAGACTTACCGGAACCATTGGTGCCAACCAGACCGACAACTTCGCCGCGATGAATATCGAACGAAATGTGCTTAAGCGCCCTAAACTCCTCAAAGAACAGCTCGTGCTTGGCAAGCTTAATGAAGTACTCCTTGAGGTTGGTCAGCGACTCGGACGCCATGTTAAAGATCATGGTGACGTCGTCGACCTCGACAGCCAGAGGCTGCTCGCTGTAATCAACAACAGATTCAGTCATCACAGCACTCCTTAGATGTAGAGGATGAACTTGCGCTCGGACTTATGGAACACGGTGTAGCCAATAACAAGCGCAAGAACCGCCCAAGCGACGCACATACCAAACGTCAAAAGCGAGGGCGTAGTCTGGAACAGGAAGATATCTCGCATAAACTGCAGGTAGTTGTACATGGGGTTCGCATACATCAAGATACGCACGAGATGCGGCATTTGCGCAATAAAGTCGGTCGTCCAGAAAATAGGCGTAATGTAAGTCCAAGCCGTGATGACAACGCTCCACAAATGCATGACATCGCGGAAGAAAACCGTAAGGGCAGAGAGCATCATGCCCAAGCCCATACAGAAACACATAAGCAGCAGTAGGCAGACAGGCAGCAAAATCAGGTGCCAAGAAGGCATAACACGGAACCACAGCATAACGATGGCAACGGCGACCAGCGAGAAGCCAAAGTTCACGAGTGAGAAAAGCACCTTCTGCACCGGGAAGACCCAGCGGTGCACTTTAACCTTCTTGAGCAGCGGGGCAGCACCCACGATCGACGTCAGGGCCTGGTTCGTGGACTCGGACATGACGGCAAAGGTAACGTTACCCACGATCAAGTACAGCGGGTACATCTCGGGCGTAATTGAGCCATTGCGGCCCTGGGCAAAAATCGTCGAGAACACGATGGCCATGACGATCATCATCAGAAGCGGGTTGAGCACCGACCATGCGACGCCCAGAACGCTACGGCGATACTTGATCTTAAAATCCTTGGTAACCAGCTGACGAAGGATAAAAGCGTCCTTCTCAAATTCGTTCTTAGCAAACGTCGCAGGCAGACTGCGAGCTTCTTGTTGCTTTGTCTGATCCGACACGGATGCAACTCCTTTACTCGTAATCGTTGACAAACGAACAGTATAGACCCGACGGCCATGCAAACGATTCGCGCAACAAAACTGGAGAACTAACCCACATCTTAGGATGCCAAGCCCAAACGGCTATACTTTCAAGAATTGAATGTATAAGGAGCATTGAGTGAATTCTGAATCCATCGCCGTCATCATCCCCTGCTACAACGAAGCCCTCACGATCGGCAAAGTCATCGACGACTTTTACCGCGAGCTTCCGCAAGCGACGGTCTATGTCTATGACAACAACTCGTCGGACGATACCTCACGCATCGCCACCGAACACGGCGCCACGGTCCGCTTTGAGCCCCGTCAGGGAAAGGGCAACGTGTGCCGCCAGATGTTTCGTGATATCGACGCCGATTGCTACCTGATGGTCGACGGAGACGACACCTATCCCGCCGAGGCGGCCAAAGCCCTCTGCGAGCCTATCCTCAGCGGCACGGCCGACATGACCGTAGGCGATCGCCTTTCCAACGGCACCTATGCCGAGGAGAACAAGCGTGCCTTCCACGGCTTTGGCAACAATCTGGTCCGTGCCATGATCAAGTGGATCTATGGCTACAGCTTCGATGATGTCATGACCGGCTACCGTGCCATGAGCCGCCCGTTCGTTAAAACCTTCCCTGTGCTTTCCGAGGGCTTCCAGATCGAAACCGAGCTCTCGATCCACGCCGTCGACCACCGCTGGCGCATCAAGGATGTGCCCATCGAGTACCGCGACCGTCCGGAAGGTTCCGAGTCCAAGCTCAATACCGTAAGCGACGGCATTAAAGTCGTTGCGATGATTGGCACGCTGTTCAAGGACTACCGCCCTCTGAAGTTCTTCAGCCTCGTCGCGCTTCTGCTTGCGGTGATCGGCCTCGCCTTGGGCACGCCCATCGTTGTCGAGTATTTCCAGACCGGCCTCGTTCCGCGCTTCCCCACCGCCATGCTCGCCGCGTCGTTTATGTTCCTGTGCGGTCTGAGCCTTGCGACCGGCTTCATCCTCGATTCCGTGGCAAAGGTCGAAAAAAAGCAGTGGGAGGTCAACGTGTACAGCAAATACGCCTACGATGACCAGCCCGGCAGGTCCGCCACCACGCCAAGCGAGTGAAAGATCTTCCGCAAAATACTATTGGCACCACTGCGCAGATAGCCATCAACAAGAAAAGCCGCCGTTAAAGAACGGCGGCTTTTACTCTCGAAAAGTTGATAGCGGCTAGAGCGTCTTGAGGTACTCCCCAAGCTCTTCCTCCCAGTCGGGCATGTGGAACCCGACCGACTCGAGCCTGGAAAGGTCGAGCGCGGAGTGGACCGGGCGCGGGGCGACGGGGCCGGCGGCATTCGCGTAGTAGTCGGCGGTGCTGGCCGGGACCACGTTCTCCCCGTTGCCGTTGGCGGCCTCGAAGACGGCGCGGGCGATGTCCGCCCAGGACTTCACGGCGCCGGAGCCCGTGCAGTCGTAGGTGCCGTAGGGGGCGTGCGCGCCCAGCACGTGGAAGATGGCCTCGGCCATGTCGCGCGTGAAGGTCAGGCGGCCCAGCTGGTCGTCCACGACCGTGACCCGCTCGAGCCCGTCCTCGGGGTCGGCGACGCGGTCGGACAGCCCCTTCATGGTCTTGACGAAGTTGTGCCCCTCGCCGATGACCCAGCTGGAGCGCATGATGTAGTGGCGCGGGCACCCGGCCACGGCGATGTCGCCGGCGGCCTTGGTCTGGCCGTAGACGGACAGCGGGCTGAATGGCTCGTCCTCCGTGTGAACCTCGGCCGTGCCGTCGAAGACGTAGTCGGAGGACACGTGGACGAGCGTGATCCCGTGCCCGGCGCAGGTGCGGGCGAGAAGCGCCGGCCCCGTGGCGTTGGCCTTCCAGGCGGTCACGCGGCCCTCGGGGGTCTCCGCCTTATCTACCGCCGTGTAGGCGCCGCAGTTGATGACAGCGCCGTAGAGCGACCAGTCGTACTGCGAATAGGCCTCCGGGTCGGACATGTCGAAGGTGTCGATGTCGCAGAAGTCGAAGTCCTTCGCCACGCCGCGCTCCTCGGCGAGCTTGCGGACCGCGCGGCCCAGCTGGCCGTTGCAGCCGGTGACGAGGGTGCGCCTGGGCGCCATGGGTACGACGTCCTTGAGCATAGGGTGGTTGAGGTCGGCCTCGGAGACGGTGGCCTGGTCCAGCGGGATCGGCCACTCGATGGCGAGCTCCGGGTCGGCGAGGTTCACGAAGGTGTAGGTCCTCTTCAGCTCGAGCGACCAGTGGGCGTCCACCAGGTAGGTGTAGGCGGTGCCGTCCTCCCGGGCCTGGAAGGAGTTGCCCACGCCGCGCGGGACGTAGATGGCCCTGGACGGGTCCAGGGTGCAGGTGTAGACCTTCCCGTAGGTGGCGCTGCCCTCGCGCAGGTCGACCCAGGCGCCGAAGACCGAGCCGCGGGCCACCGAGATGAACTTGTCCCAGGGCTCGGCGTGGATGCCGCGGGTGACGCCGCGGCTGTCGTTGTAGGAGATGTTGTTCTGGACGACGCGGAGGTCCGGGATGCCCAGGGCGGTCATCTTGGCGCGCTGCCAGTTCTCCTTGAACCAGCCGCGCGAGTCGCCGTGGACGGCCAGGTCGACGACCTTGAGGCCCTCGATGCCGGTCTCGGCGACGGAGAGGTCCTTCTCGAATGCGATGTCAGCCATGTGGGAAAAGCTCCTATCGAAGAGGTTGGATAACCGGGGGCGCCCGCGCGGGGACGCAGGATCATCCCCATGCCCTGCGGCCCCGCGCGGGCGCCCCGCGGTGCGGTTCGCCGGGATGCGGCCTACTGCCCCTGCGCGCGGTAGCGGGCCTCGGTGGCCTCCTTGGCCGGGCGCCACCAGGACTCGTTCTCGACGTACCAGTGGATCGTCTGCTTCAGGCCCTCGGCGAAGTCGGTGTGCGCCGGCCTCCAGCCGAGCTCGCGCTGGAGCTTCGTGCTGTCGATGGCGTAGCGGCGGTCGTGGCCGGGGCGGTCGGCGACCCAGTCGAAGTCCTCGGGGTCGCGGCCCATGGCCTCCAGGATCATACGCAGGACCGTGATGTTGTCCCTCTCGCCGTCGGCTCCGATGAGGTAGGTCTCCCCCATGCGGCCCTTGGTGAGGATGTCCCACACGGCGGAGCTGTGGTCCTCGGTGTGTATCCAGTCGCGGACGTTCTCGCCGCGGCCGTAGAGCTTTGGGCG
>JAJWXI010000092.1 GCA_021641225.1 Collinsella aerofaciens | reverse complement strand
CCATCGCAGAACGCCGAGCTCGCCTGCTCAACGTTATCGCCCAGTGCAATCGCGAACTTGACCCACTCGGCATACACCTGAGCGTTTTGGTCTGGCGGCCCTGCGGAGCGCTCGTGTACGTATACCGGCCCAAAAGCCTCGCCACTTACTTCGCGGACCCGCGCGCCCAGACGGCGCTCACCAAGGAAGGCTACGACACGGGCGACCTCGCGACATGCCTCGTGCACCTGGCGTCACGCATCACACTCGCGAGCAATAACGCCGCGGAATGTGCCTGTAGTCAGACTCGATGCGCGCTGGCCCAGCAAGCCAGCTGTAGTAACGACTGCACCTGCGAGTTTCCGCACGAAATAGGCTATTTCCTGGGATACCCCTACGACGACGTTCACGAGTTTATCGCCCAGCGCGGCGAGAACTACAAGGTCTTTGGGGCCTGGAAGGTCTACACGAACGTCGAACAGGCGCTTGCGACGTTTGATGCCTACCGCGCCTGTACCCAATACCTCACCTTCGTCTATCAGCAGGGCTGCAGCCTGGCGCAACTTGCCCAGGCAACCCGATAGAACATACAAGCCGCGGCCACGCGCCGCACAACCGAAAGGACTCAACATGAGCAAGATCGCCGTCGTCTATTGGAGCGGCACGGGCAACACCGAGGCCATGGCAAACCTCGTCGCCGAGGGCGCGGTGTCTGCCGGCGCCGAGGCCGAGGTCATCCCCTGCGCCGACCTCTCTGCCGATAAGGCTGCCGGCTACGATGCCATCGCCTTCGGCTGCCCCGCCATGGGCTCCGAGGAGCTCGAGTACGATGAGTTCCAGCCGATGTGGGACGAGGTCAAGGAGAACCTCGGCGACAAGAAGGTCGTCCTCTTTGGCTCCTATTCGTGGGCCGAGGGCGAGTGGATGGACAACTGGAAGGCCGACGCCGACGAGGCCGGCGTCAACGTCGTGGACTCCACCATCTGCTACGACGCACCCGACGATGAGGGCGAGACCGCTTGCAAGGCCCTGGGAGCCGAGCTCGCGTAACGGCACCGGGGCCTCCACCAAATAAGGCCCGCATCGAAGCGCATCCCCATCCCAACAAAAGAGCGGGGGCTGGATTCACGTCCAGCCCCCGCTCTTTGTAACGAAAGTTGTGTCAACCAGCTACGAGATATTGCCCAAGAACGCCTTGGTGCGCTCACTCTTGGGATGGTCGAAAACTTCGCTCGGCGTGCCTTCTTCCACGATAACGCCGCCGTCCATAAAGACGACGCGGTCGGCGACGTCGCGGGCAAAGCCCATCTCGTGCGTCACGACGATCATGGTCATACCGTCGCGCGCCAGGTCACGCATGACACCCAGAACGTCGCGCACGAGTTCGGGATCGAGTGCCGAGGTGGCCTCGTCAAAGAGCATGACGTGCGGATTCATCGATAGAGCGCGGGCGATGGCCACGCGCTGCTGCTGGCCGCCAGAGAGCTGGCTCGGCATAAAGTCGATACGCTCGGCAAGACCGACCTTGGTCAGCTCCTCGACAGCGATCTTCTCGGCCTCCTCCTTGCTGCGCTTAAGCACCTTTTGCTGTGCAAGCATGACGTTCTTTTTGACCGACAGGTGCGGGAACAGATTGAACTGCTGGAACACCATGCCCAGATGCGTACGCACCTTGTTAAGGTCGACGCCCTTAGCGCATACATCCACGCCCTCAACGACAATCGATCCACTCGTAGGGTGCTCCAGGCGGTTGATACAGCGAAGCATCGTCGACTTGCCCGAGCCCGAGGGGCCCAGGACTACGACGACCTCGCCCTTGTGCACGTCCAGATCGATATCGCGCAGGACCACGTTATCGCCAAAGGCCTTCTGGAGGTTCTTAATGCTGACGACGACCTCGTTCGAGTTATTGGTTTCGCTCATGATATGACCTCCTTACAGACCGGCGATGTGATCGGCGGGCGTCGCGACAACCTGTCCGGCGCTCTTGGCGGGACGCTTCTTCTTGGTTTCGGCCGTGCCCAAAAGCCTCGCCTCAAGACCGCTCACCAGGCGGGCAAGCGGCAGGGTGATGACCAGGTAGAACAGGGCGGCAACCACATACGGCGTAATAGAGCCCGTCGTGGCCACGATGGTGCGGGCGTTCATGACGATCTCGACCACGCCCACGGCCGCGAGCAGCGACGTATCCTTGTAAAGCAGGATGAACTCACTGGTCAGCGTAGGCAGGACATTGCGGAACGTCTGCGGGATCATCACGTAGAGCAGCGTCTGGAACGCGTTCATGCCCAGCGAGCGCGCGGCCTCGTTCTGGCCCTTGGGAATCGACTGGATACCGGCGCGGAAGATCTCGCACAGGTAGGCAGACGAATTCATGGCCATGACGATGACACCGAGCACGTAGTCGTCAACCTTGACGCCAGCCAGCGGCAGACCGAAGAACGCGATGTAGATCTGCAGGAACGCCGGTGTGCCGCGGATGATATTCACGTAGATGCCGGCAAGGCAGCGCAAGATGCGCGACTTGGAGATGCGCATGAGCGACAGGGCGAAACCGAAGGGAATTGCCAGCGGAAACGCCACGAGCACGATCGAGAGCGACATGAGGAAGCCTTTGAAGACGATCGGCAGGCTCTGGACCAAAATGACCGGGTTCAGGAACAGGCGCAGGAACATGTTGGAATTCCATGCCTCGACCCACGGCTGCTCCTTAAGGTCGGCCAGGAAGTTATCGAATGCCGTCACGCCCTTGATCTCCACCGACGGAATCTTGGAGATCTTCTTGGTCGAACCATCGGCGAGCGTATAGGTGCCGCTAAAGGCCTCTTCGCCGCCCTCGACGGGGAAGGTCACGCCGTAGACCTCGACGCGGAAATAACCGCCGGCAGGCGCCGTCTCGCCAAAATCAATCTTGAGCGTCTGGCCGTCGACCTTGCACGTGGGCTTCATGGGCGTGCGGTCCATAAGGTCATCGCCCGAGAGCATCGTCAGGCGCGTGTCGTCCGCGCCAAAGGTCGTGCCATCGGCAAACGTCAACGAAAGGCCGCTCAGTTCCTCGTCGGCATCGGCCTGGACCTCCCAGGTGATGCGGGTCTCGGTGCCACCGACCACGTCGCTACCCGAACCGGTGTTGGGTCGAGCGGTGATCTTTGCGGTCTCAAGCGCCTGGGCGGTCGAGGGCGCGCATGCCCCCGCGCATACCAGGGCGAGCGCCATAACCAGGGCGCAGGCTAGCTTT
This sequence comes from Collinsella aerofaciens, assembly GCA_021641225.1. GTDB lineage: Bacteria > Actinomycetota > Coriobacteriia > Coriobacteriales > Coriobacteriaceae > Collinsella > Collinsella aerofaciens_AJ. The sequence goes on along the minus strand of JAJWXI010000092.1, from coordinate 3,865 downwards.
TGGAGCATCGAGGGCAGCGGGTGGCTTTTGCCCATGGCTCCTTGGTTCAATCGAGACAAGGTGGCTCCTAACGTGTAAGTTGCCGACATAACGGGGCGGGACGACGCCCATTCAAGAAACGCAAAGGCCCTCTCCGCCAAAACGGAAAGGGCCCGCGCGCAATCAAGTAGCTATTTTACTTGATATTGTACTTAGCCATGAGGGCGTCAACGGTACCGTCATCGGTCAGGTCCTTGATGGCCTGGTTGATGTCGTCCTTGAGCTTGGTGTTGCCCTGGTTGATGGCGATGGCATACTCCTCGCCCGTGCTGATCTGCTTGATGGTCTGGCAGGTGTTGAACTGCTCGGCGGTCAGCTGGCTGGCAACGGAGCGGTTGGTCACGACGGCGTCACCCTTGTCGGACTGCAGGGCGCTGAAGCACTCAGTGGCGTCCTTGTAGGGGACGATCTTGGCCTTGGGGAAGTTCTCCTGGGCAAAGGCCTCGGCGGTCGAGCCGGACTGGACGATGATCGTAGCATCGGCGTTGTTGAGCTTCTCGCTGTAGTTATCGGCCGTAATGTCGGTGTTGTCGACCTTGGTCACGATAGCCTGATCGTCCATGTAGTAGGAGTCGGAGAAAGCGACTTCCTTCTCACGCTCGGGCGTATCGGTGATAGCAGCGATGGAGACGTCGTACTTGGCGCCCGAAGCAACACCCGGAACCAGCGTGTCGAAGTCGTTGTTGACATACTCGACGTCCAGGCCCAGCTTGTCGGCGATAGCCTTGATAAGCTCAAGGTCAAAGCCCTGGTAGTCGCCGTTGTCATCCTTATACTCAAACGGCGCGTACTCGGCAGAGGTGCCGACGGTCAGCGTACCGTCCTTGACGAGCGCGTACTCCTTGGAGCCGTCAACCTTCTCGACCTTCACGTCGTCAGAGCTGCTGGAACCGGCATCGGAACCAGAGGTGGCGTTGGACGAGCCGCAGCCCGTCAATGCGAGGGCGAGTGCCATGGCACCCGTGGCGGCAAATGCGCCAAGCTTCTTGAGCTTCATAATCAGTCTCCTTCCGGTGACCCCACTTGATTCAGAGGTCTGCAAAAACTGTTGGCTATTATGCACCCGTAAGTGCGAATCTGCAATGAGAAAACTGATTGAAACAAACCCATAACGTGAATGAAGCACTCCACTTTGTGACAGTCGTTACTGCTGCAACGAGCGTAGCAGGGTAATTTCCGCTGCATAACCTGCAAGTTCGTTCGGCGTCTCCAAAATGAATGGCAGCGCACGTAAACGGTCATTCGATACAATATTCTGCATAACCTGCATACCGCCGCCAAACTCCTCGCTGCCAAGGTAACCCTTGCCGATGCACTCGTGACGATCTTTATGGGCGCCACGGGGATTCTTGGAGTCGTTGATATGCACGGCATGCAAGCGATCGATACCCACTACGTGGTCGAACTCGTCGAGCACGCCGTCCAGGTCGTGGATGATGTCGTAGCCGGCATCGCTCACGTGGCAGGTGTCCAGACACACGCCCAGCTTGCCCGATAGCTCGGGACGTTTGACGGCAACCCCCTCGATAATACGCGCCAGTTCCTCAAAACTGCGCCCTACCTCGGTACCCTTGCCCGCCATAGTTTCAAGCAGCACCGTGGTCTGCTGTCCCTCGAACATCACCTGGCACAAGGTGTCGACGATCATCTGAATGCCAGCATCGGCCCCCTGCCCCACATGCGCGCCGGGATGGAAGTTGTAGTAGTTACCGGGCAACGCCTCCAGACGCTGCAGGTCCTTGGCCATGGCCTCAAGGGCAAACTCACGCGCCCGCTCCTTGGCAGAGCAGGGGTTGTAGGTATAGGGGGCATGCGCCACGAGTGGGCCAAAATCATTTTGCGCCATAAGGTCACGCAAGGCCGCCACGTCATCCATGTCAAGGTCTTTCGCCTTGCCACCACGCGGGTTGCGCGTAAAGAACGCAAAGGTGTTGGCGCCAATAGACAGCGCCGTCTCCCCCATCACCCGATAGCCCTTCGTTGTCGATAGGTGACACCCAATCGTCAGCATCTCCAGCTCCCCCTCATCAGTTGCGGTGAAATAGTTCCTGTTTAAGCCTTATTCTGCCGCAAACAGGAACTATTCCACCGCAAGTTATAAAAGGGGCATCAGAGACACGGTCCGCCGAGCCCCCCCTGAGCACCAGCACCACAGTCTAGAGCGTCAAACGAATCGTATCGATGATGCGCGCGCAGCGTTGTGTAGCGGCAACGGGCATGACGGAACTCTCGAGTTTCCCCGCCCGGATGAGCTGAGTCGCATGCTGGATTTCGCCGTAGAAATCATCGACCTCAAACGGGGCATTTATTTCGAGCATTCGTCCGTCGGAATACTTCACATGGGCGAGTTCGGGGCGATGGAGACGCTCGATTTCCAACGAGCCCCGCTCGCAGGCAATCGTTAAGCGGCTTTCATATGCTGCTTTGCCGTCGCACACCATGTGAATGGGTATACCGCCGACGCTCATATGGATCTCATTGGCCCAATCCACGCGGCCGCCCGATACGTCACGCCAGCGAACTTCACGAGACGAAACCTCGCACACGCCCGCAAGCAAATCCTCAAACCACCCGACCGCATAGCAGCCCATGTCATATAGACAGCCACCCTGCAACGGATCGAGCAGATAACTCGAAGGGGGCTCACCATAATCGAGTTTTTGCACGCTCTCGATCGAGACGATACAGCCGAGCTCGCCCGACGCAAGCAAGTCCTTCACGCGAGCACGCATCGGGCAAAACCGATTTTTCATCGCCTCGATAAACAGCACGCCGCACTCACGAGAAACAGAGACAATCGCACGGGCCTCATCTTCACTCAAAACGGCCGGTTTTTCGCACAGTACAGCCTTCCCCGCGCTCATCGCCCGACAGACCCAATGCGCATGCATGCCATGCGGAAGCGCCAAATAAATGGCGTCGACATCAGGATCGGCGATCAGCGCGTCATAAGCCGCGCACCCGTTATCGTCGGCCGAGGCATAACCATGAGCGGCATCGATAGAAAACGCTCGGCAGAATTCATCGACATGCAAAGGGGTGCGCCCCGCCGCAGCCACAAGCCGCGCCCCATCAACTGCCTGGAGCGACGACGCAAATCGATGCGAAATGCGGCCCGCGCCCAAAACGCCCCAACGAACATCACGCGAGTCATCGCGCAAACCCCGGTCGTCCACGATATCCCCTATCAGTTGCGGTGAAATAGTTCCTGTTTAAGCCTTATTCTGCCGCAAACAGGAACTATTCCACCGCAACTTATAAAAGGGGCATCAGGCGAACGCTCTAAAAAGGGGCATCAGGAGCGCGTTTTGCCGAAGGCTTTAAGTGCGGCCGTTACGGGGCCGGGCTGGAAACGTCGGCGCACGTCGTCGAGGCGCGCGGGGATATCGATGTGTTGTGGGCAGTGCCGCGCGCATTTGCCGCACTTGATGCAATTGCTCACCAGCTTAGGCTCGCTCGTGCGCACCGCGCTCGCCGTAAAGTACTGCGACAGTCCCGTAAACCAGTTGTGCGCATAGCTCGCGTTGTAGGCGGCAAAGCAGCCGGGGATATTGATGCCCTTGGGGCACGGCATGCAGTAGCCGCAACCCGTGCAGGGCACACGGTTCGATTTCTCAAACTCTTCCAATACGCGTGCGATGGTCCTGAGTTGGTCCGCCGTCATCGAACCCGGTAGCGCACGACCTGCCAGCGTCGCGTTCTCGCCCACCTGCTCAGTATCGGTCATACCCGAAAGCAGCATCGTCACCTGCGGATGATTCCACACCCACGAGAGGCCCCAAGCAGCTGGCGTCTTCAAATGCGGATCGCTCGCGCTATCGAGCAC
>JAJWXI010000091.1 GCA_021641225.1 Collinsella aerofaciens | reverse complement strand
CGACAATACGATTCCGTTGGCTTCCATGGCCATCCTTTCGGTTTGTTACATCAAATCATAGGCATCGACGTCAACGCTCACGCTCACGCCGCGCACGGAGCCCGCCTCTTTGAGGCAGGCGTCGATATCGTCAGAGACATGGTACCCTACCGGCGACTTTACAAGCAGATGGAAGCGGTAACGGTCCTTGGCTCTCTCGATTACACACGAAGCCGGGCCTAGCACCTGCGGCACGACACTCCCCGCCCGCAAAAAATCAGGGGCGGCGGCGTGCCAGCGGCGCTTAAGGAGCTTTGCGATGCGCCCGATGTAGTCTTGCGCGTCGTCTCGGTTCGCCGACCATACCAAAATGTTGACTAGGCGCACGAACGGCGGATATAGGGCGTCGCGACGCTGGTCCAGGTCGAAGTCGGTAAAGATCGAACGATCGTGCTCGGCGACGGCGCGAATGACCGGATCCTCGGGCAGGTAGGTCTGGATGATGACCTCGCCGGGGCGATCGCCGCGACCTGCGCGGCCCGCCACCTGTTCCAGCAGGTCGTAGGCGCGCTCCCCTGCGCGGAAGTCCGGCAGCTTGAGGGCGAAGTCGGCATTGACCACGCCCACGAGCGTGACCTCGGGAAAGTCGAGGCCCTTGGCGATCATCTGGGTGCCCAGCAGCACGGCGCAATCGGCCGCATCGAACTGCTCGAGCAGCTTTTTGTGCGCATCCTTGCCGCGCGTGGAATCGGCATCCATGCGAATAATGGCGACGTCCTCGGGAAGCATCTGGTGCAGCGCGTCCTCGATCTGTTGAGTGCCCAGACCCATTTTTGCCAGGTAGCGACTGCCACATTTGGGGCAACGGCTCGTGGGCGCGGGATACGGCTGCACGCGCCAAGACGAACCGCAGGTGTGGCACTGCAGCGTGTGTGTGCGCTCGTGATACGTAAGCGCGGTGGAGCAGTGGTTGCAGGTGGGCACGCAGCCGCATTCGCGGCACATCAGAAACGGCGCAAAGCCACGGCGGTTATGCAGCAGCACGGCCTTCTCGCGGCGCTCGACCACACGCTCCAGGCCCTCCATCAGCGGTTTTGAGAACATGGAACGACTGCCGTGCGAGAACTCACGGCGCAGGTCGGCGATCCGAACCGTCGGCAGGACTGCGTGTCCCGGGCGCTCGGGCATCTCGACGCGCGTCCAGGTGGCACCGTTATACGTGCCACGGCGGCAGCGATGGAGGGCCTCAGCAGAAGGCGTGGCGGAGCCCAACACGAGCGGGCAGCGGTAGCGCCGCGCCATCTCAGCCGCCACCTCGCGCGCGTGGTAACGCGGGCTGGAGCCTTGCTTATAGCTGGTCTCGTGCTCCTCGTCGATGATGATGAGGCCCAGGTCGTCAAGCGGGCAAAAGAGCGCCGAGCGGGCGCCCACGACCACGCGCGCGGCACCGCTGGCGACCATATCCCACTGGTCCAGGCGCTCGCCGGCCGAAAGGCGCGAATGGAACACGGCGACCGTCTCACCAAAGCGCGAGCGAAAGCGGCCGACGGTTTGGGCCGTCAGCGAGATCTCGGGCACAAGCACGCACGCCGAGCGACCGGCTGCGAGCACGCGCTCGATGGCGGAGAGGTACACCTCGGTTTTGCCGGAGCCGGTGACGCCGTCGACAAGGACCACGTCTCCGTGGGCGTCAAGACGGGCGCGCTCAATCTGCGCGAGCGCCTGCTGCTGGCCGTTGGTAAGTGCGACCGGCGCCTTGCCGCTTGCCGAGGACAGCGTGGTCTGCTCGCTGCATCCACGCCAGGCGCGGCGCTCCTCCACAACCACGACGCCGCGTTTTTCGAGCGCCTTGATGGTCGCCGACATGCTGTTATAGAGAAGGTTGAGGTCGCGCGTCGTGACCGGGCCGCACTGGAGCGCCTCAATGAGCTGACGCTGGCGAACTGCAGCCTTGGGCGGCGTATAGTCGAAACCCTCGGGCGTGAGCATGACCCAGCGGTTTTGGATTGGCTTGACGGCGGGACGTTCAACCGTCCACACGCCGTCGTCACCCTTGACCACGCGCGGGCTGCCGCCCGGAGGCAAGAACAGGCGCAGGCACTCGGAAAGCGTTGCGACGTACTCGCGGCTCATCCAGCATGCGATACGGGCGGCTTCGGCGGTAAAGAGCGGTTTGCTAAGAATAGCTTCGACGGGCTTAATGCGCGAAGGGTCGAGGACGTTGTTGCCCTGCAGGTCGCCCAGCCCAGGCGCAATGTCGACAATATAGCCCGCGGCGGCACGGTTACCAAAGTGGACCAGGACCGTAGACCCGATCTGGGCCTCATTAGCAAGGGACTGCGCAATGCCGTAAGCAAACGGCTCGGACAGCGCGCGGGTGGGAATGTCAAGGACAACGTTCGCGTAGGCGGCAATGGGCTCAGGTGCAGGCTTAGGCTGAGCCGAGGCAGCGGCAAGCACGGGCTTCGCCGGAGTCTCCTCCGGTTCCGGCGAACCAAACAGCGACAGTTGTTGAGCCATACACCACCTCTAACGAACGGACCTGAAAGGGGTGGGACAAAATAATCAGTAGTGTTTGTCCCATGGCCGATACGAGTGTCGAGCTTGTTGCGTCATTCGAACATGGGACAAACACTACTGATTATTTTGTCCCAGCAACCCACTCATCGGTACAGAAACAAGAGCCCCGCTCGGGGGAACGGGGCTCGGATACATGCGTTTACGCGTCTACTATAGCGCCATCGTGCGGGCGCGGTCGATGCGTGCCAGGCAGTCGTCGCGGCCGACGAGCGCCATGGTCTCGCCCAGCGGGGGGCTCACCATGTTGCCGCAGACGGCGACGCGCACGGCCTGGAACACCACGCGCTTCTTGAGGTCCATCTGCTCGGGCAGCGGCTCAAGCGCAGCGTCGATGGCCTCGGCGGTCCACTCGTCCACGCCCTCGAGCGCGGCCTTGGCGACATCCAGAATGGCACCCATGCCTTCCTTGGCCAGGCCCTTGTTGACGGATTTCTCATCATACTCGAGCGTTTCGGCCGTAGCGAAGATGGGGGCGGCAACGGTCACGGCGTCGGCCGGCATCTTGGTGCGCGGCTTGACGATGGTGGCAAGCGCGTCAATCCAGTCCTCGCCGTACTCGACGTTGCCCTCGATGAGACCCGCCTCGTGCAGCTCGGGGACCATGATCTCGTCGGCAAACTGAGCATCGGACATGCCGTTGATGTACTCGGCGTTGACCCAATCGAGCTTCTTGGGGTCGAAGGTCGCCGGGTTCTTGGAGATGCGGTCGAGCGAGAACTTGCTGGCCAGGACATCGCGCGGGATGATCGTGGTCTCGCCGTCGAGCGACCAGCCGAGCAGCGCCAGATAGTTGACAAAGGCATCGGACAGGTAACCGGCGTCGCGGTATTCCTCCACCGAGGTTGCACCGTGGCGCTTGGAAAGCTTTTTGCCGTCGGCACCCAAGATCATGGAGATGTGGGCGAACGTGGGCACGGGCGCGCCGAGGGCCTCGTAGACCATGACCTGGCGCGGGGTGTTGGAGAGGTGGTCGTCGCCGCGGATGACGTGGGTGATCTTCATCATGGCGTCGTCGACGACGGTCGCGAAGTTGTACGTGGGCGTGCCGTCGGAGCGGAAGATGACAAAGTCATCGAGCTCCTTGGCGTCGAAGGTTACCTCGCCGTGGACAGCGTCGTGGATGACGACGTCACCGCGGTCCTCGGGCACCTTGATGCGCAGGACGTAGGGCTCGCCGGCCTCGATGCGGCGGCGGGCCTCCTCGGGATCAAGATCACGGCAACGGCGCTGATAGCCCTGGAAGGGGTCCTTGCGCTCCTGCGCGGCCTTGCGATCGGCGTCGAGCTGCTCCTTGGTGCAGAAGCAGGGATAGGCCTTGCCCTCGTCCCAAAGCTTCTGGGCGGCCTGCTTGTACAGGCCCAGGCGCTCGGTCTGGGCGTAGGGGCCAAAGTCGCCGCCCACCTCGGGACCCTCGTCCCAGTCCAGGCCCAGCCAACGCATGGCGCGCAAAATGATCTGCGTGTTCTCGTCGGTGGAACGGGTGGGGTCGGTGTCGTCAATGCGCAGGATGAACGTGCCGCCGTTAGCACGGGCAAAAGCCCAGTTATAGATAGCGGTGCGGGCGCCGCCGATGTGCAGCTTGCCCGTCGGTGAGGGTGCAAAGCGGACGCGAACGTCTGATGCCATGGAAATCTCCTCGATTGCAGGATGGATGTCTAACCGCATCAGTATAAAGCATCAAAGCAACCTCCGCACAAAGGGCACCGACCTAGTCATTTGGGACAGACTTAAATGACCATTCGTTGTAGTCATTGGGGACATTCTTGGTTTAAGACTGGTCATTTAAGTCTGTCCCCAATGAGTAGGTGCGGAAAGGGTGTGAATGTTTGATTTACGCGCTATGATGTGCCCTTGCATAGAGAGCCCGGCGGAATGGTAACGGTCGCCGGGACACGTTTTTGAAAGGACAATCATGTCAGAAGAGCTTCGTTCCATCCCACCCCAACACGGGTCCTTTGTTTTTACGTCGGAGTCGGTGACCGAAGGTCATCCCGATAAGATCGCTGACCAGATCAGTGACGCCGTCCTCGACGCAATCCTCGCCAAAGAAATAGAGCTCCAGGAGCAGGGCTACATCGCCCCCAACGGCGTGCCTGCCAACGTGGAGAACGTCCGCTGCGCCTGCGAGACCCTCGTGACCACCGGCACCGTCATCGTCGCCGGCGAGATTCGCACCCAGGCCTACGTCGACGTACAGGAAATCGCCCGCGGCGTTATCCGTCGCATTGGCTACAACCGTGCCAAGTTCGGTTTTGACTGCGACACCTGCGGCGTCATGAGCCTTATCCACGAGCAGTCGCCCGATATCGCCCAGGGCGTCGACGAGTCCTTCGAGACCCAGACCGGCGCCACCACCGACCCGATCGACCTGATCGGCGCCGGCGACCAGGGCATGATGTTCGGTTATGCCTCCAACGAGACCAAGACCCTCATGCCCATGCCGCACTACCTGGCAAGCCGCCTGGCCGAGCGCCTGGCCGCCGTGCGCCACGACGGCACCCTCGCCTATCTGCGTCCTGACGGCAAGACCCAGGTCACCGTGCGTTACGAGGAAGGCAAGCCCGTGGAGGTCACGACCATCGTCATCTCCACGCAGCACGCCGCCGAGATCGAGGACATTGGCAAGATCAAGGCCGACCTCATCGAGCACGTCATCACCCCGGTCATGGCCGCTGAGAACATGCCGTGGGACAGCGCGGACATCTATGTGAACCCCACCGGTCGCTTTGTCGTGGGCGGCCCCATGGGCGACACGGGCCTCACCGGCCGCAAGATCATCGTCGACACCTACGGCGGCTACGGCCGTCACGGCGGCGGTGCCTTTAGCGGCAAGGACTGCACCAAGGTTGACCGCTCCGCCGCGTATGCCGCGCGCTGGGTCGCCAAGAACGTGGTCGCCGCCGGTCTGGCCGACCGCTGCGAAGTCGAGCTTGCCTACGCCATCGGCGTTTCCAAGCCCCTCTCAATCATGGTCGACACCTTTGGCACCGCGCATGTTGCCGAGGACAAGATTGTTGAAGCCGTAGAGAAGACCTTCGACCTGCGCCCGGGCGCAATCATCCGCGATCTGGACCTGCGTCGCCCCATCTACGAAAAGACGGCAGCCTACGGTCACTTCGGCCGCGAAGACGCCGACTTCACCTGGGAGAATACCGACCGAGTCGAAGAACTCAAAGCAGCCTGCGGCCTGTAATTGGGAACCACCAAGGTCACATCACGCACACGTTTTCAAAAGAAGTACCGCCCCCAAGCGGTACTTCTTTTTTATTTAACCGGTGGTGAAGATGAGCCACTGCGGGACATGGAATAGGTCACCAGCCAATGAATTTTGGAGCACACGCGCCTCTACCATGTATCCTTAGTCCCGAGGGCGGGGCATAAGGTCGATCGCGAGTTCCGCACGAGCCGGAGAGCACTTAATGTGCTCTCCGTGCGAGCAGGACTGTCCGAGCAGGCGACCTTATGCCCCGCCCTCGAGACGAAGGGATAGAAAAGGAGCAGCCATGGCAGGCAAGCCGCAAACACTAGCTACGACCTCGGCATTCGAGATCTTGGGCCCCGTCATGGTCGGCCCCAGCTCATCGCACACCGCCGGCGCCCTGCGCTGCGCCCAAGTTGCCGCCAGCCTGCTGGAAGGCCGCATCACCAAGGTTACCTTTGGTCTGTGGAACTCCTTCGCCCACACCTACCGCGGCCACGGCACCGACCGTGCGCTCGTCGCGGGCATTCTGGGCCTCGACACCGATGACGAGAACATCAAGCAGGCCTTCGACCTCGCACGCGAGCAGGGCCTCGACTATCACTTTGAAATTAAGGGCGACGACGCCTCCATCCACCCTAACACCGTCGACATCGACATGGTCGACGCCACGGGCGCCACGGCGCAGGTTCGCGGCGAGAGCCTCGGCGGCGGCAAGATGCGCATCAGCCGCATCAACGGCGTCGGCGTGGACATCTCGGGCATGTATTCCACGCTCTTCGTGGCGCACCAGGACGTCCCCGGCGTGCTCGCTGCGCTCACCAACCTGCTCGCCTACGCCCATGTGAACATCGCCTTCTGCCGCACCTACCGCACCGAAGTGGGCGGCCAGGCCTACTCCGTCTTTGAGACCGACGGCGCGCCCGACGACACCGTTATCCCCATGCTACGCAAGCTCGACAATGTCGATTACGCGACCTTTATCGAGCTCCCCGGTTCTGCCTCGTCGCTCTCCCCCGGCGTCTCGGCAAAGGAAATCTTCGACGACGGCGAGCAGCTGCTCGATGCGTGCGAGGAACTGGGGCTCAACATCGGCGCCGTCATGGCCGTGCGCGAGGCACGTCTGACCGGCGAGGCACACGCTATCGCCGCCATGCGCCGCGTACTCGACGTCATGCGCGAAGAGACCATAGCCCCCATTTCCAATCCACAGCGCTCGCTCGGCGGCCTCATCGGCGGCGAGGCAAAGCTTGTCGATGCCACCGGCCGCAACGACTTGAGCACGAGCCTGATGGGCACCGTTCAAACCGACGCCGTGGCCCGCGCGAT
>JAJWXI010000090.1 GCA_021641225.1 Collinsella aerofaciens | reverse complement strand
GGCCACCTGGGCATCGAGCCACACACGGCGCACGCCTTCGGCAACCGCCGCCTCCGCCTGTGCACTCGAAACGCTACCCTTAAAGGAATCGATCGCCAACAGCACGCGGCGGGGCCGGCGGCACGCGGCACCAAAATCGACCGCCTCAACGGCGATATCTTCGGCACACGCGAGCGCCTCAGCATGAGCGGTATGCGCCTCAAGATCGGCCCCACAACCGCAGCCAGCACCATCGGTGCCACGTAGCCCACTAAAATAGCTGCTCAGCACCTCACGACACTCGTCTGCCAGCACGCCGGCGCTCACGTTAAACCGATGATTCAGGCGCGAGTCGGCATTCAGATCGTATAGGGATCCCAGCGCGCCCGCCTTGGCATCAGCCGCGCCATACACGCAGCGCCCCACGCGCGCGTTGACCATAAGCCCCGCACACATGCAGCAGGGCTCGAGCGTCACGTAGACCGTACAGTCGGAAAGGCGCCAGCGGCCAAGCGCCTGGGCAGCGGAGCACACGGCCGCAAACTCGGCATGAGCCGAAGGATCCTGATCGAGCTCGCGCCGATTGTGCGCCCTCGCGACGATCTCGCCGGCGCGCACCACTACGGCTCCGATGGGCACCTCGCCCACTGTCGCGGCGGCGCGCGCCTCGGCCAACGCCTCGCGCATGAACTTCTCGTCGATTTCGGTGATCGTCATCGTTCGCCTTCCCTGTTGCAAATTCAAAACGATGCTATCATTACGACTCACGGAGAGATGGCAGAGCGGTTGAATGCGGCGGTCTTGAAAACCGTTGAGCGCGAGAGCGTTCCGGGGGTTCGAATCCCCCTCTCTCCGCCACTTTTAGTGATTCACCGGCGTCATGGTTCGCTCAAACAGCGCATCGACCACGTCGGCTATCTCAGGTCGACGCTCAAGATCGTGGCCCGATTCCCACCATATCGTGAAAAGTCGAATAATACCGCCGGCGACAAACTCAGACGTCGTCTCGAGTGACACGGGGGCCAGGGCATCCTCGGCGAGCACGTTCATCACACGCTCGCGGATGGAGCGGGCAATGCGGTCGCAAATAACGTTGGTCAACATGCCCGACATGCTGCTTGCCAAAATGTTATCCATGAGCTGCTCGTGCGCCAGAATCAAATCCATGGCATCGTCCAAAATCGCGTGCCGAAGCGCGCGCACGTCCTCGGCAGATACCGCGCCGGCCTCATCGGGCTGTTTTTGCGGCAAGCCCGACATGAGCTCATCGATATAAAAGGCAAAGTAATCGTTCTTGTCGCGAAAGTGCTTGTAGAACGTCGTGCGGCGAATCATGGCGCGGTCGCACAGCATGGCAACCGTCAGGTCCTCAAAACGATGCTCCTCGAGAAGCTCGGTGAAGGCATCGAACAGGGCGCGGTAGGTTTTCTTAATGCGAAGGTCCACTGGTATCGCCATCCTCAGAGCAAAGACAACACTCGTCAATCTGTCGCATATCTTACACCTGTACCTCGCGCGCTTTGCCCCGGTGCCGACCCCGCCGAAAACATAACGCTTGCCGGAAAGTTCGGCACGGCAAAACGTTGCGGGTATACTAGTAGCGTTATACCAACGGCAGCTGGCGCATGCCGCCGCGGCCATTCGAAACGGAGACATCATGATTACCGTCATCATCGGCATCGTTGTTGTCATTGTGATTGTCTGCGCCATCGCCGGCATCTACAACAACATGGTCACCAAGCGTAACCGCATCGATAACGCCTGGCAGAACATCGATACGCAGCTGCAGCGCCGCAACGACCTGATCCCCAACCTGGTCGAGACCGTCAAGGGCTACGCCAAGCACGAGCAAGAGACGCTCTCCGCCGTGATCAGTGCGCGTAACACCGCCGTCAAGGCCACCACGCCCGAGGCCAAGATGGAAGCCGACAACGTGCTGACCGGTGCGCTGCGCCAGCTCTTCGCCGTAGCCGAGGCCTATCCCGATCTTAAGGCAAACGCCAACTTTACGCAGCTGCAGGCATCGCTCGAGGATACCGAGAACAAGATTAGCTATGCACGCCAGAGCTACAACGATTGCGTGCTCAGCTACAACAACGCCATTCAGACGTTCCCGGCTGTCATCTTTGCCGGCATCTTCCAGTTTAAGGAGCGCCAGGGCTTCGAGGCCGCCGAAGCAGCCCGCCAGGCCCCGACCGTCAAGTTCTAACAGATCCGCAGCGTATCCTTAATCGGGTATATGCATAAACCGCCCCGTCGAATGCATACTTCGACGGGGCGGTTGCTTTTTTAGCGAAGGTCCCCCTCTAAGCACCGTGCATTTTTGGGAGTATTCAACATAACCAAGAGCTTCGGGCGCCACGAAAAATGCCAAAGACCGCGAATATCCCTGCAAATCAAGCGCTGTCGGCCCATAACCCCGCCTATTATTCGCGAAAAGCATCGACGAGCACGGATTTTTGCCCGAACGTCGGTATGCAGGGGCCTTCGATTGCAGAATACTCGCAAAAATGCACGTCGCCACCACCCCCACATGACGCGAAGCAAAACAAAAGCGCGGCCTAAAAGGCCGCGCACCATCTTTATTCAGATCTATATTGCCCGTAGGTAACGCAGGCCCGAGGGCAACCTTCCTTTCCGGCGCACTCCGCAGGACGAAAGAACCTCCGCCGCACGAAGTGCGCAGTGGAGGTTCTTTCATGTCCGAGGACGCGCCGGAAAGGAAGGTTGCCCTCGGGCCGAACAGCTATGGCAGCTTACGCGACGGTATAGACCCAGTTGTGCTTATCCTCAACAGCACCAGACTGGATACCGGTCAGGGTCTCGCGAAGCTTCTTCATCACGGGGCCGATCTCGGTGCAGCCAGCCGGGAAGGTCACGGTCTCGTCGGCACCGTAAACCTTGTTGTCGATCTCGCCCACCGGGGAGATGACGGCAGCGGTGCCGCACAGGCCGCACTCAACAAAGGTGCCGGCCTTGACCTCGGCCCACTCGACGGGGCGCTGGTCGACGGTTATGCCCAGGTCCTGAGCAACCTGAACGAGCGAGCGACGGGTGATGGAGGGCAGGATGGAGTCAGTGTGCGACTGCGGAACGACAAGCGTGCCGTCCTCCTTCACGAACAGGACGTTAGCGCCACCGGTCTCCTCGACATAGGTGCGGGACTCGGAGTCGAGATACAGGTTCTCGGCATAGCTCTCGCGATGGGCCTCCATCGTGGGCTTGAGGGACATGGCGTAGTTCAGGCCGGCCTTGATGTTGCCGGTGCCGTGCGGTGCGGCGCGGTCGTACTCGGAAACGCGCAGCTTGACGGGCTTGAGACCACCCTTAAAGTACGGACCGACCGGGGTCACGAGAATACGGAACGTGTACTCAGGAGCGGGAGCCACGCCGATCACGTCACCGGAGCCGATCATAAACGGACGTACGTACAGGGTCGCGCCGGAACCGAAGGGCGGAACCCAGGCGGCGTTGGCAGAAACGACCTGCTTGACGGCCTCAACGAACTTGTCCTTGGGGAACGGGGGCATCTCGAGGCGCTGCGCAGAGTTGTACATACGCTCGGCGTTCATGTCGGGACGGAAGCAGACGATGCTGCCGTCCTCGGCGGTGTAGGCCTTCAGGCCCTCAAAGACCTCCTGGCAGTAATGGAAGATGCCACCGCACTCGGAGACATGCAGGGTGTGGTCGGTGGTCAGGCCGCCCTCGTCCCACTCGCCATCCTTCCAATGGGCCTCGTAGCTGTAATCGGTCTTCATGTAGCCAAAGCCGAGGCTACCCCAATCGATATCCTTCTTCTCGACAGTCATATGTCGCTCCTTACATACACAGTTGCAAACTCGCGAACCCGCACGCAAGGACCGAGGCCGACCGCGTCGCAACGTCGCACGTCCGGAGCGTAGAGCCGGACGGGACACGCGAACGGCATCAAAGCCGATGGCACGTCGATTCGCATGCACGAGATTGTACTCCCCGTACGCGTCTGATAAAACGCTTTTCTTTAACTAACTAAAGTATTTTCATTTGACCGAAGCAAAAAGGCCCGCCACCGTAAGCGGTGACGGGCCTCAATGGCACGGTTTGCGCGCTGGCTCGAGCTACGCGTTCTTTTTGCCCAGCTTAGCCTTAACCAGACCGACCACGGTCGGGATGATCGACACGGCAACGATGCCAACGATTAGCAGCTCAAAGTGCTCCTGCACAAAGGGAATGCCACCAAAGAAGTAGCCCAGCAGTGTAAAGAGCGTTGACCAGGTAATGCCGCCCAGCACGTTAAAGATAACGAAGTTACGCCAGTGCATGCCGCCCATGCCGGCGATAAAGGGCACAAAGGTGCGGATAAACGGAAAGAAGCGGCCCAGGAAGATGGCCAGGTGGCCCCACTTATCCAAGAAGTCCTCGGACTTTTTGATGCGCTCGGGCGTCATGGCCTTGACCTTGCCCGAGGCAATGATCTTTTTGCCAAAGAAATGGCCGATCATAAAGTTGCACTGATCGCCCAAGATGGCAGCGGCCCATGCAACGGCCAGCAAAGCCACGATGTTAAAGCCACCGTTGTGGGCAAAGAAGCCCGAGGCGAACAGCAGCGAATCGCCGGGAAGGAACGGGAAGAATACCACGCCCGTCTCGATAAAGATGATCAGGAACACGCAGCCGTAGGCCATAAGCGGGCCGGCGGCGATCCAACTGGCGATCGCGGTGCGCGGATCCTTAAGCAACTCGGCAATGAAATTGATGAAACCCATGAAGTAAAACCTCTCAGTTGTGGGCGCGGACACGTCCAAGTTGACCAGTATACGGTTGCGGCGCGACCATGCACACGACCGCACAAAAGCATGACTCCATTACCAGCAAGTTTGCATAACTGACACCTGTCACGCAAAGCCGTGAAAGATTGCTCTTCCTAATCCCTAGCGAATCGCTATACTTTATTGAATCGCATTGCCATGGCGCTAAGGGAGGGCGGCCGGTGAGCTTTATCAATACCATTCGCGAGGACATCAAGACCGTCCAGGCGCAGGACCCCGCCGCGCAAAACGGCCTGGTCATTTTCCTTTCGTACCCCGGTCTGCATGCCAAGTGGAACCACGTACCCGAGCACTGGCTCTGGGAGCATGGTCATCGCTCGCTCGCCCGCGTGCTCTCGCAGCTCACCCGTCATATCACCGGCGTCGAGATTCATCCCGCCGCGCAGATCGGCAAGCACTTCTTTATCGACCATGCCATGGGCGTCGTCATCGGCGAGACCACCATCGTGGGCGACAACTGCGTGCTCTACCAGGGCGTCACGCTCGGCGGTACCGGCAACGAGACCGGCAAACGCCACCCAACGCTCGGCGATAACGTCACCGTGGGCACGGGCGCCAAGGTGCTCGGCAACATCCGCATCGGCAACAACGTCAAAATCGGCGGCAACTCGGTTGTCGTCAAGGACGTGCCCGACAACTGCACCGTCGTGGGCGTGCCGGGACGCATCATCAAGCGCAACGGCTGCCGTGTGTTCGAGGAGAGTTTCGACGCCAAGCAGCATCGCGAGTACATGCCCGATGACGCCGCCGAGCAGTCCGCCCTCAACCGCCAGGGTATCACCGAGAATGCCCGCCGCGTCAAAGAACTCGAGCGAGAGGTGGCCGAGCTCAAGGCCCTCGTCGCCAAGCTCGTGGACGAGCGCTAGGAACGCGAGCGGCACAAAACAACATCGGCACCGACGCAAAAGGCTCGCCAGGGAATCCATCCCCGGCGCGCCTTTCTTTTTGATGTGACATGCGGGACTGTCCCTTTGTCACATTATGCGAACTGACTCAGATAGAGGTCGGCGTAAGCACCCTCGGCAGCCAGCAGTTCCTTATGCGTGCCTTGCTCGATAATGTTGCCGTGATCCATGACCAAGATCAGGTCGGCGTCCACGATCGTCGACAGGCGATGCGCGATCACAAAGCTTGTGCGCCCATGCATGAGCGCGTCCATGGCACGGCCGATGGCAAGCTCGGTGCGCGTATCCACGCTTGAGGTCGCCTCATCCAGAATGAGAATCGCCGGGTTGTTGAGCAGCACGCGCGCAATGGTCAGCAGCTGACGCTGGCCCTGGCTGATGCTTTCGGCATCATTGGCCACGCGCGTGTCGTAGCCCTGCGGCATGGTGCGCACAAAGAAGTCGACCTGCGCGGCGCGGGCGGCAGCCACGATCTCGTCGCGCGTTGCCTCGGGGCAGCCGTAGGCGATGTTTTCGGCAATCGTTCCGTCGAACAGCCAGGCGTCCTGCAGCACCATGCCAAACTGCTGACGTAGCTCACCGCGGTTCATGAGGCGCGTATCCACACCGTCGAGCGTAATGCGGCCGCCGTCGATCTCGTAAAAGCGCATGAGCAGGTTGATGAGCGTGGTCTTACCCGCACCCGTGGTTCCCACCACCGCAATCTTCTGACCCGGTTCGGCGGTAAACGACACGTCGCGCATGAGCGGCTTTTCGGGCGTGTAGCCAAAGCGAACATGCTCAAAAGCGACGCGGCCCTCCACGCGACCCGGCAGATTGGCAGCCTCGCCCGGCTGCGGATCGGCCTCCATCTCGGGCTCATCGAGCAGGTCGAACACGCGCTCCGCACTCGCCAGCGCGCTCTGCAGCGAGTTGAAAGTGAACGACAGCTGCGTCATGGGTTCGGACGCCTCGTAGATAAACTGGAAGAACGCCTGGAACACGCCGACGGTCATGTGACCGGCGACCAGCATGCTGCAGCCCACGAGCGCAATCACGATCTGTGCCAGGCGACCGATAAAGCGAACCGCGGGTCCGACGGCGTTGATCATAAAGTCGGCCTTGGTGCTCACGCGGGCCAGCTCGCCCGAGGCTTCGTGCACTTCGGCAGAGCTCTGGTGCTCGCGATTGAATGCGCGAATCACCAAACGGCCCGAATAGCCTTCCTCGACCGCGCTCGTGATTTTGGACACCCATTCCTGACGCTCGCCCGTCACATCATGCGTACGGCGCGAAACCACCTTGGTCACCAGCAGCGATACCGCCGTAAAACCCAAAAAGATCAACGTGAGCCTAACGCTATAGACGAACATCATGATGATGGCACCCGTCACGGTACCGATCGATACCAGCAGCTGCAGCAATCCGCGCTGCATGCTCTCGGACATCTTGTCCAAGTCGTTGGTCGCGCGGCTGACCACCTCGCCGGGGCGATG
>JAJWXI010000089.1 GCA_021641225.1 Collinsella aerofaciens | reverse complement strand
GCCACGCAGATTCTGGGCGCCTGCGACCCCGAGTATCGCAAGGTTATCGAGAAGATGAAGCAGGAGATGGCTGACGCCTAGGCGCCCCGCCATCCTATTTGCAGCATAAGGAGAGCCATGTCCGACTATCAGGGAAAACGATTCAAGGCTTCTCAGATTCCCGATCCGTCGAAGCCGGACGCTGCTCATGCGGCGCAGCAGGGTCGGACATCCTCTCCTCAGCAGCCGCGTGCGCCGCGCCCCGTGACGCCGGCGACGCATCGCCGACAGGATACGCCGGCCGCGTATCGCCCCTCGTCATACAGCACGGCCAAGAAGCCGCCCCGGTCTTCGTCGCACGCCGCGCCGCCGGATTACGCCGAGCCGCCGCGCAAGAAGCGCCGCTCCGTCATCCCCATTCTGCTCATCATCATCGGCATCGGTCTGATTGTTGCCGCCGCTGCCATCTTTATCAATGCGCAGATTGGCTACAAGCAGGCGAGCGAGTCGTATCAAAAGATCGAAAAGCAATATGTGAGCGATAAGGACGCCAGCGGCGTTCCGATTATCGACTTTGATGCGCTTGCTCAGACAAATCCTGAGGTTGTTGGCTGGATTTATGCGCCGGGAACCAATATCAACTATCCCGTGGTGCAGACCAACAACAACTCCAAGTACCTCAATACGCTGTTTGATGGCACATCCAATGCGTCCGGTGCCATCTTCTTGGATAGCGACGATACCGCGCCGGGCATGGTCGACCAACAGACTACAATCTATGGCCACCACATGAACGACGGCTCGATGTTCAACGTGATTTCGGACACGACCGATCAGGCGACATTCGACAGCATTGAATATGTGTACTACATCACGCGCGACGCAACGTATAAGCTACGCCCGCTGGCGACCAAGGTGGTCGAGGACACGTACGCCAAGGCGCGCACGCCCAACTTTGAGGGCGATGATGGGCTGACGAATTATCTGTCCGAGATGCTCGATGGCGCCTCTGCCGCGGCAAGCGACGCGAGTGATCGTGCAGCTTCGGCAACCAAGGTCGTGACGCTTGTGACCTGCCGCTCGCTTTCGCTGAGCAATACGCGCGCCGTCATGGTGCTCACGCCGGTCGAAGAATAAATTAGCTGCTTGAGCAATCAAAAGGGAGAAATAATGCTAGAGAGTGGCAAATCGATGCCTTCTGTCGATGCTTGGCTGCGCGAGGCCAAGGCTGATGCTTCGGCGGCTGGCTGTGGGATGTACCTGACACACAACGGCGTGGTACGCGCGACGCCAAAGTCCGAGGTGCGTGGGGTCGAGACCGATGGCGTGGCGCCCGGACATAAGGTGGGCGGCATGGTGTTTGGCTTCGATGCCAAAAAGGTGCAGGCTGCTATCGAGGCAACGCGCGCGATGCCAGGTATCGGCTACGTGCGCGTGTGGCTGGCGAGCGGCGAGCTTGCCGCGGGCGACGACATCATGCTCGTGCTCATTGGCGGGGACATTCGACCGCATGTGGTCGATGCGTTGCAGGCACTCGTCGGTACCATCAAGAACGAGTGCGTGAGCGAGGTCGAGCGCGAGGCGTAGGCTTCGCGTCGATAGAAGGCTCGTTTACAAAAAATGCCCGCCGGTACGTGTGATACCGGCGGGCATGTTGCGTTTTGGGCGCGCTGGACGCTACACGCGCGTGGCGTCCTTGGGGCTCATAGTCATGCTCTGGAAGCGGTTTTCCATGTACTCGTTATCGAAGTACTTGCCATAGAACTGCGCGACGGGAATATCCGGCTCCGTGCCGTTGACGCGCTGGTACCAATAGTCAAGCGACTGCAGCGTCATAACACCGTCGACCAGCATGATGATGGTGAAGATGACGGTTGCCGAGTAGCGGCTCTTCCACGGAATCATGTTGATGAGCTTGAGCAGCCTCGGCAGCAGCAGCTTGATCCAGATAAGGCCACCCAGGCCCCACAGGCAGGCAAAGCCCGTGCAGGTGCGGCCGCCCGTAAGCACGGCGATGGGGTCGGGCATGCCAAAGAGCTTCATGTGCGAGTAGCTCCACGAGACCACGCCGAACGAGGTCTGCATAAACCAGCCCACGAACACCTCAAAGCTTGCGCCGAGCAGGGCGCTCACCAGGAAAATGATGATGGGGTTCTTTTTATAGAAGCGGTTGAGCACCATGGTCATGAGCACGGCGCCAAAGCCATAGATGGGGCTGAAGGGGCCAAAGAGCATGCCGGCGCGGTCCTGGTAGACGCCGGGGTCGTCGACCGTCATGTGCCAGATGTCCTCGGCGATCAGGCCGAGTATGCAGCAGACAAAGAACACCCAGAACAGGTTGAAGTAGTTGAGCTTGATATAGCCCTCGCCGGTTTCGTCGCGACCGAGCATGCCCTCGGCTGCGGCGTCGCGGTCGAGCATCTCCTGCAGGCGGCGCTGCAGCTCGCGCTCCTGGCGCAGCGTGGGATCGACGGTGGCCGAAAGCGCAACGAGGATGACGAGCTGGATGGCGGGACGCAGCAAGAAGGGCCCGATGCCCTGGAGCATCATGTCAACCAAAAGCTCGATGACGGTGAACGCGATGAGGATATAGGAGAGGCGGGCGGCATTGCGGCGCTGGTTCTTGATGAGGTCCAGGCCAAAGATGATCAAGATGACGGCACTGGCAGCCGAGAGCATGATGCCGGCGACAATCAGTCCGATCGCGACCAGCATGTTGTCGCCGAGCTTTTCGGCGGCGTTGCCGTTAACAAGCGAGGTGATGACCTGCCACATAAAGGCGGCGACCGACGGGAGCGTACTCACGCCAGTTAGGATGCACAGGATTGCGTATACCTTGATGACAAGCGGGATCTTCTTGACCTCCGTGGCGCTGGGGACGCTGGGGTCGAGTTGGTTTTGATCCATAGAAAAGTAACCTTTCTCGTTATGTTGTGGCTTATAAGGATACGCCGCCGACCAGCCGAAAGACAGGGCGAACGTCCCAATTGCAACAATGTAATCTCCAACGGTGGACGAGAGGTGCCGTGGCGTGGATTGGAGCGGAGCTGCCGTCCACGTCATGTAGCCAAATAAATGTTTGGTCACAAAACGGATTATTAGCTCGGTGGGCTTTTAAAAAGCGCTGCTCATGCACTGGGGAGCGCGTCATGCCGTGCGTATAATAAGGCGGGTAACGCCAAAATACGAGGCTCTGAGGGGATGCCATGTCTCAAGAAACCATCCGCGCGGCCGAGCGTGCCGCGGGACAGGTGAACACCATGTCGACGTATGATCCGGACTCCGACCAGCTGCATGAGGAATGCGGCGTCTTCGGCGTATGGGCGCCCGATCGCGACGTGGCTCGACTGACGTACTTTGGCCTGCGTGCGCTGCAGCACCGCGGCCAGGAATCGGCGGGAATTGCCGTGGGTGACGGCGGCACGGTTATGGTCCGCAAGGACCTGGGCCTGCTCGACCGCGTGTTCTCCAACGCCGACCTGTCGACGCTTTCCGGCCAGCTGGCCGTGGGCCACGTGCGCTACGGCACCGCCGGCGCCAAGAGCTGGGAAGCCTCTCAGCCGCACCTCTCTACCATCAATAGCGTCATCATCGCACTTGCGCACAACGGCACCCTCGTCAACACCGACGAGCTGCGCCGCCAGCTGATCGAGCTCGGCGTGCCGTTCCTCTCCAACTCGGATTCCGAGGTCGCGACCAAGCTCATCGGCTACTTTACCCAGCGCACGGGCCATCTGCGCGAGGGCATTCGCAAGACCATGGAGCTCGTGCGCGGCGGCTACGCCATGACGCTCATCAACGAGCAGGCACTCTACGCCTTCCGCGACCCGCACGGCATTCGCCCGCTCGTGCTGGGCAAGCTCGTGGACGAGGGTCTGGACCAGGCCGATGCCGCATCCGTTTCGCAGCTGCCGTCGCAGGACGACGCGGCGACGGTCGACGCCGCCACCCATGTCACCCGCGCCGGCGGTTGGGTTGTTGCCTCCGAGACTTGTGCGCTCGACATCGTGGGCGCCGAGTACGTCCGCGACGTCCGCCCCGGCGAGATTTTGCGCATCAGCGCCGAGGGCCTTGTGTCCGAGCAGGGCGTGCCTGCCGCCGAAGAGCCCGCCAACTGCATCTTTGAGCAGGTCTACTTTGCCCGCCCCGACTCCATCATGAACGGCAAGAGCGTCTACGCCTGCCGCTACGACATGGGTCGCCAGCTGGCACACGAGGAGCCCGTCGAGGCCGACCTGGTCATTGGCGTGCCCGACTCCGGCCTGCCGCCCGCAGAGGGCTATTCGCACGAGAGCGGCATTCCCTTTGGCGAGGGCCTTATCAAGAACCGCTACGTGGGCCGTACGTTTATCGAGCCTACGCAGGAGTTGCGCGCCATGGGCGTGCGTATGAAGCTCAACCCGCTGCGCGACAACATCGAGGGCAAGCGCCTGGTCGTCATCGACGACTCTATCGTTCGCGGCACCACCATGGTGCAGCTCGTCAAGATGCTGCGCAACGCCGGCGCCAAAGAGATTCACATTCGCATCAACTCGCCCGAGGTCATCTGGCCGTGCTTCTACGGCATCGATACCGACGTGCAGTCGCAGCTCATCAGCGCCAACAAGACGGTTGACGAGATTTGCGAGTACATCGGCGCCGATTCGCTGGCCTTCCTTTCGGTCGAGGGCCTGCTGAAGGTCATGCCCAAGGGCGGTTACTGCGATGCGTGCTTTACCGGCCGCTACCCCGTGGCGATTCCCGAGAGCTTTGGCCGCGACAAGTTCATGGAGGGCTTTAAGCCCCGCAACCTGGACAAGCCGCTGCACTTTGACGACGACGCCGTGGTCGAGAAATACGTCGACCGCAGCTGGGAAGAGGAGCACGGCGAGGCCTAAAACCTGCCAAAAAGGGACAGGTTTATTTTGGTAGGTTTTACCTGCTGTTTTGTTGATATGACGGTGCGTGTTGTTATGGCATGCACCGAATCGAGGGCAACTATGAGCACCGTTTGGCGCCCGGGCGGCGGACGGTAATGGGAGAGGAAGGCTCAGATGAGCGACAGCAAGCATGTGACATACGAGGATGCCGGCGTCGATACCGCCGAGGGCGGCCGCGCCGTCGACGCGATTAAGCAGATGGTCAAGGACACCAACCGCCCCGAGGTCATCGGCGGCATCGGTGGCTTTGGTGGCCTGTTCTCGGCCGCCGCACTTAAGGATATGGAAGACCCGATCTTGATCAGCGGCACCGACGGCGTGGGCACCAAGCTCGTGCTCGCCCAGATCATGGACCGTCACGAGACGGTGGGCCAGGACCTGGTCGCCATGTGCGTCAACGACATTTTGGCTTCGGGCGCCGAGCCGCTGTTCTTCCTGGACTACGTTGCCATTGGTCATATTGAGGCCGAGCACATGGCAAAGATCATCAAGGGCGTGGCCGATGGCTGCAAGCTTGCGGGCTGCGCGCTCGTGGGCGGCGAGATGGCCGAGCACCCGGGCGTCATGGCTCCTGCCGATTACGACCTCGCCGGCTTTACCGTGGGCGTTGTCGATCGCCCCAAGATGCTCGATCCCGCGAACGTACGTCCCGGCGACGTGATTCTGGGGCTGCCTTCCACCGGCGTGCACTCCAACGGTTACTCGCTCGTGCGCAAGGTCATCGGCGTCGACGGCATTAAGCCGGGCACACCCGAGGCCGCCGCTAAGGCCGAGGAGCTGAGCCGTCCACTCGAGGAGCTCGGTGGCGCTTCGCTGGCCGATGCTCTGCTGGCTCCCACGCGCATCTATGTGAAGCCGATCCTTGAGCTGCTCCGCGGCGGCGCCAACGTTCACGCCATTGCCCACATCACCGGCGGCGGCATCACCGAGAACCTCAACCGCGCACTGGCCGATGACGTCGACGCCGTGGTCACCCGCAACGGTGCCGAGATGGGCTGGGACGTTCCGCCCGTCATCACCTATGTGTCGCGTCAGGCCGAGCTTGCGCCCAACGAGGCATGCAAGACCTTTAACATGGGTGTTGGCCTGTGCCTGATCGTCGCCCCCGAGGACGAGGCTGCCGTGACCGAGGCTCTGGTCGCGCTGGGCGAGAAGCCGTTCCGCGTGGGCGAGTGCGTCGAGGGCTCCGGTAAGGTCGTGTACTCCGATGAGCGCTAACGAGCAGATGGCTGCCGAGGGCCTGACCTGGGATCCCTACACCCGCCCGACCGGCACCGATACGGTTGAGCCGCTCAAGATTGGCGTGCTCATCAGCGGTTCGGGCACCAACCTGCAGGCGCTGATCGACCTGATCGCCGCCGGCAAGCTCAACGCCTCGATTGAGCTTGTGGTGTCGAGCCGTCCTTCGGCCAAGGGCTTGCAGCGTGCCGAGCGCGCGGGCATTCAGACGCTCACGCTGTCCAAGGATGTCTACGCCGACCCCATCGCCGCCGACGAGATCATCGCGCACGAGCTGCTCGAGCGCGGCTGCGAGTACGTGGTCATGGCCGGCTACATGCGCATGGTGCACACGCCGCTGCTGGCGGCGTTCCCCAATCGCGTGGTCAACCTGCATCCAGCGTTGCTGCCGAGCTTTACCGGCGCGCATGCGATTGACGACGCGTTTGCTCGCGGCGTCAAGGTGACCGGCGTGACCGTGCACTTTGCCAACGAGATCTACGACAACGGCCCCATCATCGCCCAGCGTGCGCTGGCTGTCGAGGAGGGCTGGGATGTCGATACACTCGAGGAGCACATCCACGCGATCGAGCACGTGCTGTATCCCGAGGTCGTGCAGATGCTCGCCGACGGTCGCGTCCACGTGCTGGACAGCGGCAAGGTCGCAATTGATGCGCCTCGCGGCTAGCGGCGCACAGTACAATTTAGCCGAGTAGTCAGGGTGGTCATTGGCGCCAAGGCGCAAGTGGCCACCCTTTGTTTTAGGTAGTCACCTGCGACGTTCTTGAATGACTTGTCGTTTAAGAACGTCCCCGATGACTAGGTGAGAGAGGTGAGCGCATGGCGGATAACGAAGCGCTTTTTACGCCTGAGCTGGTGTTTTTTGATTGGGAGAGCGCGTCGCCGGATGAGGTGTTTGCGCTGCTCGAGGACGAGCTTGCCCCGCGCGGCTACATTGCCGAGGGCTGGCTTGACGCCGTCCGCACACGCGAGGGCGCCTATCCCACGGGGCTTGCCATGCCGGCGGCTAACATCGCTATCCCGCATACCGACCCGGGGTTTGTGGCTAAGCCCTATATTGCCGTGGTAAAGCCTGCCGCGCCTGTGACGTTTAACGCGATGGCGGGCATGGGCGCTCCGGTGCCGGCGCAGATCATCGTCAACCTGGGTATTTCCGAGCCGGGCGG
>JAJWXI010000088.1:3449-7318 GCA_021641225.1 Collinsella aerofaciens | reverse complement strand
GTCTTGCGCAGGACTGTAGAGCAGCAAACTTAAACAGCGGGCGGCCCGTTCCGGGAATCCGCCCACGCGCACAGCAGAAGGGATTCCTTTTGTGTAGGCTTTGCGGAAATGTGCCAATTTTGGGATACGCCCGGCGGCGTGGTCTGTTGACGACACAGCTAACGCCACGTATCCTATCGAACTGCGTGTTTCGTAGGGGGATGCTGACCCCTCGATTCAAGCCGTTGCACTTTACAGAAAGCTGGAATCATTCGAGAAGGAGTACGCTTTGCCTACTATTAACCAGCTGGTTCGCCAGGGCCGTCGTTCCGTGCCCAAGAAGTCCAAGAACGCTGCTCTGCAGCACAACTCCCAGAAGCGCGGCGTGTGCACCCGCGTCTTCACCACGAGCCCCAAGAAGCCGAACTCGGCTCTTCGTAAGGTTGCCCGTGTTCGCCTCGTCAACGGCATCGAAGTTACTGCTTACATCCCGGGTGAGGGCCACAACCTGCAGGAGCACTCCATCGTGCTCGTTCGCGGCGGTCGTGTCCGTGACCTCCCTGGTGTCCGTTATCACGTCATCCGTGGCGCCTACGACGCTGCTCCGGTCCAGAACCGTATGCAGGCCCGTTCCAAGTACGGTGCTAAGCGCCCCAAGGCTAAATAAGCCAGATAACGTTTTGATACTTTCGCCGTGTGCCGCCTAAGCGCCGCACGGTAGACACTTAAGGAGATTTCACATGCCGCGTCGTGCAGCAGCTAATCGTCGTGAGGTTCAGCCTGACGCCGTTTACAACAACCGCCTGGTGACTCAGCTCATCAACAAGGTCCTTCTTGACGGCAAGAAGGCCACCGCTGAGCGCATCGTTTACACCGCTTTCGAGATCGTTGCCGAGAAGTCCGAGGGTGGCGACGCTCTCGCTACCTTCAAGAAGGCTATGGACAACGTCAAGCCCACGCTCGAGGTTAAGCCCAAGCGTGTCGGTGGCGCTACCTATCAGGTCCCGATGGAGGTTAACTCCCGTCGTTCCACCGCTCTGGGTATCCGCTGGATCGTCAACTTCTCCCGCGCTCGCAAGGAGAAGACCATGGCCGAGCGTCTCGCCAACGAGATCCTCGACGCTTCCAACGGCCTGGGCGCTTCCGTCAAGAAGCGTGAGGACGTCTTCAAGATGGCCGAGGCCAACCGCGCGTTCTCTCACTATCGTTGGTAAGTTAAGGTAAGGAACTAACATGGCTAAGCCTAAGTACAAGCTTTCCGATACCCGTAACATCGGCATCATGGCTCACATCGATGCCGGTAAGACCACCACGACCGAGCGTATTCTTTACTACACCGGTAAGACCCACAAGATCGGTGAGGTCCATGAGGGCGCTGCCACCATGGACTGGATGGTTCAGGAGCAGGAGCGCGGCGTAACCATTACCTCCGCTGCTACCACCTGCTTCTGGAAGAAGGACGGTACCGATTACCGCATCCAGATCATCGACACCCCGGGCCACGTTGACTTCACCGCCGAGGTCGAGCGCTGCCTGCGCGTCCTCGATGGCGCTGTCGCCGTCTTCGACGCCGTCGCTGGCGTTCAGCCCCAGTCTGAGACTGTTTGGCGTCAGGCTTCTACCTTCAACGTCCCCCGCATCGCCTTCATCAACAAGTATGACCGCGTGGGCGCTGACTTCTTCAACGCTATCGAGACCATGAAGGATCGTCTCGACGCTAACGCCGTGGCCGCTCAGGTCCCGATGGGCGCCGAGGATAACTTCTGGGGCGTCATCGACCTCGTCACCATGACTGCATGGGACTTCAAGGCCGATGAGAAGGGCATGACCTACCCCGAGCCGATGGACGAGATCCCGGCTGAGTTCGCTGACATCGCTGCCACCAAGCGCGAGGAGCTCCTTGACGCTGCTGCCAGCTTTGACGACGAGCTCATGGAGAAGATCCTCATGGAGGAGGACTTCACCGTCGAGGAGCTCAAGGCTGCCCTGCGCAAGGGCGTTCTGGCCAACGAGCTCAACCTCGTCTTCGTGGGTTCCGCCTACAAGAACAAGGGCGTTCAGGAGCTGCTCGACGCTGTCGTCGACTACCTGCCCAGCCCGCTTGACGTCGAGGCCGTCACTGGTACCGATCCGGACACCGGCGAGGAGATCCAGCGTCATCCTTCCTTCGACGAGCCCTTCTCCGGCCTGGTCTTCAAGATCATGACCGACCCGTTCGTCGGTAAGCTCACCTACGTCCGCGTTTACTCCGGCCGCGCCGAGTCCGGCTCCTACGTTGTCAACGCTTCCAACGGTCAGCGCGAGCGCCTCGGCCGCATCCTCGAGATGAACGCCGCCGAGCGTATCGACCGTGACGACGCTGCTGCCGGCGACATCGTTGCTTGCGTCGGCTTCAAGAACTCCACCACCGGCGACACCCTGTGCGCCGAGGGCAAGGAGATCGTCCTCGAGAAGATCGAGTTCGCCAAGCCCGTTATCGACGTTGCCATCGAGCCCAAGACCAAGGCCGAGCAGGACAAGATGTCCCTGGCTCTGACCAAGCTCGCCGAGGAGGACCCGACCTTCCAGGTGTCCACCAACCACGAGACCGGCCAGACCATCATCGCCGGCATGGGCGAGCTGCACCTCGAGATCATCGTCGACCGTCTGCTCCGTGAGTTCAAGGTTGACGCTAACGTCGGTAAGCCCCAGGTTGCCTACCGCGAGACCGCTGGTCACGACGTCGAGAAGGCTGAGGGCAAGTTCGTCCGTCAGTCCGGTGGTCGCGGTCAGTACGGCCACGCCGTCATCAAGCTCGAGAAGATGGAGGAGGGCTTCGGCTACGAGTTCGTCAACGCTATCGTCGGCGGCGTCGTGCCCAAGGAGTACATCCCGTCCATCGACAAGGGTATCCAGGAGGCCCTGAACACCGGTGTTATTGCCGGCTTCCCGGTCCTCGACGTTAAGGTCACCCTGTTCGACGGTTCTTACCACGAGGTCGACTCCTCTGAGGCCGCCTTCAAGATCGCCGGTTCCATGGCTATCAAGGACGCTCTCAAGAAGTCCGACCCGCAGCTGCTCGAGCCGATCATGGCTGTCGAGGTCGAGACCCCCGAGCAGTACATGGGCGACGTTATGGGCAACCTCTCCGGTCGCCGCGGCAAGATCGAGGGCATGGAGGATCGCAAGAACAGCAAGCTCATCCGTGCCAAGGTGCCGCTGGGCGAGATGTTCGGTTACGCTACCGACCTTCGCTCCCAGACCCAGGGCCGTGCATCCTACACGATGCAGTTCGACTCTTATGAGCCCGCGCCCAAGTCCATCGTGGACGAGGTCATGAGCAAGAACGCCTAAGTTCGAGCTCCCTGTTACGTAATCCGCGAGAACATCTCTCGCACTCTTTGGAGGTTTAAGTTGGCTACCCAGAAGATCCGCATTCGCCTCAAGGGCTATGATCACGAGGTCGTCGATCAGTCCGCGAAGCTCATCGTCGAGACCGCTCAGAAGACCGGCGCTCGCGTTTCCGGTCCTGTCCCCCTGCCCACCGAGCGCAACCTGTACACGGTTATCCGCTCGCCGCACGTGAACAAGGACTCCCGTGAGCAGTTCGAGATGCGCACCCACAAGCGCCTCATCGACATCCTCGACCCCACCTCGGGCACCGTTGATTCGCTCATGCGTCTCGACCTCCCCGCTGGCGTCGACATCGACATCAAGCTCTAAGCGAAATCGCTCATAGCTTAAAGAGCCCCGCTGCCATTACGGTAGCGGGGTTCTTTTGTTTTGAGTTTAGATTTTGGTATAGCGAATACGTCTGCCGAGCCGACGGCTGCGGCGCCCTAATCGATTAAGGGGCGCAGCGATGCCTCTTCAAAATGGAAGGATCGCAAGTCGTCTTCCGTCTCGATGCA
>JAJWXI010000088.1:0-3439 GCA_021641225.1 Collinsella aerofaciens | reverse complement strand
GCTCATAGCTTAAAGAGCCCCGCTGCCATTACGGTAGCGGGGTTCTTTTGTTTTAAACACTGGTTTTGGATGGCTGGTGAGAGCTTGGCGAGCTGGTGGCCGCAGCGCCCTATCCGTTCAGGGGGCGCAATGATGCCTCTTCAA
Organism: Collinsella aerofaciens; assembly: GCA_021641225.1. Classification (GTDB taxonomy): domain Bacteria; phylum Actinomycetota; class Coriobacteriia; order Coriobacteriales; family Coriobacteriaceae; genus Collinsella; species Collinsella aerofaciens_AJ. The sequence goes on along the minus strand of JAJWXI010000088.1, from coordinate 3,295 downwards.
AATGGAAGGTGCGCAAACCGTCTTCGGTTTCGATGCACGCACGGCCAAAGTCATCTACGGTCCTAAAGATTCCGCGTGCCAGCTCGTCTCCGGCGGGGGAGCGGGCGATAACGCGCTCACCGATCCATTTGAGGCGAGCTATATATTCATCGCGTACAGGCGCGAGCGGGCCGACGTCTTCTGCCAGGGTATTGAGCTGCTCGCCCCAGGCGTCCACAGAGTCCATGACCGCGCGATGGGCCCCGTCGAGAAGCGTATCGACCGAGGGAACGCTCTCGTTGAGGTCCGAGAGGCCAATCGCCGGCAGGCCGCCATCGGGAACCTCTCGTGGCGTGTAGTTCACGTTAACGCCAATGCCGCAGACGGCGAAGGGCCTGCCCTCGTTGTCGCGAGCTGCCTCGACCAAGATGCCGCCGAGCTTGCGCCCTCGCGCGACGAGGTCGTTGGGCCATTTGAGACCGATCTCGGTTGCTAGGCCCTGCTTCTCAAGGGTTTTGAGCACCGCAAGGCCACATACCGCGGCGAGCCCAGAGTACTTGGCTGGGTTGACGTTTGGGCGCACTACGATGGAGAGCAGTAAGTTTCCCACCGTCGAGTCCCATTTGTGGCCACGTCGTCCACGACCGGCAGTTTGTGCGCGGGCGGCAAGGCCGGTGCCGTGGGGCGCCCCCAGCTTTCCTGCTTCGAGCAGGTCATCGTTGGTCGAACCGGTTATATCGACCACCGTCAAACGAGCATCCATAACGGCTGCTACCTCCTTAATAAACAAAGCAATCATGCCATGGTGTCGAGCGATGGACACAATGTGAAGCCTTTGTCGCATTTGGACAATTTAATGTTAACACGTCAACAAAGCAAAGAATGCGCTATCCTCTCTTGGTCGATGTAAACACGTCAACAACTCAAAGGAGGTTAGTGATGGGTTTCACGATTCTTGGAACAGGCTCGGCGCTTCCCAAGCGCAGTGTTTCCAATGACGAGCTGTCCGAGTTCCTCGATACCTCGGATGAGTGGATTTTTACCCGCACAGGCATCAAGAGCCGCCATGTGTGCACCACCGAGTCACTCGACGACCTTGCCGTGGCGGCGAGCGAGCAAGCGCTCCAGACGTCCGGAATCGATGCGAGCCAGCTGGATCTGATCGTCTGCTCGACGACGACGGGTGACCACCTTGTTCCCGCTGAGGCGTGTGCCGTTGCTGAGCGACTAGGCGCGACGTGCCCTGCTTTCGATGTCTCGGCTGCCTGCGCCGGCTTCGTATTTGCGCTCGATGTCGCCGAGGGCTATACCGCCCGAGGACGAGCCAAGCATGTGCTTGTCGTTGCTGCCGAGCAGATGACGCGCGCGCTTGACTGGACCGACCGCGCCACCTGCGTGCTTTTTGGCGATGGTGCAGGCGCCGCAGTGATAGAGACTGGGGGAGACAACCCCCTTGCTGTTGAGCTTTCGACGGCGCCCGACGTCGAGACATTGCGCGTTCCCGGTCTGGTCGGCACCTCGCCGTTTAAGGCCTCCGCAGATAGCGAGAGCGTGCTGTCCATGAATGGCCGCCGCGTGTTCAAGTTCGGCGTCAACGCGATTTGCGACACGGTCCATAGGCTTGTGAGCGATGCGGGCATTTCGGTCGAAGACATCAATCATTTTGTATTCCATCAGGCTAACGAACGAATCCTGAGTCAGGCGGTCAAGCGTCTCGGCGTGCCAGACGAGCGCGTGGTTCGAACGCTGCGCGAGACCGGCAACATTTCGAGCGCCTGCATTCCCTTTGCGCTTGACCGGCTGGCACGCACCGACGCACTGAATGCGGGCGACACCATCGCCCTCGTTGGATTTGGCGCCGGCCTGGATATAGGTGGCTATCTGCTTCGTTGGAAGTAGTCGCACATAGGAAATAAAAACGCCCCTAGGGCACAAACAAAGGAGAACTACCATGGCAGATCAGAAGACCTTCGAGCGCGTTTGCGACGTTATCCGCGAGACCGCTGGCCTTGACGACGTCGAGATGAAGCCCGAGTCCACGCTCGAGGAGATTGGTCTCGACAGTCTGGGCACCGTCGAGATCCTCGTCGCCGTCGAGGATGAGTTTGGCATCCAGCTCGATACCGAGGAGAACCCCAAGACGGTCGGCGAGTTTGCCGATACGGTCGAGGCGGCATTGGAGAAGTAGTGATGCTCAAGTCTCCTCTCTGCGATCTACTCGGCATCGAAAAGCCCGTGTTCCAGGGCGGTATGGCCTGGATTGCCGACGCCTCGCTGGCGTCCGCTGTGTCCGAGGCGGGCGGCTTAGGGATCATCGCGGCCATGAACGCCGACGCCAACTGGCTGCGCGACCAGATTCACGAGCTGCGCACCAGGACGGATAAGCCCTTTGGTGTCAACGTCATGCTCATGAGCCCGTTTGCCGACGAGGTCGCGCGGGTCGTTATTGACGAGCGAGTGCCGGTCGTCGTGACGGGCGCCGGAAATCCCACCAAGTACATGAAGGCGTGGAACGAGGCGGGCATCAAGGTCATCCCGGTTGTTGCATCTGTGGCGCTGGCGCGTCTCGTGGCGCGTCGCGGAGCCACTGCCGTGGTTGCCGAGGGCACCGAATCAGGCGGCCATATTGGCGAGACCTCGACGATGGCATTGGTGCCGCAGGTTGTCGATGCGGTCGATATCCCCGTGGTGGCGGCCGGCGGCATCGCCGATGGCCGTGGTGTGGCGGCCGCCTTTATGCTCGGCGCTGCCGGCGTCCAGGTGGGAACACGCTTTCTGGTCGCAAACGAGTGCACCGTATCCGAACAGTACAAAGAGCTGGTGCTCAAGGCGGGCGACACGTCGACGCGTGCGACCGGTCGCTCGACGGGACATCCGGTTCGCGCCCTCAAGAGCCCCTTCACCAACGCGTATGCCAAGAACGAGGCGGCGGGCGCAAGCCCCGAGGAGCTCGGGGCCATGGGCACGGGTGCGCTTCGCAAGGCGGCAAAGGACGGTAATTACGAAGAGGGTTCGTATTTGTGCGGACAGATTGCCGGCATGGTCAACGAACGCCAAAATGCACGTGAAATCGTTGACGACCTGGTCGATGGCGCCGAGCACGTCCTGAAGGGTGCGTGCGCATGGGTGGCGTAGCGTTTCTGTTTGCCGGCCAGGGCGCCCAGCACCCCGCGATGGGCGTCGACCTGATCGAGGCATCGCCGGCGGCCGCCGAGGTGTTCGCCATTGCCGACGAGGTGCGCCCGGGGACCAGTGAGCAGTGCCGAAGCGCCTCCCAGGAGGAACTCTCGCAGACCGAGAACACGCAGCCGTGCGT
>JAJWXI010000087.1 GCA_021641225.1 Collinsella aerofaciens | reverse complement strand
TCGGCACCTTCGACTGCCTTGATAAACGCCGTCTCGCCCCCGGCAATGAGCCCGACAATCAGATCGGGTGACACGCCAAACGTGGGCGGGCACTCCGAAGCATCGAGCACGCCCAAGCGGCCGCTGGTTCCAGCACCCATGTAAAAGACGCGTCCGCCGCGCTCGAGCGCCTGGGCAGCCCAATCGATTGCCGTGGCAACCTGGGGTAACACATTCGTGACCGACTGGACGGCACGAAGATCCTCATCGTTCATCGTCGTGACGATCTGCAGCGACGTCATCGTGTCGAGATCCATCGTTCGCTGGTTTCGCTGTTCGGTCGTGAACTTCGTTAAATCGAGCAATTCATTCACCTCATCTTTCCTGTTTCTCGATGTAGTTTTGCTTAATGACATGCGTCGCCCGTTCGTAGTCGCTGGCAACGTAAGCAGCGTACAGGGCATCGACAACCATGAGCTGGGCCATACGCGAGGCCATGGCACCGCTGCGGACCAGCGGCTCACTTGCGGCGACGCCGAGCACAGCATCTGCCGTGGTTGCGAGCTTGGACGAGCCATCTACTTTGGTTACGGCCACAACGGGGCAGTTATGGCGTTGAGCCTCCGCGGTGCAGTCCAGCACCTCTTGCGTCAAGCCCGAATAGCTAAAGGCGATTGCAATATCGCCCTCATGCATGTTCTTGGCGCACAAGAGTTGGTCGTGCCAGTCATCGTACAGATGGCACTCTTTGTCGACACGCATGAGCTTTTGCGCCAGATCGTGCGCAACCAAACGAGAGGCACCGATACCGAACAGATTGACCGCGCGCGCCCGCTTAAGATAGGCCGCGCATCGCTCCAAGACGGTGTAATCGAGCGTTCGCGCTGTCGCTTCGATCGTTCGCACGTTGCTTTTCATCACCTTCCCCACGATACGCTCGACACTGTCATCCATGGAGATGTCCTCGAGGGCAACGTCTTTCTTGTCACCCAAAAGCGCAAGCTCGGCAATCAGCTCACGCTGGAACTCCTTATAGCCCGCAAAGCCCAAGCGTTTGCAAAAACGCAAAATGCTCGAGGGCGAGGAGAACGTGGCATCGGCAAGACCGCGGACGGACAACCCGACCACCTCGTGCGGATGAGCGCTCACAAATGCGATGACATTGCGCTCCGCCGGGCTCGCGCTGAGCTCTCGCTCTCGAAGCCGCAAAAGCAATCCGTTTGCCATCTCAAACACCTCCGTTGAGAAGAATTAAAGACCAACGAACCATTCGTACCGTGTTAGAACTTCTTTTGCGGTACATTGTGCCGCATCGTGGCGCACTATGGACGAGTGCTCTACCGCTCGCCCCTCAAATCCGACCGCTCGGAAATAAGTGCGACACAAAATGATTCAATGAGTCAGCCCTATCAGAAACGGGTTTGTTACCGGCTAGCGTCTCGCGTGGGCGCCGATGGGGCGCGTCACGTGGTGTACCCATGCGGCGATCAGCAATACCAGCAGCATCGCGGTGATATAGCCCGCAGCATCGAAGCCCAAGTCGATCATGTCGAAATGTCTGCCGGGAACAAAAATCTTATGCACCTGGTCGCCAACGGAGCAGGCAGCGCAAAAGAGCAGCACGGGCACGCAACGGGAGCATACACTCCACGGACGCCTGGAAAAGCAAACCACGATCACCGAAGCGAACAATCCGACGAAGAAAAACTCTACGGTATGGGCGACGCGACGGACGTTTGTGCCTACCCACATGCGAATGGAAGCAAGTCGACCAGACTGGACAGCCGAGGCAGCCGAATCGGCGCCCTCAGCCATGCCGTCCCCCGCCTGAGTTTCACCTGCGATGCCGGCAGCTTGGCCCTCCACCACACGCGCGGTGGACTCGCTCAACAACGACGTCTGCACCGCGTTTTGCTCCGTCAGCACCCAGATGCCCACCAACGTCGCAGTGAACAGAACGATCGCGGTCCAGCCGATTATTTGCTTCGTGTGTGCCAAAGGCCAACCTCCGTCTTTTTAAATATGAGCGAGTGTAGTCTAAATAGCAGTGTCGTTGTAGCAAAATTTGAATCGCAACAAGAAGCGACAGGGCTGCCATCTCCTAACCCGCCTCGCGCATCCAGCGATCAAACGTCCCCACGCACACACCCAGGCGCTTTGCCGCCTGGGTGCGGGTGATGTCGCCCGCCTCATAACTGTCGCGCACCAGTTCAAACTGCGGAGGGCATGGCTTGCGAGGCCGGCCAAACCGCACCCCTCGCGCCCGCGCCGCCGCAATTCCCTCCGCCTGACGCTGATGGATGTTCTCACGCTCCACCTGCGCCACGTAGCTCAACAGTTGCAGCACAATGTCGGCAATCAGCGTACTCGTCACGTCCGGCGCTTCTCCGTCCCTTGCGCGCGTGTCGAGCAGCGGCATATCCAGCACCACGATGGCCGTTCCGCGCTCTTTTGTAATAAGGCGCCATTCCTCGAGTATCTCGCTGTAGTTACGGCCCAGACGATCGATGGACAACACCACCAGCACGTCCCCATCCCCCAGCACGCGCAGCAGATCGCGATATCGCGGACGGTCGAAGTCCTTGCCGCTCGCACGGTCGGCATAAATATTCGCCGACTCCACGCCATAGGCGATCAGCGCATCAAACTGCCGATTCAGGTTCTGATCACGCGAGCTCACGCGCGCATAGCCGTACACAGTCGCCATCTCATCCCCGCTTTCTTGTAAACCTGCCAAAAAGGGACAGGTTTATTTTGGTAGGTTTTACCTCCCAAATAGCAGGCGGATGGGCGGCCGAGCAGGCGGTGACGCGGCCATCATTCAAATGCGAGGGCGGCCCCGAAAGACCGCCCCCCACTCCCGCACGGTCGGGATTTGACTAATGGATAAGCTTAAAGTCCAAGTGTCCGCGCGTGGTATTGACGCGCGAGACCTCAATAATCACGCGCTGGCCCAGCTCATAACGAGTCCCCGTGTCGGTGCCCGTCAGTGTAAGCGCGTCCTCGTCGAACTCGAACCACTCGTTGCCCAGGCCCTTAATCGAAACCAAGCCCTCAACCTGCGTCAGATCCAAGCGAACAAAAAGACCCATGCTGCTGACCCACGAGATGGTTCCGGTATAGCGCTCACCCAGACGATCCTCGTAGTACTGGGCGATCTTGATCTTTTGCGTCGCATGGCTGGCGGCGTCGGCCGCACGCTCGGCATCACTGCAGGCGCGACAGATCTGGGGCAGAATGCGCGGCAGCGACTCGCGCCCCTTACCGATCAGACGCGGTGTGCGGACCAGGGCGTCCTTGCCGCCCAGCTGCTCGTAAGCCAGCTGCAGCTTGAGCACGCGGTGCACCACCAGATCGGGGTAGCGACGGATGGGGCTCGTAAAGTGGCAGTAGCACGGCGCGGCGAGCGCAAAGTGGCCCTCGTTGCGAGGCTTATACAGTGCGCGCTGCATGCTGCGCAGGAGCAGTGTGTTGACGAGCGGTGCGCTGGCCGTACCGGCGGCAGCATCAACTGCAGCCTGCAGCTCATCGGGACTTCCCAGGGCGATGCCGGCTGCACGGCGGTCGTCGATAATGCCCAGCTGAGCCAGTGCCACGGCGGCGCCGTGAAGACTGTCGGGACTGGGATCTTCATGCACGCGGTAGCAGGCCTCGATATCGCGGTCGGCCAGCCACTCGGCCACGCACTCGTTGGCGAGCAGCATAGCCTCCTCGATCAGCGACGTGGCACACGAGCGCTCGCGCGCCACAATCTGCACGGGCACACCGTCCTCGTCCAACAGGGCGCGAATCTCGGCCGTATCGAAATCGACCGAACCGCGCGCGCGACGAATGTGGCGGCGAAGCTCGGCGAGTTCGTTGGCGGCGACGAGAAAATCACCCAGCTCGACGTTATAGCCACGAGCAGTTTCCTCGCACGCAAGCCCGCGATCGAGCGCTTCCTCACGCGAAGTCTCTACAGCCGCAACATCCTCGGCGGCACCCTCCAGCACCCCATACTTCACCGCGCCGGCACGCACCAGCAGCGCCTCGGCGCCATCGTAGTCCATGCGCACGCGCGAGCGAATCACGCTGGGATAGGGATCGTAGTGGCGAACGTGGCCCTGCGCATCGAGCTCGATATCGACGGTAAACGCCAGACGATCCTCGTCGGGACGAAGCGAGCACAGGTCGTTCGACAAGCGCTCGGGCAGCATAGGCAGCACGCGATCGGCCAGATACACCGATGTTGTGCGATGGCGCGCCTCAAGATCGATATGCCCGTCCCAGGCAACGTAGTGTGAAACGTCGGCGATGTGGACGCCCAACTTGTAACCGCCATCGGGCGTACGCTCCAGAGAAATGGCATCGTCAAAGTCGCGCGCGTCGACCGGGTCGATCGTGATGATAAAACGGTCGCGCAGATCGCGCCGGAGCGGATCTTTGAGCGCCGCGGCCACATCGAGCGAAAGGCTCTCGGCCTCGACCAGCGCCGCCTCGGGATAGCTATCGGTATAGCCATAACGCGCCATTACGTATTGAACGCCCAAGTCGGGCGCGTCATCGCCGCCAATGCGGCGCTCAATCGTCACCGTACCCGATTCCAAACGCGTCGGGTAGGTCAGAATGCGTGCGACCACAGCGTCACCGGGATGAACGCCCAGGCGCTCGGCCGAAGTGTCCTCGGGCAAAATGAAGAAATCGGCCTTGAGGCGCGAATCGAGCGGCTCGATCACGCCGAGCGGACCGGCGGTCTGGTACGTCCCCACCACACTGATGGCAGCGCGCTCGACGACCCCCTCGATCACGGCACGACGCTCACCGTGCGGGCTGTTCTTAATGCTCACGGCGACGGTATCGCCATCCATGATCTCGCGCTTACCGCGACCCATGACTTTGTAGTCGCCGTTCTCGGTTATGACATAGGCGCTGTGCTCATGGAGCTGCACGCGTCCGGTCAGACTCGGGCGGCGCTCGCTGCGCACCGGTCCACGCTTGTTGCGAGCACCGCGCTTATGCTTGTTATTGCGCCCCATGGCGCCTCCTAACTATCGATTGCATACTCCAAAGAGTCTACCCAAATGATCCCTATGCGACAGAGGAATCAAAAAACGGGCCGCCCCATAAGAGACGACCCGTTGAAAGAAATGAATTCCAGGCATGCCTACACGCGCAGGTAGCGGCGCATGGCAATGGCAGAACCAAAGAGACCGATAATCACGCCGACCAAAATCAGCGCAGCATAGGTCACCAGGTAGTACTGCATCGGCAGCGTAAACGACATCCAGCCGATGCTCTCCTGCAGACGCGGAATCATCAGGTTGCGCAGCAGCTCCAGCACGCCGATGGAAAGCAGCGAGCCCAAAATGGCCTGCAGCACGCCCTCGGTGATAAACGGGCCACGAATGAAGCCGTTGCTGGCGCCGACCAGACGCATAATCGCGATCTCGCGACGACGCGCCGTGATGGACAGGCGAATCGTGTTGTTGATAAAAATGAACGCGATAAAGGTCAGCAGACCAACGAGCACCACGGCAGCGATGCGGATATAGTTGGTCACCTGGAACAGGCGGCTCACTTCCTCCTGACCGTACAGTACGCTCGCGTTGACATCGCCATCATCCGCGATCTTCTGGAAATCGGCGTCGTCCTTGAGCTTCTCAGCCGTGCTCTCGACCTTGGACGGATCGTCCATCTCGATCGCAAACGAGGCCGGCAACGGATTCTGGCCATCGAGCGCGCTCATGGTGGCGTCGGCGTTGCCCGACATCTTGCTCGTATACTCGGCCAGCGCGTCATCCTTGTCCTTGTAGGTCACGGACTTGACGTTGCTCCACGTCTTGAGCTCGGCCTCAAAAGCCTGAACATCGGCCTGATCGGCGTCATCGCTAATGAACGCGTTGATGACAACCTGATCCTCGACGGTGCCGATCACGGAGTTCAGCATCGCGGAGCCCATAATGAACAAGCCGATGATAAACAGCGAAAGGAAAATCGTGATGACGGCGCCGAGCGAGGTGGTCCAGTTACGGAAGAAGTGGCTGATTGCCTCCTTGAAGGAGTAGCCCACGTTAGTTGGTGCCATAGTTGCCGTAACCTCCCCTCTCCTGGTCGCGGATAACGTGGCCGCCCTCGAGGGCGATCACGCGACGGTGCATGCTATCGACCATCTCGCGGTCGTGCGTAGCCACGATCACGGTCGTGCCGGTGCGGTTAATGCGCTCGAGCAGCTTCATGATGCCCAGCGAAATCGCCGGGTCGAGGTTGCCCGTGGGCTCGTCGCAGATCAGCAGCGGCGGGCGGTTGACCATGGCGCGAGCGACGGCGACGCGCTGCTGCTCGCCACCCGAAAGCTGGTCGGGCAGGGAGTCCATCTGATCGGCAAGACCGACCAGACGCAGGACCTCAGGCACCTGGCTGCGAATGACGCCCTTGGGCTTGCCGATGCACTGCAGGGCAAACGCCACGTTTTCGTAGGCGGTCTTTTGCGGCAGAAGCTTAAAGTCCTGGAACACGGCGCCAATCTGACGGCGCAGGAACGGAACCTTACGGTTCTTGATCTTCATGAGGTCCTGACCGGCAACCAGGATGCGGCCACTCGTCGGCTTGACGTCGCGGTTGAGCGTCGACAGCAGCGTGGTCTTACCCGAACCGGAGTGACCGACCAAGAAGACGAACTCACCCGGATAGATCTCGATGTTAATGTCATCGAGTGCGGGCTTGTTGGGCTGCGCCGGGTAGATCTTGGTGACGTGCTCCATAAGGATGACGGGCTCGACACCTGCCTGCTTGGCCATCTTTTTGCGGCTCGCCTGCGGGTCGATGGGCGCGAACACCGACGTAAAATCGGGGTTGTTGAGCGCGTTGTCAAGACTTGCGACCTCAGCGGCCTGATCGCGCTCGACCACCGGCGCAGCGGGCTGCGTGGGGTCGGGAATAGCGGCAAAAAGACCAGACTGCGCAGGCTGAGGAGCCGGTGTCGCAGGAGCCATGGGGTCGGGAATGCCGGCCATGGTAGGCTGCGGCGCGGCGGCACTGGCCTGAGGCTGCTCCACGCGAGCGGTTACGGTCTGAACGGGCTCAAAACCCGCCGTGCCGGAAAGCGCGACATCGCTGGTGGGATTGTAGGCAAAGGGATCGGATGCCGGTTGTGCCTGATCTGCCGGCTGAACGGGGGCCTGAGCAACAGGCTGGCCCTCTGAATCCGGAGTGGCGAAACGACCGCCCTGGACGCCTGCCTGCGTCTTGGGGGCATCATCGCCCGCACCGGAGGTACGGAAGTGGTTACCCACTGGTGCTCCTTATCGTCGTGCGTTTAAACTACATGAGCGCTTTGTATTTTAGCAGCATTAGCTTTGCTGCACATAAGAAGCATGGC
>JAJWXI010000086.1 GCA_021641225.1 Collinsella aerofaciens | reverse complement strand
GTGGTGTGACCGGTCCAAGGCTCGAGCGCCACAAACGGGGCGTCGTTGGCGGCAGACCACACGCCGATGTACTTAAAGCCCTCAAAGTCGATCTTGACGCCGTGACCCGACTTGCGACCGCGCAGCGTGAGCGTGGAGCCCGGAGTATCGGTGAACATGATGGCGTCGTTATCGAAGCTGCGGTGTGTGATGGGCAGCACGTCCGAGTTATCGGGAGCCTTGTAGCTACCCTCGAACGTCATGAGACCATCGGGCATGATGACGGGGGCCTCGTTAGTCCAAGCCTCGGTAAACGCCAGCTCGTAATCCTCGAACGCCTCGTCCTCGGCACCGGGGGCGGGCACGTTGAATGCGGGGTGGCCGCCCACCGAGAACGGCAGGTCCACGTCGCCGGTGTTGGTGACGGCAAAGGTCTGGGTAAGCGTGGCGTCACCAGTCAGGGCATAGGTCATGTTGAGCTTAAAGTGGAACGGGAACGCCTTGAGCGACTCGGGCGTATCGGTGATCTCGTACGTTACCGAGGAGCCGTCCTCGGAGACCTCGACCAGCTTGTGCTCGACGATGCGCGCGAGGCCGTGGCGCGGCATCTCGCAGGTGCCAGCCGCAGACGTCGCCGTGTTGTTGCGCAGCGAGCCCACAATGGGGAACAGAATGGGCGCGTGCTTGCCCCAAAAGGCCGGGTCGCCCTGCCACAGATACTCGTTGCCGTTGAGGGCAAGGCTCGTGAGCTGGGCACCCATGGAATCGATGGCCGCGGTGAGGCCGCCGCGCTTGATGGTAGTGACGGTGGACATGCTACTTCCTCCAAAAGTAAACAATAGTGTCGAGGGCTATTGTCCCACTCTTGGCGGCAAGGAGAAGCGGCAGGCGCAGTTATTGAGCGATTGCGTAAAGGTCAAACCCGCCCTGCGGCGTGCTGTCGACCGTATCGGGCGCCTGCGAGTTAAAGCTCACGGGAACCATGCGCTTTGAGGCGCGGAAGCGCGTGCCATCGGTGGCGACGGGCGGCTCGTCGACCGTAAGCTCGTAGTCGCCGGGCTTGAGTTCGATGCCGTCACCAGCGGAGTTGACATATTGATACTCGTCAATCGCCTGTCCCCTGAGTGTGCGGCCCACGATATGGATGAGCATCTGGCTGTCGCCGCGGGCGGTGTCCCATGTCGCGCCGTCCTTGACCTCGACCGATACATGCACCGAGCGCGTGCGGCTGAGCGATTGCTCGACGGACATCTCGACCTTGGCGGCGTCTTGGCGCTGCTGCTCGACATGACCCCAGATGCTGCCGATTGCCGAGCAGGCGATAACGCCGGCCATGAAGGCGATGAGAATGGGGCCGAGCGGAGAGCGGCGGCCCGCGTCTTCCTCGCGAGCCAGGTCGGGGCGATGCGTGGGCGCAGGCGCCTGGGCACCCTGCGCGGGCACGTCGAGAATGCTGAAAGATGCCGTGCTGTCGGGGTCGATGGTGTGGCGCGGCTGCGGGGTCTTTGCCGGCGAGATGGACATGTCGGCTGGCTCGCCGAGCGTGGCCGTAGCGTCGGCCTTGGCCTCGTCTGCCTCGGCCTGGGCCCAGGCCTGTTCAAAGGTTAGGGGCTCGACGGGGTCGAGGGCGGCGTCCGAGTCGGCGACGACGACGTTGCCGGTCTCGTCCTCGTCGCTCGACACGTCACGCGGCGCGGGCTCGTCCCACTCTTCGTCCGGAGCCTCGCCCTCGCTATACCACCATTCAAAGTTATCGATATCCATACGGGGCGCCCCTTAGGCCTCGCAAATAAACACTTGCTAGCCTTATACCCCCAGATGGCACGGAAGCTCACCCGCGCCGGGCACGAAAACCGTCACAACATTCGACGCTTTTCCTCGATTTCGAGATTTTCGCCGAATGTTGTGACGGTTTAGGCAGCAGCCACACCACGAATGCGACGAAGGAGCAGCCCCCTTGTCACATCTGGAGGGCGACGGGGATCTGGATGCAGCAGAAGTCTTCTTGGTGGGACTCGTCGTAGCTCGTGGTATCGAGGTAGCAAAAGTCGTAGGCGTTGCCGATGGGCTGGAGTGCGTGCTTGTCCATGCAGGCCACGATGGCACGGATGCCCTCGGGCTCGTATGGCATGCCCCAGCGGCTCATGCACAGATACGTGCCCTCGGGCAGCACTTCGATGCCGATCTCTGCCAGCTCGGCGGGATCGCTCGGCAGCAGCTCCTCGGCACCGCGCGGCAGCACGGCAAAGGAGCCGGCGCCGGCAATGGGGTCGTCGGAATGCAGCGCCTCGCGACGCAGCATGGCGCCCCAGCCGCGCATGGGGCGCGTGCCCGTCAACGTACGCATGCGCAGAATCGCCCGCATGAGCGTGGGGTGAAGCATCGAGCGGCCGCGCTCGATATCGCCCGGAAACCCCTCAAAGACCACGTAGCGGCGCTCAAACTGTTTGAGCTCCGGCTTGCCCTCGCGCTCGCGCCAGTAAACCGCCTCGTCGTAAAAGCTCAGACGCTCCTGCACACTCGCGCGCTCGGCTTTGAGGCCGGCGATCTGTTCATCGAGCGCTTGCACCCGCGAGCGCAGGTGATCGGTCATCTCGCCAATGTCGAACGTCGAGGTTAGGCGGTCGACCTCGTCGAGCTCGAGCCCCAGGTCGCGCAACATGCAGATCAGACGCATGAGCGGGATCTGCGTGGGCGAATAGAAACGGTAGCCTTTTTCGTTCACCACGGCGGGTTTAAACAGACCGATCTTGTCGTAGTAAATGAGCGTTTGGCGCGAAACATTAAACAAGCTCGCCATCTCGCTGATCGCATACATGCCCGTCTGCATAGGTCCTCCCGACACACCAAAGCCCGCCGCCCACAGGGGCAGCGGGCTTAAACACTATTCGTATCCTACCCTAAAGACGCCTATGACCAGCGCTTATAGTTTGCACATGGCACGCCGACGGCCTCGAGCGCCTTGGCGGCGATGTGATGCACCGCGTCATCGAGCGTGGCGGGGCCGTTGTAAAACGTGAGCATAGGCGGCATGAGCATGATGCCGGGCACGCGCGCCAGGCGCGCCATGTTATCGACGTGAATGGCGCTGAAGGGCGTCTCGCGCACCATGAGCACCAGGCGGCGCTGCTCTTTCATCTGCACGTCGGCCGCACGCAGCAGCAGGTTTTCGCTGTAGCCGCTTGCGATGCCGGCGAGCGTCTTCATGGAGCACGGGGCCACGATCATGCCGTCGACCGGATAGGTGCCGCTTGCAATGGCGGCGCCGATGTTCTTGTTGTCGTAGACCACATCGGCATAGCACGCAAACTCGTCGAGCGTCATGCCGAGCTCCTGCTCGATGGTAATCTCTCCCCCGCGCGTGACGACAAGCGCCGACTCGGCACCGGCCTGGCGCAGGCATTTGAGGCACTCAAGGCCCAGCGCGGCACCGCTGGCGCCCGAAACGCCAACGACAATGCGACGGGGACGGACAGAAGACTCAGGCATGACAACTCCTTGACTACTTGGTAGGGCTTACCAGCAACAACAAAATGGCGGCTATAGGTCGGGCAATGTCAGCGAGCGCGCGCCTGGCGAGACAAGGTGCCCCGAAACAAGAAGGCATAGGGCTTATGCCCATGCCTTCGCAGCTGAGGGGCAGATTGTCCGCCAGGCGCGGGCGCAGCGTCGACCGGTGCGGCGTTTGTTAAAACGCCGCAATCTCCCTAGCCCACTTGTCCTTGTCGATCTCCATGAACTGCGAGCGGATGAAGTTCTTCTTGAGGTTGAACGGGACCGTGCAGTCGAAGACGGCCTTGCAGGCGATGCCGTGCTCGCGGATCGAAGGATCGAACGCGGGGTCGTTGGACGGGTCGAGCACGTGGCAGTGGCAGCCGGGGATGGTGATGAGGTCGACGTCGGCCTGGAAGCGCGTGGTCATGGCCCACATCACGTCGCTCATATCGAAGATATCGACATCCTCGTCAACAAGGATGACGTGCTTGAGCTCGGAGAATGCCGAGAAGGCGAGCATGGCGGCATTGCGCTGACGGCCCTCGTCATTTTTGCTCGACTTCTTAAACTGCATGATGGCAACGAACTTGCCGCCGCCGCAGGGAGCAGCATGGACGTTGAGCAGGCGGCCCGGGATGGCGGTCTCGACCATCTTGTAGATGGAAGCCTCGGTGGGGATGCCGGCCATGGAAACGTGCTCGTGCGAAGGACCGATGCAGCTCTCCATGATGGGATTGACGCGCGTGGTAACGGCGGTGATCTTGATCACCGGGCAGACCTTGGCGCCACCGGTGTAGCCGGGGAACTCGGGCATGGCGTAGCCGTGGCCGTTGACGTCCTCGTTGATGGTCTCGTCGTGCATGAGGTAGCCCTCGAGCACATACTCGGCGTTGGCGATGCACTTCTGCGGAACGGTGACGCAGTCGGCAAGCTCGACGGCGTGGCCGCGCAGGGCGCCGGCGATCTGCAGCTCGTTAAAGCCGAGCGGCGTGGTGGGAGCCTCGAAACCGCAGCACATGTACACGGCGGGGTCCAGGCCGATGGAGATGGAGATGGGCATGTCCTCGCCGCGCTGGCAGTACTCGTCAAAGAACGCGCCAAGGTGACGGCTGCCGGGGGTGATCCACATGGCAAGCTTGTCCTTGTCGACGCAGGAGAAGCGGTGGATGGTCACGTCGGACTGGGAGCCGTCGGGGCTCGTGCCGTAGGCGAGGCCCATGGTGATATAGGGGCCGCCGTCGACGGGCGTGTTGGTGGGAGCGGGGACGATCCTGCGCAGGTCAAAGCCCTCGTCGGTCGCCTTGTACACGACCTCCTGGCAGTCGACGTGCGCACCCTCGGCGATCTGCTCAGGCGCGATCAGGTTCTCGAAGCGCTTGCCGATCTCGAGGCCCAGGTGCTCCTCGTCCAAGTCGAGCAGGGCGGCAACGCGCTTGCGGCTGGCAAGCATGCCGATGCAGACCTTGGCATCGTCAAAGCCCTTGACGTTGTTGAAGACCATCGCCGGGCCCTCTTTGGTCGGGCGCATAACGGTGCCGCCGGCACCGACGTGGCGATAGACGCCCGATACCTCGGCATCGGGATCGACCTGCGTGTCGGTCTCGAGCAGCTGGCCCGGCATCTCGCGCAAAAAGTCGAGTGCGGAGCGCAGGTCGTGGATCTGGGAAGCATCGGTGGTGGACATGGCGTGCTCCTTTCGGGAGAGTGCCCGGCGGCGGTGTGCCACCGGGCTGGATAACGTAATGGGGCCGCGGCGCTCATAGATGGGACGCTCGGCCACTCGCAGTTCGAGCACTCGGCTGCTTACAGCCCAAGCGCTCGACCGCTTACATCAGGCCAAAGAGGTGGAACCAGGCGGCCTCGACCAGCACGACGATAAAGACGACCGCGGTGAGGGGAATGCCCATGCGCATGGCCTCTTTGGAGGTGTAGCCGCCGGCGTCCTTGCCCTCGCCGATAAGGATCGGCAGGTTGTGGAACGGCAGGATGTAGTGGATGTTGATGGACGTAAAGACGATGAGCGCCACGGCGAGCGGGCTCACGCTGGAGCCGGCCGCGAAGCTGATGAACGCCGGCACGCACACGCCGAGCACGGCCATGACCGAGCCCATGAACATGTGGATGATCATGGAGAGCGCGGCGACGAGCAGGGCGAACAGGAAGATGTTCTCGGGCACGGAGCTGGGAAGCACGACATCGGCGATCCAAGCGTTCATGCCGGTGGCACCGCCCACGGAGCCCACGGCCATGGCGGCCGTCAGGAACATGAGGGACTTGATGTCGACGGCGTTCCAGCTGGCGGGCGTAAGGACCTCGCCGATGATGGGCATGGCGAGCGCGACACCGATGGCAAGTGTCACCCAGCCGATGTAATCGCCCGAGACGGTAAGCCACAGCGCGATGGCGATGACAAGCCACACGATGGTGCGGATCTCCTTGACGGAGAGCTTGCCGAGCGCGGCCTGCTTGGCCACGATCTGCTCGCGATCGTAGACGAGCTCCTTGCTGGGCTTAAAGAGGAAGAGGCCCAAGAACAGGGTGCACAGCAGTGCGACCAGCATAGGCACGCTCATGTACAGGAACCAGTCGATAAAGGACGGGCTCATGCCGCCGGCCTCGACGCTGTACTGTGCAACGAGCGGGTTGAGCGTGGAGTCGCCCGTCAGGAAGAACATGGAACCCGGGGCGGCAGCGGCAAACACGAGGAAGCCGAGCTTGCCACGGTCGTCGTCACCGTAGCCGGCGGACTCGGCGATGACCGAGACGACGGCGAGGATGAGGAAGGCACGGGGGAACGGATGCGGGATCAGCAGCGACAGCACAAAGGTGAGCGCGAAAATCGAGATGATGAGCGACTTGGCATCGCGCACGAACTTGAGCATAAAAGCATAGGCGATGCGCTCGCCCAGGCCCGACTCCTTGACCGCACTGGCGATGAGGTAGGCGCCGATGACGAGCCACATGGTGGCCTTAGTCCACGAGCTAAACGTGGAGGCGACCGTCGCCGAGATGCTCGCGGCGCCCGTGTCGTCCACGCACACCTTAAACAGAACGAGCAGCGCGCAATAGAGCAGGCCCACAAAGCCCGGCTGTGCCACGCCACACGCCCAGAACACCACCGTGGCGAGTGTCAACGCCAGACAGGTCTGACCGCCGACCGTGAGCTCGACCGTCGAGCTCAGCTCCGCCAAAGGAAGAAACTTCACCAGCAAAAAGACAACGATACCCAGCACAAAGCCAATTTCGCGCTTGGTAATCTTAAACGCCTTCTTTTCCGCTTCCATCTCCCCACCTTTCTTGTTGGGGGCGCTCCGGATTCGCAGCCACGTTGCCGCTTAAAAAGGGGCGCCCGTTATCGGACACCCCTTACGTTGCGCTGTGTTGTTGCAATACAGTCAAGCGGATTTTTTGGATGAGAAGCGATTCCCTGGACAAAAACCGTCACAACATTCGACGCTTTTCCTCGTTTTCGAGATTTTCATCGAATGTTGTGACGGTTTGGATATGGCAAAGGGACTGTACCTTTGTTACATGGCGAGGGCCGTACGGATGGATGGGTCGCTGAGGGCCTCGCGGAGCCAGGGGGCCAGCTGCTCAGGGTGACCCTGCAGGTAGCCTTTGAGCTCGGACGGGGCCACGCGGCGCACCTCCGAGATCTCCTCTTGGTTGATGCGTAGCTCGCCCGGCTCAACATGGGCTGCGAGCACCTCGCACCATTCGCACTCGCAGCGGCCGTCGCCGTGGTCCTCGCGGTACACCACGTGTCCGAGGTGCTTGAGCTGATCGGGCTCGCGCGTAATGCCAAGCTCTTCGTTGATGCGACGCGCCGTGGCGGCCGCGACGTCTTCCCCGGGGAGCGGATGGCCGGCACAGCTATCGGCCAGCACCCCGCCCCACAGTCGTTTGAGCGGACTGCGGCGACAGAGCAGCAGGCGCGCGTCTTCGCCC
>JAJWXI010000085.1:5147-7464 GCA_021641225.1 Collinsella aerofaciens | reverse complement strand
GCGATGGCCATGAGCCCCGTCTCCTCGACCGCAGCCTGGGCCTTGATGATGGCGTTCTCCAAAAACGTCGTGCCGTTTTCCTCGGGGTCCTCAAAATCGCCCAGCTGGCCGAGCGCCACAAAGCGCACCTCGGGCATGACCTTGCCCAAAATGGCCTCGATCTCGGTGAGCTTATGGGCGTTCCCGGTTGCCACGACGATGGTTGCCGCCGGGTCGAGGGTGTCGATGTCGATCTTCTCAAGTGCCATAACTGGCCTCCTTGTCTCTATAGCAATGCCGCGTCGAGGGCGACGAGGGCCTCTGCCTCTCCCCTCTCAATCAACGGCAGTCTTGTGTCTAGACGTCTCCGCAGATAAAACCTACCAAAATAAACCTGTCCCTTTTTTGGCAGGTTAGGCGATGGCTTGGCGCTGAAGCTCGATGAGCTCGGCGATACCTTTGTCGCCCAGGTCGAGCAGGGCGTTGAGGCGCTTACGGTCGAAGGGCGCCTGCTCGCCGGTGCCCTGGAGCTCGATCATCTCACCGGTGTCGGTGGCGACGAGGTTCATGTCGACCTCGGCATGGCTGTCCTCGGAATAATCGAGGTCAAGCAGCGTATTGCCGTCGACGACGCCCATGGAGATGGCAGCCACCTGGCCGGTAAGCGGGATGCGCTCGATCTTGCCCGCCTCGACCCACATGGCGAGGGCGTCGTGCAGCGCCACCCAGGCGCCGGTAATGCTCGCTGTACGCGTGCCGCCATCGGCCTGGATCACGTCGCAGTCGACGGTGACGGTGTACTCGCCGAGCGCCTTCATGTTGACGACGGTACGCAGGCTGCGGCCAATGAGGCGCTCAATCTCCATGGAGCGGCCCTTGCGGTTGGCGTGCTCGCGTTTGCAGCGCTTGCCGGTCGACGCCGGCAGCATGGCGTATTCCGCGGTCACCCAGCCGGCCTTAGCTCCCTTTCGCCAGCCCGGCACGCCCTCCTCGATAGTGGCGGCACACAGCACGCGCGTATCGCCAAACTCGGCCAGGCACGAACCGTGGGCGTGCTTCATGACGCCACGGGTGAGCTTAACGGAGCGTAACTCGTTGGCGGCGCGACCGTTGGCGCGGTTGACCTGCATGTACTCCATAGAAATATCCTTTCGGCAAAAGATGTGGCGAAGGCTTTGGCGGCGGCCTTACATCTATTTCAGCTCATCGATATCGATATGTTCGATGCTCTTGAGCGGCTGACCAAAGATAAAGCTGCCCGCCACCGCAAACTCGGCAATGTTATCGGCCGTCGTGGCAAAACGATGCTGCGGCTCGGCGGCGTCGCCCGCCAGCTGCTCGCGGCGCGTGAGGATATCGGTCAGTTCGCGCGTGGTCTCCTCGGCGGAACTCACGACGCGCACCCCAGGCCCCAGCGCATGCCGGATAGGTCCCACCAACAGCGGAAAATGCGTACAGCCGAGTACCACGGTATCGATACCGTGGTCGCGCAGCGGCTCAACCGTGGCACCCACCAGCGCACGCACGGCAGGCGTATCGAAGACGTCCTCGTTCTCGAGCCACTGCTCCTGCAGGTGCGCACCCGACGCGAGCTCATGCTCGACGACCTCGACAAAGCTCGAAGCAGGGCAGCCGTACACGTCCACGCCGGCATCCAGGTCCTGGATGGCGCGCGTGTAGGCGCCCGAGCGAATGGTGAGGTTGGTGGCGAGCACACCCACCCGGCGCGTGCGGGTGCTGTTGATTGCCGCGCGTGCGCCCGGTGCAATCACACCGATGACGGGGACGTCGAGCACCTGCTGGGCCAGACGCAAGGCCGCGGCGGTCGCCGTGTTGCAGGCGATGACCATAATCTTGACGTCGTGCTTCGAAAGCCAACGACCCGCCTGCAACGCAAATGAGCGCACCTCATCCTCGGTGCGCGTGCCGTAGGGACAGCGTTTGGTGTCGCCGAAGTAGTAGACGGACTCGTGCGGCAGCGCCGTCGCGATGGCACGCGCAACCGTCAGACCGCCCAAACCAGAATCGAACACGCCAATCGGGCGCGTGTCGCCTGCCGGATTCTCGATATCGGACATTACCTCACCAGATTCTCTCTCGAAAAGATATGGCTCAGCGCGATAGGACCGCGCTACGAACGAGCCGCGACCAGCAGCTCGGCCGTTGCCACCCAGCCGTCGACAATCTTGCCGCGTGTGACGTAGGCGTTATCGCAAGCGTCCAGGAACTCGGGCGCGCCGGCGCTCGTCAGGCCATTCTCGACCAGGCAGAACGTGCCCACGTGATCGGCCATGTAGAAGTCGGACTCGGAATCGCCGAGCGCGAGCGTCTCCTCGCG
>JAJWXI010000085.1:0-5047 GCA_021641225.1 Collinsella aerofaciens | reverse complement strand
GTCAGATACTCCCAATCGTTGGCTTTGAGGTCGTACATGACCAGGCCGCCCATCTCACCAATGTAGGAGTTGAGGCCGAGCACGCGCGCGTCCTCGTGGATCATGGTGCGGTTGCGGCCCGAGGTGGGAACCACCTGAATACCAGCGCGAGCGAGCGCCACGACGGCCTCGACGAGTTTGGTCGAGGGGTTGCCGTCGTTGTCGCGCAGCACGCACGAGCCGGGTGCGAGCATCGTGGCATCCAGGTCGGTAAAGACGTACTTGACCTTGGCCAAGCGCTCGCGCATCTCGCCCGAAAGCTCGGCGACGGTCGGCAGGGTGTTGTGGGACATGGTTACTCCGTTTACGTAGAAAAGTTTGGGCTTGGACGGCATGTTTTGATTGAGGGAACACGTTTATGGCAACAGCGCACTCAGGGCGCCTTCGCCATCATGGTTCATTAGTCAAACTGGGCAACATCGATCAGGCGATTGGCCAACGAAAGGTCGCTCTCGATGGGCACGAACTCGTCGCCCACGTGCATGAGCTCCTCGTCACCCTTTGCCAGCAGCAAGACAATGGTGGGAGCATTGGGGTTGACGTACTCCTCGCGCGCCGCCTTGAACGCCGCGTGCACAGCGGCTTCGCGGTCGAGGATGATCTTGTTCGGCGTATCGTCGGGAACATGTTCGGCAAGCTCGCGACAGACCTTCATCGGGTCCTCGTGAGCCGGGTCCTCGTTGGCAAAAATCATCAGGTCGGAATATGGTGCGGCCTCGCGCGGAAGCTGCTCGCGGCGCTCCTGCGCCTTGCCGCCAGCAGCGCCAAACACCGCAATGACTGGGCTAGTGGGGAACGCGCGCTTGACCGACGAGAAAAGCGAACGGAACGAAAGCTGGTTGTGCGCATAGTCAACGACGCAGATCACGCGGCCGTCCTTCGACTCCACGACCTCCATGCGGCCCGGCACACGAAGCTTGGAGAGGCCCTTCTTGATGGCATCGATACCGATGCCGATCTCGTGCGCAGCGGCGATAGCGACCAGCGCGTTCTCCACGTTAAAGTCTCCCGCGATACCCAGCAGGATCTTCTCCCCCGCCTCGAACTCGTCGGCACACAGGCCATGCAAGTTGAACTCGATGCTAAAGCCGACCATGCGCACATCGCTCGCCCATAGGCTTGCCTCGGGATGCTCGACGCCAACGGTCACCAAGCGCTCAGCCGTCGACGCGGCCTCCAGCACGCGTTCGACTTCATCGGTGCCCAGATTCACCACGGCGGTCTTAGCCTGATCAAAGATCCTGAGCTTGCTCTCAAAATAATCCTCGAAGGTCGGGTGCTCAATCGGTGAGATGTGGTCACGCCCGATATTGAGGAAGCACGCCACGTCAAACGGCAGGTTCTCGACGCGCTGGTACTTAAGCGCCTGGCTTGAGACCTCCATGACCATGGACTGGCGACCAGACGCGCGACAGTTGGCGATATGGCGCCAGACCTCGGGGGCCTCGGGCGTGGTGTTGGTGCTCTCGTAGCACTCGATACCATCGTCGGTGTTCACCGAGCCGATCATGCCGCAGGACTCGCCCGCCGCCCTGATGATGGACTGGAGCATAAAAGCGGCCGTGGTCTTTCCCTTGGTACCGGTGATACCCACGATCTTAACGTCGTGGTCGGGGCGATTGTAGACCTCCGGCGGCAGCAGGGCCATGGCCGTGCGCACGCTGTCCACGACCAGCATCGCAGCGCCGCTCTCCTGCGCCAGCGGCTCCAGAGACTCGACCAGCGACTCTTCGCACACAAATGCGACGGCACCCGCATCGAGCGCCATGCTCAAAAACGCGGGCTTAAAGGCAGCACCTTTGCAAAAGAACACGTCACCTGCCGAGACCGCGCGCGAATCAAACGAGCAGCCGGTCACGGCACGCTCGTCAACCTGCTCTGATGCGCGCAGCTCGCCGCACACATCGAGAAGCTTGGCAAGCGTATCGACCGTGGTCACGGTCGCGGAATCCGAATGGTGCATCTTTCACCTTTCTCAGCCATTTGGCAGGGACGGTTTTATAGTAACTGAAACGCACCCACGCAAAAACGGCTCCCGGAGGAGCCGTTACGCGCAGGCGTTCGTAAGCCGAGGCTAGGCAGCCTGAACAGCGGGCTGGTCCTCGTCGATAAAGAAGCGCTTGTACCACACCAGGAACACGAGCGGCGTATAGATCTTGCGCTGGAAATCGCCCTTGCCCGCAAAGTGCAGATCGAGCAGGTGCATGAGCTCGTCGGTATCGAAGAACTCGCTTGCCCACGGCGCGGTGAAGTACTCCTTGACATAGTCGTACCACTTTTGCTCGCGCAGCCAGTAGACAATCGGCACCGGGAAGCCCACCTTGGGACGGGTGGCCCACTCGTCGGGCAGCGATTTGTTGGCGGCGTGGCGGAGCACCTGCTTGTTGCCATTCTCGTTGATGCGATAGCGGTCGGGAATGTGCTCGGCGAACTCCATGACCTTGCGGTCCAGGAAGGGCACACGCAGCTCCAGCGAGTGCGCCATGCACATCTTGTCGGCCTTGAGCAGAATGTCGCCCGGGAGCCACATGTTCATGTCCAGGTACTGCTTCTTGACCAGCTCGGGCTGACCCTTTACGCGCGCGTAGATGGGGGCGGCGAGCTCGAAGGCGCCGTCGCCGGTGTTGTACTCGGGCTTGAGCACGCCGTCGACCTCACGCTCCGGCCATACCAAGGCCTGTCCCAGGAACGACTTCTCGGGGATCTCGGCACCCTTGACCAGGAAATTGTGGCCCTTGAAGTACGGCATGTGCAGCGCCAGGTTACCGAGCGCGCGACGGATGGGCAGCGGCACCATCTTTTTGTACTTGCGCACCGGAACCGTGTCCTCGTAATAGGCGTAGCCGCCAAAGAGCTCGTCGGCGCCTTCGCCCGAAAGCACGACGGTGACGTCCTTGCGGGCCATCTCGGCCAGGAACCACAGCGGCACGGACGACAGGTTGGACTGCGGCTCGTCCATGTGATACTGAATGTCCTCGAGCGCGCCAAAGAACTCGTCGGCGGTGATCATCTTGCGGACGTTCTCGACGCCGAGCTTGTCAGAGAGCTCCTTGGCGTAGTTGGTCTCGTTGAAGTTCTTGTAATCGAAGCCTACCGAGAAGGTCTTGTCGGGCATGAGGCAAGCGGCGATGTAGCTGGAGTCGACGCCACCGGAGAGGAACGAAGCGACCTTGACGTCGGCGATGCGATGGGCCTCGACGCTCTCGTGCACGACCTCGTCCAGCTCGTCGACGTACTCCTCAAACGGCTTCTCGACGGCAGAGTAATCGCAATCCCAGTAGCGCTCGATGTTCATCTTGCCGGTCGGGATATCGACGGTAAAGTAATGCGCCGGCGGCAGCTTGTAGACGCCCTCGAAGAAGGTCTCCTCAGTCGCCGAATACTGCAGCGTCATGTACGGACGCAGGGCCTTTTTGTTGACCGCCTTGTGGAAGTGCGGATAGTCGAGGAAGCTCTTGATCTCGGAGCCAAAGAGCACGCCCGGCGCACCGTCGCCCGCATCGGCCATGGGATAGTAGTAGAGCGGCTTAATGCCAAAGATGTCGCGGGCGCCAAAGAGCTTGTTCTTCTTTTTGTCCCAGATGACGAAGGCGTACATACCGCGAAGGCGGTCGAGCACGGCCTCGCCCCACTCCTCGTAGCCGTGCAGGAGGCTCTCGGTGTCGGCGCCGCAGTGGAACTTGTAGCCCTTGGCCTCGAGCTCGGAGCGAAGCTCCTGGAAGTTGTAGATCTCGCCGTTGAAGACGATAACGACGCTGCCGTCCTCATTGGCCATGGGCTGAGCGCCGGCCTCGGTCAGGTCGAGGATCGACAAGCGGCGGAAGCCGAGGGCAACGCGGCCGTCGATAAACTGACCGCCCATGTCGGGACCGCGATGGACGATGCGGTCCATCATCTTGGTGAGCACCTCGGATTGGTTATCCGTCCCACCGACAAAACCGACAAAACCGCACATATACTATCCCCTCTGCTGTTGCTGGGCATCAAATCGAATCAATAGCTTTTGAGTATACCCGAGGGCGCAAAGGGGGACGGAATGTTCAGGCAATCTCAACTGAATCAGCTCCGCTGCGACACGCGCCGGTTACCTTTAATGGATATGAGGTGAACAACCCAATTGTTTTGCTATACTCTCTCCGCACGGGCGATTGGCGCAACGGTTAGCGCAGGTGCTTTACACGCACAAGGCTGGGGGTTCGAATCCCTCATCGCCCACCACTGATTTGGAAACGGTCCTCGAAAGGGGACCGTTTTTTTGTTTGGGCCTATTTCATGGGATTCGAACCCGGAAGGGTGCGGAGCTGAGGAAACGCGAAGCGTTTTCCAGCGCAGCACGCGAGGGCCGTAGGCCCGAAGCGAGAGCGGGCGGCGTCAGCCGCGCGCGACATTCCTCATCGCCCACCACTGATTTGATAGGCTCCCGGCTATGGGGGCCTTTCTTTTTTGGCCCATCGCAGAGGGATTCGAACCCGCCAGCACGTCTGTCACAAAGGTCGTGGCCAAAAAATGGCAAAAATGAGTACTGTTACCAATTTTGTAGCAGCGATTTTTGGGTTTCGCTGGATAAATCTAGCTCTGAATCAGCGATTTGAAGCCTTTACTAGCTGTTTTCCCATTAACATAACTGAACATGTGTGGTCTAACTAATCCGAAGTAGTCGGTTTCATATGAGATTCAACTGGTGACAGTACTCATATTTGGCATTTTTTGTCCAAAGGCTCTCCTGGCCATTGCAGATTTATGGCAAAACGGGCTCCAGACCGCCGAATCGTGCCGCATATGGCACGTCCGCAGTCCGGAACCCGGTCAAAATTGAGTTATTGCGCCGCGTTAGCCCAAGACACCCGACAGGATCTCGATCAGACTGTCCACGTCGGCCTCTTCGCACACGAGCGGCGGCAGGAAACGCAGCGTATGAGCACCTGTGGCGTTAATCACGGCACCGGCGGCCAGCGCGCGGGCAACAATATCATGCGCATCGCCCGCAGCTTCGTCCAAATCGCAGCCG
>JAJWXI010000084.1 GCA_021641225.1 Collinsella aerofaciens | reverse complement strand
GATGGGCGGTTACTACGCCACCGCGATGGGGGAGAACGACGAGGTCGCCCACGCCATTCGCGATCACTATCGTCCCCGCTTTGCCGGCGACGAGCTGCCCGAGGGCACCGCTGGCTGCATCGTGGCCTGCGCCGATAAGCTCGATACCATCGCCGGTATCTTTGCCATCGGCGAGCCCCCGACCGGCTCTTCGGACCCCTACGCGCTGCGCCGTGCCGCCATCGGCATCATCAACATCCTGCGTGATCGTCTGCCGATCGACCCCACGTCGCTCATCGACTTTGCCCTTGAGCTCTATACCGAGCAGGGCATTGCGTTTGACGCCGCCGAGGTCGCCCAGCAGGTTCGCGATTTCTTCCATGGTCGTCTGGTGAGCATGGCTCGCGACGAGAAGATCCCCGCCGATACCGTTGCCGCCGTCTCCGCGGTTCACATCATTGCCCCGTCTGTCTTCTTTGCTCGCTGCGCCGCCCTCGACGAGGCCCGCAAGAACGACGCCGAAACTTTCGACAACCTGGCTACCGCCTATGCCCGTGCCGCGCACATCTCCAAGCCCGAGCTGGGCGTGGAGTACGACCGCAGCCTGATGGGTGAGGTCGAGCTTGCACTTGCCGACGCCTCCGAGGCCGCTCAGACCGCCGTCGACGCCGCTCTCGCTGCCGAGGATTACCCGGCCGCGTTTGCCGCCCTGGCAGCCCTGCGCGCGCCCATTGACCGTTTCTTCGACGAGGTCATGGTCATGGACAAGGACGAGCAGCTCCGCGATAATCGCCTTAAGCTGCTCAACCGCTTCGAGGCCGTTTTCTCCGGCATCGCCAACATCGGTGAGCTTGCCCGCAAAAAGTAAGCTAGCCTGCGCGTAAGCGCAAAAGGAGCCCCGCATGGATTGCCCGGTCACCGCTCGTCCCACCGTCATCGTTATCTCCGACTCGCTCGGAGATACCGCTTGCGAGGTGGTGCTTGCGGCGTCCGGGCAATTTGATGAAGGGGCTTTTCGTGTTTTGCGCCTTCCCAAGGTGACCTCGGTGGAGCAGGTGGAGTCGTTTGTCGGTCCGCGTGTGGATGCGGACCATCGCGATATTGCCGTGTTCCACACCATCGTCGACCCGGCGCTTCGTGCCCGCGTGCTCGACTACTTGGGCATGCTGCATATTCGCTCGGTCGATCTGATCGGACCTACGCTTGCCGTGCTGTCTTCGCTCATCGGTGTTTCGCCTAAGGGCGTGGCCGGCGTGATCCACAAGACTGATGATCGCTACTTCCATCGTATCGAGGCCATGGAGTATTTCGTTGAGCACGATGACGGGCGCGGCTGCGACGATCTGTCGGGCGCCGATATCGTGCTGCTGGGCGTGTCGCGTACATCTAAGACGCCCTTGTCGATGTATCTGGCCTATCAGGGCTACAAGGTCGCCAACGTTCCGCTGGCACACGGCATGGAGCCGCCCAAGTCGATTTACGAGGTCGATCCGATGCGCCTGTTCGGCCTAATTTCGACCGTCGATGTGATTTCCGAAATTCGCGATAGCCGCCTGGGCGATGACTACGCCCGCGCCGTCGCCGGTTCCTATGCCGAGCCCGAGAGCGTGCGCAGTGAGCTCGAGGAAGCTCGTGCTCTCATGAAGCGCCTGGGTTGCTTTGTAGTGCGTACCGACGGCAAGGCGATCGAGGAGAGCGCCTCAGAGATCATTGCCCACCTCGAGGAGATCCAAGAAGCAAGGGCCCGCCGAGCCGCCCGCCGCGCGCAGCAGTAGCAATCGCTGAGCAGTCTTTTTTGGACAAATACTTGATAGATTTGTCCCACCTGGCAATTTTCGCAACGTTCAATATCATATTTTATTGGCCTATTTGCTAAAGCGTTTTAGCAGTTTATACCGCTTTTGACCTGCAATTACATTGTAGTGGTATCTTCATAAGGTAACCACCTTTACCTACCGTTTACCGCCAGTTTTAGCACGTTTACCAAACCGCGCAGCCTCTGCTCATGCCCGCCCAAAACCCGCCGTATAGTTCCCTCACGGCCTGCATCCGGCGGGTCGATTCGTTACCACGGTCGTGTGTGCGAACACATAGAAGGGGATGTATCGTGAGCGATTGCAAGAGGGTTTACCGTTTTGGAACCGACGCCCAGGGCACTTGTGTCACCGAGGGCGACAAGTCCATGAACTTCGTGCTTGGCGGCAAAGGCGCTAACCTTTCCGAGATGAGCCGTATCGGCCTGCCGGTTCCCGGTGGCTTTACCATTACCTGCCAGACCTGCGTTGAGTACTCCGGTGCCGGCAATGTTTGGCCTGAGGGCGCACTCGACGAGATCGTTGCCGCCGAGGCCGACCTCGAGGCCCGCTGTGGCAAGAAGCTCGGCGACGCCCATGACCCGCTGCTCGTGTCGGTGCGCTCGGGCGCTCCGTTCTCCATGCCCGGCATGATGGACACGGTACTCAACCTGGGCCTCAACGACGATTCCGTCCAGGGCCTCATCGCCCAGACGCAGAACCCGCGCTTTGCCTGGGACAGCTATCGCCGCTTTATCCAGATGTTCTCCAACGTCGTCATGGGCGTCGACGCCGACTTGTTCGAGAACGCCCTGACCCAGGCCCGTCTGGTTGCCGGCGTCCGCGTTGACTCCGAGCTTTCGGCCGAGGACCTGCAGGAGCTCGTCGAGACCTTCAAGGGCATCTTCTCCGCCAACGTCGAGGCTGCTCTGTATCCCGAGCTCGAGGTCGCCGATGGCAAGCCCATCTTCCCACACGATCCGGAGCTCCAGCTGCGCCTTGCCATCCAGGCCGTCTTTGGCAGCTGGATGAACGAGCGCGCCTGTATCTACCGCAAGCAGCACGGCATCTCCGACGAGCTCGGCACCGCCGTCAACGTTCAGGCCATGGCCTTTGGCAACAAGGGCGAGACCTCTGCGACCGGCGTCGCCTTCACCCGCAACCCCGCCGATGGCACCAAGGAGTTCTACGGCGACTTTCTGGTCAACGCCCAGGGCGAGGACGTCGTCGCCGGCATCCGCAATACCGAGCCCATCGCCGACCTCAAGACCACTCCGGGCCTTGAGTCCGCAGGCGAGGAGCTTGAGCGCGTGTTCCTGACGCTCGAGGATCACTATCGCGACATGTGCGACATCGAGTTCACCATCGAGCCGGGCAAACTCTGGATGCTCCAGACCCGTGTGGGCAAGCGCACCGCCACCGCCGCCCTGCGCATTGCCATCGAGATGGTCGAGGAGGGTCTGATCACCCGCGAGGAGGCCGTAAGCCGCATCGACCCCGCGCAGCTCGATCAGCTCCTGCACCCGCAGTTCGACTCCTCCAAGAAGTACGAGGCGCTTGCCACCGGCCTTAACGCCAGCCCCGGTGCCGCCGTGGGCGAGGTCGTGTTCTCGAGCGACGACGCCGTCGCGCGTTCTGCCGAGGGCCACAAGGTCATCCTGGTCCGCTGGGAGACCAACCCCGACGACCTGAAGGGCATGGTTGCCGCCGAGGGCATCCTGACGAGCCACGGTGGTAAGACGAGCCACGCCGCCGTTATCGCCCGCGGCATGGGCACACCCTGCGTCTGCGGTGTTGAGCGCTTCCATATCGACGCCGCCGAGAAGGTCGTGCGCATCGAGGGCAGCGACCGTGTGCTGCACGAGGGCGACATCATCTCCATCGACGGCACCCAGGGCATCGTCGTTGACGGCGCCGTTGACCTTGTCTCCGCCGAGCTTACCGGCGATCTGGACACCATCCTGTCCTGGGCCGACGAGATCCGTCTGGACGAGAGCGACGGTCACGCCAACCACGTGCGCGTCAACGCCGACAACCCCGAGGATGCCGCGCTCGCGCTCGAGTTTGGCGCCGAGGCCATCGGTCTGTGCCGCACCGAGCACATGTTCCTGGGCGACCGCAAGAACATCATCCAGAGCTTTATCCTGTCCGACGATGAGGCCGTGAAGCAGCAGGCCCTGGACGATCTGCTCAAGGTTCAGACCGAGGACTTCTTGGCGATGTTCAAGACCATGTCCGGCCGCGATGTGGTCGTTCGCCTGCTCGATCCGCCGCTGCATGAGTTCCTGGATGATCCTCGCGAGCTTGAGGTCGCCATCACCAAGAAGGAAGCCGCTGGCGCCAGCGAGGAAGAGCTTGCCGCCCTGCGTGCCCGCCTGCGTCGTATCGACGGCATGGTCGAGTCCAACCCGATGCTCGGCCTGCGTGGTGTGCGCCTGTCCGTTGTCTTTAGCGATCTGCCGCTCATGCAGGTTCGCGCCGTCGCCACGGCTGCTGCCCGCCTTATTAAGGAGGGCGTCGACCCACGCCCCGAGATCATGGTTCCGCTCGTTTCCATCACGGCAGAGCATGTCCAGACCCGCGAGGTCATTGAGCACGTAATCGCCGAGGTTTCCGCCGAAGAGGGCGTCGAGCTCAACATTCCCGTGGGCACGATGCTCGAGCTGCCGCGCGCCTGCATGGTCGCTGACGAAATCGCCCAGCACGCAGATTTCTTCTGCTTTGGCACCAACGACCTCACCCAGACGACCTTCGGCTTCTCGCGCGACGATGCCGAGGCCAAGTTCATTCCGCTGTACCTGCACAAGAAGATCCTGAAGGACAACCCCTTCGAGACCATCGACTCGGCGGTGCTGGAGCTCGTGCGCATGGCTGTCGAGAAAGGTCGCGCCACCAATCCCGGCATGCACTTTGGCGTGTGCGGTGAGCACGGCGGCGACCCCAAGTCGATCAAGGGCCTGTTTAACGTGGCCGACGTGGACTACGTGTCCTGCTCGCCCTATCGCGTGCCCCTCGCGCGCCTGGCTGCCGCTCAGGCCAGGCTCGAGGCCAAGCGCAACGCCTAGCGCTCTGCGCATCGACGCCTAGCGTAGCCCCCCCTTCATACCGCCCGTCTCATTCGTGAGGCGGGCGGTTATCATGTGCGGGTTTTGTCTTTTTGTCTGCGTAAAAAATTGTTCTTGCAGCAGAAACCCGCGCGTGTATACTCGAATACGTTTGTTCAACTACGTGCCGGCCAAGGTGGTACGGCACCTCTAGAAGAGTAAGGAATTGCACATGGATTACATCCGCGCAATCGAGCGTCAGCAGATCCGCGAGGACATTCCTCAGGTTCGCGTCGCCGACAACGTCAAGGTTCACTACCGCATTAAGGAAGGCGACCGCGAGCGCATCCAGGTCTTCCAGGGCGACGTCATCCGCATGGCCGGCGCCGGTGCCCGCGAGACCTTCACCGTCCGCAAGATGTCCTTCGGTGTCGGTGTTGAGCGTACCTTCCCGCTTCACAGCCCCAAGATCGCCAAGCTCGAGGTCGTTCGTCATGGTCGTGTCCGTCGCGCCAAGCTGTACTACCTCCGCGACAAGGTGGGCAAGGCTGCTCGCATCCCCGAGAAGCGCTAAGAAGATCGCAGCGTCTGTCCGCTCGTTTGGACACAAGGGTCACCTTCGGGTGGCCCTTCTTTTTATCTGATTTGCATGCAAGGAGGGCCTGGTATGGCCAACATGACGAGCTCGGTTTCGGCATCGCAGGTTGCCGGTGAGTTGGCGAGCGCTACGTTTGAGGAGATTCCCGCCCTCGTGGAGCATTATCGCGAGGACCCGCGCCAGCAGGTGATCAAGGCTTGTGAGCGTGCTCTTAAGCGCCATGCCAAGGAACTTGCCGAGCGCGAGCGCGTCAATGGCATGTACGAGCTTATGCATGAGCTTGGCGGCGATGGGGTGGTCGTTGGTGTCGACGAGGTAGGTCGCGGATCGGTGGCCGGCCCTTTGACGGTATGCGCCGTCTGTCTTCCTATGGAGCCGCGCGTCTGGGGTATCAACGATTCCAAAAAGCTCACGCCCGCGCGCCGCGAGTTGCTCTCAGTGAAGATTGCCGAGGTGGCGACGGCGATCGGTTTTTGCCATATCGCGCCGAAGGATATCGATGAGATGGGCATGGCCCGTGCTATCCGTGCCGCCGTTGCGGGCGCCGTGGCCGATACGGGACTTGAACCAGACTGCGTCCTCATGGATGGCAACCCCTTGGGCGCCGTTCCTAACGAGCGCGATGTGGTGAAGGGCGATGCCAAAATCGCCTGCATCGCCGCGGCGTCCATCATGGCCAAGGTCACGCGTGACGAGATGATGGTCGAGTACGACGCCGAGTATCCCGAGTACCATCTGGCCGAGTCGAAGGGCTACGCGAGCCCCGAGCACATCGAGGCCATTCGCAAACATGGACTTTGTCCACTGCACCGCGTGAGCTTTTGCGGAAACTTTCTGCAGACTGAGCGCCTTTTCTAGGTTAATTGTGGAGACAGGGACCTCTGGGGTTTTATAAACCTGCTGGTAGCGGGCCGTATGCAACACCATTGCTGCGTACGGCCCGTTTTTTGACGGCATTTGGTCAGCTTTTGGTTTGCTTCCGGTACTTACCCACATGAAAGGCGCCCTCATCATCGGGACAATGCAGCGTGCGGGAAAGGAGACCCCATGAGTGTCGCAAGCAAAAAGAGCAAGACGCAGCAGCTCAAGGAGCGTTGGGAAAACGGCGAGCTCGACTGCGGGGCGATGACGCCCGAGTTTATCAAGGGGCTCAGTCCCCGCGAGCTGGGCATGCTGGGTGAGCTGATCACCATCGACTACTTTAACGAGCGCGGCTACACCTTGCTGGAGCAGGGTTATCGTTGCACTGAGGGCGAGGCCGATCTGGTGCTGCTCGATGAGCTCGACGATGTCGTGGTGATGGCCGAGGTCAAGACCAGACGCGTTGCGCTGGATTGCAGCACTCGGGTCTTTCCCGAGGAGGCTGTGGACGCCCGAAAGCAACGCCGCTATCGCCGCATCGCAAGTTGCTATCTCATGGAGCATTATCCGCTCAAGGCGATTCGCTTCGATGCCGTGGGTGTCACCATTCGTGGCGGGCATATCGCCGAGATCGAGCATCAGTACAACGCGTTCGATTGGCAGGTGTCGTGATGGCGTTCGAGACGTTTGCCGTTCACGCGGCCTGCATCCGTGGCGTCGAGGCGATTCACGTCACGGTCGAGGTCTCGCTTGCCGGTGGCGTTCCGGGCATTCAGATGCTCGGTATTCCGAGTACGGAGGTGATGGAGTCACGCGGTCGTATTCGCTGCGCGATGCGCTCCGCCGGGTTCGAGATCCCACGCTCGGGCATTACGGTCAACCTGGCGCCCGGCGATATTCGCAAGACCGGTAGCGGCTTTGATCTGCCCATCGCCATCGCGGTTCTGGCGGCCGATGGGCAGATTCCCCGTGACAACCTCGATCGCTGCCTTATCGCCGGCGAGCTCGGCTTGGACGGTACGGTGCTTCCTGTCAAGGGCGAGGTGGCGTTTCAGCTGCTGGCTCGCGACATGGGGCTGTTTTTTATCGCCGGCAGATCAGACCAGCATGTGCCACTCGCGGGTGTGGATTGCGGATTCATCGATCATTTGTCTCAGCTTGCCCATGGCATGGGCGATGCCGCGCGGCATTATCTGGATTCCGAGGGTGTGGAGGCTACTTTTGAGCCCGAACTCGACTATGCCGACGTGCTGGGGCAGGAGGTTGCCAAACGCGGCATGGCACTGGCGGCAGCGGGTGAGCTCGGTTTGCTTATGATCGGGTCCCCGGGATCGGGCAAGACGATGCTTGCGCGCCG
>JAJWXI010000083.1:6564-7736 GCA_021641225.1 Collinsella aerofaciens | reverse complement strand
ACGACGTCGCCGCGATAGTCGATGCGGACGTTACGAGGCGTGGACAGATGGTCGATCTGGATGGTGCCGCGCTCGCCTTCGATCTGCGAGGGCAGTAGGTCGTTGGTGATCTTGGAGTGCGCAAGCTCGACGGAGATGCGTCCGCCACCGTAGCTGGCAAGGATGGAGCCGCAGCCGTCGATAGGGCCGTGCGTGAGCCGTTGCGTGGCACGGTCGAGCAGCGTAGTCATGCTCGTGAGGCCGGAAGGCATGCCGAAAATCTCGACCATGGGCTCGACGGTGTAGACGCCAATGTCCATGAGGGACCCCGATGCCATGTTGCAGTCGAAGATATTGGTAGCACGTCCCGCGAGAACCTCGTTGTAGCGCGAAGAATATTTGCCAAAGCGCAGCGAAGCGCGGCGAATGGGGGCGATCTCGCCCAGCGCGTCCTCGATGGCGTGGAAGGCGGGATCGTGGAGGGGACGCATAGCCTCGAGGGCTACAACGCCCGCTGCCTCGGCGGCGCGGAAGACCTCCAGCGCCTGTGCCTCGGTGGCGCAGAAGGGCTTCTCGACGATGACGTGCTTGCCACCGGCGATGCAGGCAAGGGCCTGCTCGTAGTGAAACGCGTTAGGGCTGCCGATATAGACGGCGTCGACATCGGCGGTTGCCGCGAGCTCGTCGAGCGAGGTAAAGTTTCGCTCGCCACCGCGCTCGGCGGTAAAGGCGGCGCCGCGATTGGCATCACGCGAGAGCGTGCCCACAAACGTGGCTTGGTTGTTGGCATTGACGACCTGGATAAAGTCGTCGGTGATCATGGATGTGCCGATGGTCGCGATGCGCAGCATACGTCCCCCTTGCGTTGTTTGGTCTACACGAATGAGTGTAGCGCGTGGGGACATGGGAAACGCGCGAAAACGCCGTTAGAGGTCGCTCTCGTTAAAGCCGGTGTCGATATCGAGGTTGGCGCCGTCTGCCGCCGTGGTGGCGAGCTCGTCGCAGCGCTCGTTGAGCTCGTGGCCGGCGTGGCCCTTAACCCAGATAAACTCAACCTTATGCTTGCTCTTTGCGGTGAGCAGGCGTTCCCACAGGTCGCGGTTCTTGACGGGCTGCTTGTTGGCAGTTTTCCAACCGCGCTTTTTCCAACCGTCGATCCAGTGCTTGTTAAAGGCGTTGACGACGTACTGCGA
>JAJWXI010000083.1:0-6464 GCA_021641225.1 Collinsella aerofaciens | reverse complement strand
GCGCGGACGTCATCGATGATCTGCGACGTGGTGGTCTCGCGCATGATGAAATCGAACTTGCTGTCGCGGCAGCGCTCGACCACGTTGACGAATGCCTCGACCGAAAAGGCGTAGTGCTGGGCGGAGATGGCAAGGCGGGCTTGCGGGGTGCCGCCGTCCTCGTAGCGGGCCTCGAGCATGTCGGCCTGCTCTACGACCTGGCGCGCATAGCCCAAAAGCTCGGTGCCGTCGTTGGTGAGCGTGACGCCGCGGCTGGAGCGCGTAAAGATTTCCAAGTGGAGCTCCTGCTCTAGGCTTTTGACGGCGTTTGAGATGTTGGACTGAGCGGTATAGAGGCGCTGAGCTGCAGCGTTGATTGAGCCGGACTCTGCTACGGCGATCAGAAAACGAAGTTGCTGAAGGGTCATCGACGCCATCCTTTCGATTGCTATCTATAAAACCGATAACAGGTTAGCGCTTTTAAGTGATTGACCGAGCGAAACAATGCTCGTACTATTCAAAACACACAAAGGCGGTAGGTAATTAAGCCGACCACGGAACCGGGATGCGAAAGGAGATCCGCATATGAATTGCTTACCAAGACGAATGCCGGGCTCCTGTTTGCGCCCGTCGGCGTGATCAGGAGACAGCGACTTACTTCTCTCTTTTTATTTACTTTCGTTCAATCAAGGAGATCATCATGAGCCAGTTCATCAACAACCCCGAGCACACCTTTGGTTTCGATACCCTGCAGCTGCACGTTGGCCAGGAGAGCGCCGATCCCGCATCCGATGCCCGCGCCGTGCCTATCTATCAGACCACGAGCTACGTGTTCCGCAACGCCCAGCACGCCGCCGACCGCTTTGGCCTTGCCGACGCCGGTAACATTTACGGTCGTCTGACCAACTCCACCCAGGGTGTCTTCGAGGACCGTATCGCCGCGCTCGAGGGCGGCGTGGCCGGCCTCGCCGTTGCTTCCGGTGCTGCCGCTATCACCTACACCCTGCAGGCACTCGCCCAGGCCGGTGACCATGTGGTGGCCCAGAAGACCATCTACGGTGGTTCCTACAACCTGCTGGAGCACACGCTCTCCCAGTTTGGCGTCGAGACCACGTTTGTCGATGCCCATAACCTGGACGAGGTCGAGGGTGCCATCAAGGACAACACCACGGTCATCTACCTCGAGACGCTCGGTAACCCCAACTCCGACATCCCCAACATCGATGCCATTTCCGAGATCGCCAAGAAGCACGGTCTGCCGGTTGTCGTCGACAACACCTTCGGCACTCCGTATCTGTTCCGTCCGCTGGAGCACGGTGCCAACATCGTCGTCCACTCCGCAACCAAGTTCATCGGTGGCCACGGTACGTCCTTGGGCGGCGTGATCGTCGACGGCGGTAACTTCGATTGGAAGGCGAGCGGCAAGTACGCCCAGATCGCCGAGCCCAACCCCTCCTACCACGGCGTTTCGTTTGCCGAGGCTGCTGGTCCTGCCGCCTTCGCAACCTATGTCCGCGCTATCCTGCTGCGCGACGAGGGCGCTTGCATCAGCCCGTTCAACGCCTGGATCCTGCTCCAGGGCACCGAGACCCTTTCGCTGCGCGTCGACCGTCATGTCGAGAACACCAAGAAGGTCGTCGAGTTCCTGAACGGCGACAGCCATGTCGCCAAGGTGAACCACCCGAGCCTGCCTGAGCATCCCGATCACGACCTCTACAAGGAGTACTTCCCCAACGGTGGTGCCTCGATCTTTACCTTTGAGATTAAGGGTGGCCAGGAGGCAGCTTGGAAGTTCATCGACCACCTGCAGGTTTTCTCGCTGCTCGCCAACGTTGCCGACGTCAAGTCGCTTGTCGTGCACCCGGCTACCACCACGCACTCCCAGCTCTCTGCCGAGGAGCTCGCCGAGCAGAACATCACGCCCTCCACGATCCGCCTTTCCATCGGTACCGAGAACGCCGAGGATATCATTTGGGATCTGAAGCAGGCCTTCGCCGCGCTGGACGAGTAAGGCGACTTGTGCAAGGACCCCTTGCGACTCGATAGGTATAACTGCATAAAATGCCTGCTCAAGGCGCCTGTGCGAACAATGTTTGCACAGGCGCCTTTTTTGCATAGAGAGGGTGCGAAAACAGGGTTTTTGACATGCTTTATGCATTCGAGTTGTGGAAAACTCCTGTTGAGAGGATGTGAGTTTTACGCAATTGACGTGCGCCTTTTGAGTAAAACCGCAGGTCGCGATTTGCTCGAGGTACTATGCAGCGCGATCGAATCACACGCAGCTCAAACGCAGCAAAAACGCACTACGGAGGTTTCCAGCTACATGAGGATTGATTCACGAAAACCGAAAGCCGCCGCCCTTTCCGCCGCTCTGACCGTGGCAC
Source organism: Collinsella aerofaciens (assembly GCA_021641225.1). Classification (GTDB taxonomy): domain Bacteria; phylum Actinomycetota; class Coriobacteriia; order Coriobacteriales; family Coriobacteriaceae; genus Collinsella; species Collinsella aerofaciens_AJ. The sequence goes on along the minus strand of JAJWXI010000083.1, from coordinate 4,101 downwards.
TTTTGGCGGGCGCCGGCGCAACTGATGCCCATGCGGCAACACTGTCCGATACGGTTGGATCTGCGCCGTCCGAGGCGACGCTGGTGCAGCCCGTCGACTATCGCGGCGATGGTTATGGCTCCATGCAGGAGTGGAACGCCTCGATGGGGGCAAAGCGCGATTCCCTTGAGATGCGCGCGCAGATCATTATGAACATGTATGGCGACTATGCTACCGATGATGAGCGTGCTGTCTTGCAGGGCTGCATCGACAACGCGGGTGGCCTTTTGACGATGGGGGAGGTCGACGCCAAGTCGACCGAACTCGACGAGCTTCGCTCCACGCTTGAGGATGCCAAGCGCGAGGCGCTCGAGGCTGCGGCCGCCGAAGCCGAGGCTGCTGAGGCCGCTCAGGCTTCGTATTACAATGCCGGCTACGGCTCGTCTTACGCGTCCGCTGCGTATTACGCCAACGGCTCGGGCCTGACACGTTCGAGCGGCGTCAATAACTATAACGGCCGCCGCGAGACCTATTACAGCAGCAATGTGCTCTATCATCACCGCACGGGCGAGTGGACGCAGGATTCTGAGGGCTTTTGGCGCGATTCCGATGGCTACTACGTTGTTGCTGCGGGCGATAAGGCCCAGGGCTCCACGTTTACCGGATCCAAGGGTGAGTGCAAGGTCTATGACTCCGGCTGCGCTGCCGGAACCACCGACTACTACACCGGCTGGTAATCTTTTCGGCATCACAGATATTTGGCGGACGGGCTTCTTTACCGAGCTTTTGGGCAACGTAAAGGCGCCCGTTCTATGTATGCGCTTGAGTTAACAGAGCCCTTACCGTGGCGGTACGCCGCGCAAATGGACGCGGGGCACACTAGTTCATGAGAAATAAGGTCTTTCTCGTGGAGGAAGTGGTCTTGTGAACGCTCGAGATATCGCCGCCGCCGCCGTCGCATTGATGCTTGGCTGTCTTGGCCCTACCGCCGCGCTCGTCGCGGGCATGCAGGGGTCATGCGGGGCTGCTCCTATCGTGGTCGGTGCGCTGATCGCGGCCGCGCTGCTGGGAAGCGCGGGCGTGGTCCTTTGTCGCGATGACGAGGACGAGGCTCCGGAGTCGCAGCTCTAACCGTCGGAACGCCGACTACTGGTTATAGATGAAGATGAAAGCCGCCGCAAGGGGAGTGCTCCTTGCGGCGGCTTTGCTGTCGAGTCTGTTGACGAGGCGAGTCGGGCGCTACCAGCTTGCCTCGATATCGCGAATACGCTGATAGAGCCATTCGTTCTGAGGCGCCTGGATATTGTGCTTGGCTGCCAGGCGGCAAATGGTGCCCGCGAACTCCTCGACTTCGGTCTTGCGCCGTGCGACGCGGTCCTGTGCCATCGACGGCATGCCGGCGGGGTCGAGCCCCTCGATGAGGCGCACCATCTGCGTCAGGTCTGCTTCGGTCAGCTCGATGCCTTCGGCGTTGGCGACTGCAAGCGCCTCGCGCATGGCGGAAACAAAGCAGCGACGCTGCTCGGAGCCCTGTTCCGTGGCGCTTCCGTACGTGCCGCCGTAGGCCATACAGGTCTGGTTGATACCGTCGTTGAGCATGAGCTTGGCCCACATGCGGTGTGCGATGTCTGTCTCGATGGTATGGGCGATGCCACAGCGTGCGTAGAGCTCGTCGATGGCGGCGACAGTCGCGGGGTCGGTGCCGGCGGCCGCGCCAAAACGAATCTCACCGGTGTTGGTAAAGGTGAGCTCGCCGTTGAGGAATACCGCGTCCATACCCTGGCAGATACCGAGGACGGTGCGCTCCCAGCCAAAGCGCTCGGCAATCTTTTGCTCGCTGGTGATGCCGTTGCACAGCGAGGCAATGAGCGTGCTGGGGCCCACGATGCGCTCCATGGTCTTGAGCGCTTGGTCGAGGCCGGTCGTCTTGACCGTGAGGATGACCAGATCGGCGGGCATGGCCTCGCTGGCGCGGACGGACTTGAGTGCGCAAGGTTTGCCGTTGACGGTGAGCGCGTCGTTTGCGTGACGATCGAAGCGTGCGTCGTCCATAACGTATTCGACGGCGTCGTTGCCGAGCGCCTGGGCGATCATGCTGCCGTAGAGCAGGCCGACACCGCCTTTGCCGATAAAGGCGACTTTGTTGATCTGCATGTGAATCATCTCCCCATAAAAAGGCGCCCGCGTGCGGGGCGCCTGATGGATTGTAAGCTGCCGGAGCGCCTCGCGCGTGCGGGGCGGCGGATATTTAGAAGAACGGATGCGCTGTGCGCTTATGCCGCGGGGCAGACTGCAAAGACGCGCGCGGGGTATCCGACGCCATCGCGGACCTTGGGGAAGGTGCAGAAGATAACGGCGCCCGTGGCGGGGAGCTCGTCCAGATGGTCCATGACCTCGATCTGATAACGGTCAACCGAGAGGATGTACTGCTCGCCGGGGTAGGGGTAGGCGTCCTCGCGCGTGGTGATGGTCGCCGGGTCGGTATCTGCCGGTTCGTGTCCGATGGCGCCGATGTTACGCTCTTCGACAAGCCACTTGATGGCGTCGAGGTCCCAGCCGGGGTAGTGGGGCTGGCCGTCCTCGTCCTTGTTCTCGAGGTCCGCCAGCTTGGACCAGTCGGAGCGGAAGGCGACAAAGGCGTCCTCGGGGATGCGGCCGTGCTCGGACTCCCAGGCCTTGAGATCGTCGACGGTCAGGACGAAGTCGGGGTTTGCGGCGCATTCCTCGTGTTTGTCGATTACGCAGAGCGGGTGCATAAACTCGATGGGCTCGATCTCGCCAAGGGAGCGACCCTCGACATGGAAATGACGCGGCGCATCGACATGCGTGCCGTACTGCGAGGCGACCGAGTACTGAAAGCAGCGCATGGGGGCGAGCATGTCCTCGGGCGTGCCGGGCAGATAATCGAAGAGCTTGGTTGCCTCGAAGGGCTTGAAGCCATACCAGTGCGGCGTGTCGCACGAGAGCGTGTGGGTAAGATCGACCCAGCGATAGTCGGTGCTTTTGAGCTGGGAGGCGAGGTTCCAAAGGTCGAGTGCAGGCATGGTGGGCTCCTTTCATCGGGCTTTTTGCTGATGTTAGAGCGGTGCCGTGACGGCTCGATTTCTGCTGCGTTACGATACGTTCTCAATTGCGATTCCGATGTGTTTCGGCGGCGTGACGGGATTGTTTCGTCTTGCTGAGACGCCGATGGGAAAGGAGAGGCCGTGCAGTATCGCGTTGACCCCAAGAGCGGCAACCGTATCTCGGCGCTGGGTTTGGGGTGCATGAGGTTCCCCGGTGCACCGGGACGCCCTGATGCCAAGGCGGCAGACGCCATCATTTCCCGCGCTGTGGAACGTGGCATTAACTACTTGGACACGGCCTATCTCTATCCCGGCAACGAAGCCTGTGTGGGCGCTTCGCTTGAGCGCCTGGGCCTGCGCGACCGGGTTTTACTCGCGACCAAGTTGCCGCATGCTTCGTGCAAATCTGCGGAGGATTTCGACCGCTTTTTTGACGAGCAGCTGCGCCGCCTGCGGACCGACCATATCGACTACTACCTCATGCACAACATCACCTCGCCCGTGCAATGGGAGCGTGTGGCGGCGTTGGGTATCGAGGACTGGATTGCACACCAAAAGGCTACGGGGCGCATTCGCCAGATCGGCTTTTCGTATCACGGCAGCGCGGCAGACTTCCTCACGATGCTCGACGCGTATGACTGGGACTTCTGCCAGATTCAGTACAACTACGCCGGAGAGCACTACCAGGCGGGAACGGCGGGGCTCATGGCGGCCGCCGAGCGCGGGCTCGCGGTGTTTGTGATGGAGCCGCTGTTGGGCGGACGTCTGGCGGGCAAGCTGCCGCCGCGGGCTCGCGCCGTGCTCGATAGCGCGAACGATCCGCATCTGAATACGCCGGCTGCTTGGGGCCTCTCGTGGGTGTGGAATCATCCTCAAGTCACGATGCTGCTTTCGGGTATGACCGATACCGAGCAGGTGGACGAGAACGCGGCGCTGGCAGGTCGTGCGCTGCCGGGTTCGATGACGACGGAGCAGCTCGAAACCATCGCACGCGTGCTGACGGAGTTTGAGAAATCGAACCGTGTGCCCTGCACGGGTTGCGGCTACTGCATGCCGT
>JAJWXI010000082.1 GCA_021641225.1 Collinsella aerofaciens | reverse complement strand
AATACCGAGCTGGCTGCTATTGGCCGCATTCACGATGCTAATCGGGCACTTGCGGCTATCGCGACGGTGAAGGACGCTGGCCTCGATGTGTCGTGCGACCTGATGTGCGGCCTTCCCGGGCAGACGGCCGCAAGCTGGCGGAGCACGCTCGATGGCGTGCTGGCGGCGGCGCCGCATCATGTATCGGTGTACCCGCTCACTCTCGAGGAGGGCACACCACTCTATCGCATGGCGTGCCGTGACGAGTCTCTCGAGCCCGACGAGGATTTTCAGGCTTCGTGCATGGACGCGGCGCGTGAGCGCCTGGGTGCGGCCGGCTATCGTCCGTATGAGGTGGCAAGCTACGCGCTCGACGGCCATGAGTGCGCCCATAACATTGCCTACTGGACCGGACGGGGCTACCTGGGCCTGGGTCGTTCTGCCGCGGGCATGCTCGATGACGAGGATTTCGACCGTCTTGCAGGTTTGTTCCCCGGCGTGTCTTCTCGAGGCGATGCGTACCGCGTGCGTCTGGTGCAACGTGACGATGACGCGACGGCGTTCGAGGCCGAATATCTGTCGCAGCGCGAGGCAGCGGCAGAGGACCTGATGCTCGCCTGTCGCATGACGCGCGGTGTTGCGTCCGACCTGTTGGCTCGTGCAGCTTGCGTCATCCCAACGGGCGAGCTGGCAGCTGCCTGCGATCGCGCGCTCGAATTGGGTCTTGCCACTTGGGTGCCCGAGACGCTCTGGGGTCATGAGGGACCCTTCACTTCGGCAGATGTCGTCGCGGGCCATGTTCGAGCTCGTCTGGCGCCGACCCATCTGGGCTGGCTCGATGGAAATGTTCTGTTCGAGCTGTTTTGGGATCTAGCTTAGGCCGCTCGGGTAGAATTACCGGAATATATACGCTGCTGTGAGCAGGAGGTTGCCGCGCATGGCGACGATGAACGAAAAAGATTACTACGAGATTCTGGGTGTCTCCAAGGACGCCACCTCGCGTGATATTCAAAAGGCCTTCCAGCAAAAGGCCCGTAAGCTCCATCCGGACGTCAATAAAGAGCCGGATGCCGAGGAAAAGTTTAAAGAGGTTTCCGAGGCCTACGCCGTGCTTTCGGATGAGCAAAAACGTGCGCGCTACGACGCCATGCGTTCTGGCAATCCCTTTGCCGGTGCTCCTACGGCTTCGCCCTATGGTGGCGGCTACGCCGGCAGCACGGGCTATGGCAATCCCTTTGAGGGCGGCTTTCCCTTTGGTGGCGCCTGGGGCCAGCAGCGTCGCGGCCAGGCTGCCTACAATCCCGAGAACGGCGCCAACGTGGTCGTCGATATCAAACTCGACGCCAAGGAGGCCAAGGGCGGTGCCCACAAGACCGTTCGCTACACGCGCTTCGATACCTGTGGTCACTGCGGCGGCTCGGGTTCTGTCTCCTCCGAGCATGCCCATGCCTGCCCAAGCTGTGGCGGCCGCGGCCACATCGACGTCGACCTGTCCTTCCTGTTTGGTGCGGGCACGTTCCAGTCGGTCTGCCCCGAGTGCGGCGGTTCCGGTAAGGTCGTGGCCGACCCCTGCCCCGATTGCGGTGGCAGCGGGCGAACCCGTGTGACCTCCGAGCAGGCGATTGAGTTTCCTGCCGGCACGCACGATGGCGACGAGGTCCGCATTAGCGGCATGGGCCATGCTGGCACTAACGGTGCCGCGGGCGGCGACCTGGTCGGCCGCGCCCATGTTGAGGCCGAGCGCTTGGAAGGCAAAGCTCGTACTGGCTTTTACCTGATGGGCATTGTGGCGCCGTTTTTGGTGCTGTCGGCCATCTCGGGCGTGTTCTCGGCCTTTGCCGTGATGTGCTTTATTCCATTTACCATGGGCCTGTTCATGGTGCTTTCGGACGGTGTGCTTCATCGCAGCCTGCTGTGGTGGAAGCGCGGTGCGATGCAGTTTGCCAACGGTTTTGCCAACGGCTTCATGTTCGCGCTCGTGTCGGTTTGGTTCGCGAGCTGCTCGCAACGGGCCATGCTTTCGCCGTATCAAATGCAATAACATCAAACCCTCTGTTTGCGGTCGGCCCAGCTTGGGTATAGGACGCACTGTGACAATAATGAAAGTTGGAAGGATTCGGTCGTGTCGGAAAATAGGGATTACTACGAGGTACTTGGCGTCGACAGGGATGCCGACGCGCGGACGATTAAGCGTGCGTTTCTAAAGAAGGCCCGTACCGTACATCCGGATGTTTCGGACGACCCCGAGGCCGAGGCCAAGTTCAAGGAGCTCAACGAGGCCTATTCCGTTCTTTCCGATGAGCAGAAGCGTGCTAACTACGACCGTTACGGCACCGCGGACGGCCCCGGTGGCTCTGGTTATGTCGACATCAACGATATCTTTGGTGGCATGGGCATGGACGACCTGTTCTCGTCGTTTTTTGGCGGCGGTGCCGGCGGTGGCGCCCGCAGCCGTCGTGAGCGTCGTCGCGGACGTGACATGGCCATCTCGCTTTCGGTGACGCTCGAGGAGGCGGCACTCGGCTGCAAAAAGACGATCAGCTATGATCGCCTTGCTCCTTGCGAGGACTGCAACGGTACCGGTAGGGCTGAGGGTGCACAGGAAAAGCAGTGCAGTCGCTGCCACGGTACGGGCTACGTCACGACGGTTCAGCGATCGTTTTTGGGCCAGGTTCAGTCTTCCTCGCCTTGCCCCGACTGCCATGGCGAGGGCACGGTTATCGACCATCCCTGCGAGACCTGCGACGGTCAGGGCCGCACGCCTTCGCACGAAAAGATCGACATCGATATTCCCGCCGGCGTTTCGACCGGTCGCCAGCTGCGTGTGAGCGGCTTTGGCGAGGCCGGCCTTCGCGGCGAGCCTTCGGGCGACCTGATTGTCAACGTGCGCGTTGCCGACCATGAGCGCTTTAAGCGCAACGGTGATGACCTGTACCTGGTGAGCGATATCTCGATTGCGCAGGCTGCGCTCGGCTGCGAGATCGAGGTCGAGGGCATTATGCCCGACGAGGTCGTTAAGGTGACGGTTCCCGCCGGCGCCCAGTACGGCGACACCGTGAGCGTCAATAATTACGGCATGCCGCGCATTGGCGGTGGCGGTTCACGTGGCCGCCTGATCGTGCAACTGCGCGTGGTCGTTCCCACCAATCTTTCCAATAAGCAACGCGAGCTGCTCCGTGCTTTTGCCGATGAGATGGGCGATGACGTCGCTTCCGGTAAGAAGTCGGTGACCGACCGTATCAAGAGTGCCCTCGACGATATCCTCGATTAAGGAGCCCGCGTGCTCGCACCCCATATTTCCGTCGTCAACCTCGGCTGCCGTGTCAACCGGGTTGAGTCTGACCGTATCACTGCCGATCTTATGCGCCTGGGCTTTGCTATGGTGGAGCCCCACGATGCCGATCTGATCGTCATTAACACCTGTGCCGTTACGGGCGAGGCCGAGGCCAAGACCCGTAAGGCCGTCCGTCATGCGCTGGCCCATCCAAACGAGCCCTATGTGGTCGTGACCGGATGCGTGGTCAATTTGCATCCTGAGGAGCTGTTGGAGCTTTCGGATCGCGTGATTGCCGAGCCGTCTAAGATCGATGTCGCCGAACGTGTCTGCGAGGTGCTGGGCGTTGAGTCCGATAGCGTTCCCGCCTGCAGCGATGGTGACGTGGTCGATGCGCTCGGTCGTTCGCGGCTGGGCGTGAAGATCCAGGATGGCTGCAACCACCGCTGCACCTATTGCATCGTGTGGAAGGCCCGCGGCCCCGAGCGTTCCGTGCCCGTCGAGTCCGTTCTCGAACAGGTGCGCGAAGCCCAGGAGGCCGGCGTGCCCGAGGTGGTGCTGACCGGTGTGAACCTGGGTGCCTACGATGGCAAGAGCGCGACCGACGAGCATGTCGAAATCGATGAGCTGCTCGAGGCCATCATGGAGCGCACGACTATTGCGCATGTGCGCATTTCCTCGGTCGAACCCATGGATATCTCTGAGCGCCTGCTTAAGGTTATGGCGCGCTATCCGCAGCGTATCGCCTCGTTTTTGCACCTGCCCGTGCAGTCCGGCTGTACGGCGACCCTGCATCGCATGGGTCGTCCCTATAGTGCGGAGGCCTTTGAGGACACGGTTCGCATGATTCGCGCCAACTTGCCCCAGGCGTCTCTTTCGTGCGACGTCATCGTCGGTTTTCCTGGTGAGACGGACGAGGAGTTCGAGGAGTCGCTGGCGCTGTGCCGCCGTGTGGGTTTCTCGCGTATGCACGTGTTCCGCTATAGCAAGCGTCCCGGTACCCTTGCTGCCGACATGCCCGACCAGGTGCCGCCCGAGGTTATGGCCGAGCGCAGCCGTCGTATGCGAGACACGGCGCAGGAGCTCGCTATTGCCGATGCTCGTCGTCGCGTGGGCACTGTCGAGCGTGCCGTGCTCGAGTATGGTGACAGCCTGACGCTCGGTTCGTTCCATCATGCCCGTCTTGACGATACCTGTGGACTTACAGCCCCGTGCCTACTCGATGTTGCTATCATCGGAGTCGATGATTCCGGCTTGGTCCATGCGCGCAGGGAGGTCCATGGAAGCCTCGAAGATTAGACTTACCGTTCCCGAGGGAATTGATCCCTCGTGCGTTTTGGGCGCCGGCGACGGCGTCCTTCGTGCACTCGAGAGCTTGGTTCGCGCCCATGTGGTCGCCCGTGGCGATAGCATCGCCGTGAGCGGTGACCCGGACGAGGTCGAACTCGTGGCTCGCTTTTTCGAACATGCTTTTCGCGAGGCGGCGGCCGGTCGTACCCTGTCTGCCGACGATGTCTCTCGCTGCCTGGCCGTCTTGCGCGATGGTGAGCACGAGGCTACGTCGCTTCGCGATGACGTGCTGCTTTCGTATCGCGGTCGCGTCATTCGCCCCAAGACGCTCGGGCAAAAGCGCTATGTGGATGCCATTCGCTCGCATACCATCACCTTTGGCTTGGGTCCTGCCGGTACCGGTAAGACCTATCTGGCCATGGCGCTCGCCGTTGCCGCGCTCAAGCGCCATGAGGTGGGCCGTTTGATCTTGACGCGTCCTGTTGTCGAGGCGGGGGAGAACCTGGGCTTTTTGCCTGGCACCCTCGAGGAAAAGATCGATCCGTACATGCGTCCGCTCTACGACGCCCTTTTTGACATGATGGATCGCGAGCGCACCGATGAGCTTATGGAGCGCGGCGTGATCGAGATCGCCCCGCTTGCCTATATGCGCGGTCGTACGCTGAGCGATGCTTTCGTGGTGCTCGACGAGGCGCAAAATACTACGCCCGAGCAGATGAAGATGTTCCTGACACGCCTTGGATTTAACTCCAAGTTCGTGATTACCGGCGACCTCAGCCAGCGCGACCTGGTGGGTCGTCGTGGTGGCTTGGCGGATGTCGAGAAGATTTTGGGCCGTGTCGACGATGTGGCGTTTGCACACCTGGAGCGCGCCGATGTGGTGCGCCATGCCCTGGTGGGTCGTATCGTCGAGGCATACGATGCTTATGATGACGTGCGTGAGCAGCGCTCGCGCGACCGAAAGGAGTCCCGTTGAGTGTATTGATCAGCAACGATGCCGAACTCGATACGCTGCTCGACGCGCAGGAGGTGGAGCACATCTGCGAGGTTGTGCTTGCCGCCGAGGGCGTTGAACGTGAAGTCGAGATTTCCCTTTCGTATGTCGACGAGGACGAGATGCACGAGCTCAACCACGAGTGGCGTGGCATCGACCGCACCACCGATGTGCTCTCGTTTGAATGCGACTCGGCCTTTGACGAGGATATTCCCGCTGACGAGACGCTCGAGCTCGGCGATATCATCTTGGCCCCGCAGGTCATTGCCCGTCAGGCCCCCGGCTTTGGCAATAGCCCTGCCGACGAGTGCCGCCTGATGCTCGTACACGGCATGCTGCACCTGCTGGGGTATGACCATATCGAGGAAGACGAGGCCGAGGTCATGGAGGCCCGCGAGGACGCTATCCTGCGCGATCTGGCGCTCGAGCGCGGCGAGGACCCCAAACTCGTTCACGTCGGCCCCATCACCAATCATGCCCACGACTAGGAGCCGTTTATGATTCCCGGATCGAACAAGGACCATCCGTCCTTTTTAAAGTCGTTCTCATACGCCATGGAGGGCTTCGTCACCGCCGTCAAGACCGAGCGCAACATTAAGGTCATGCTCGTGGCAGGCGTGTGCACCGTCATTGCCGGCTGCATCGTGGGGCTCGATATTGCCGAGTGGGCTACGGTCATCATCTGCTGCGGCCTGGTGATTCATGGCGAGCTGTGTAACACCGCCATGGAGGCCATCGTCGACCTGGCGACCCAAGAGCTCCATCCGCTGGCAAAGCGTGCGAAGGACATCGCCGCCGCCTCTGTATACGTTCTTTCCATCACCGCCGCGATTGTGGGCTTGCTGGTATTTGCCCACGCGCTCGGCTTTATTTAGAAAGGGATTCCCATGTCCGACAATATGCAGCCTATCGATGAAATTTTGGACGACGAGTCCCCGGATGCTAAGGCGACCGAGTCCTATGAGGAAGTCGAGGAGTTCGACCCGTTTGAGGGCATGAGCGACGAGGAACTCGACGCCCTGTGCGACGAGGACGACAGCCTCGCGGGCTTTGGCGACGTTGAGCCCGGTTTCCGCAGTGGCTTCGTGGCCTTGGTCGGCCGCCCCAACGCCGGTAAGTCAACGCTGCTCAACGCCTGCTATGGCAAAAAGGTCGCCATCACCTCGCCGGTGGCCCAGACGACCCGCCGCCGCATGCGCGCCGTCGTCAACCGCCCCGGCTACCAGCTGGTCTTTGTCGATACCCCGGGTATTCACAAGCCCAAGGACGGCCTAGGGTCCGAGCTCAATAAGAGCGCGTTGTTCGAGCTGAACGATGTCGATGTCGTCGCGTTTTTGATTGATGCCACCAAGCCGATCGGCAGGGGAGACGCCTGGGTTGCCGAGCGCGTCAAGAACTCCCGTTCCAAGAAGGTCCTGGTGCTCACCAAGGCCGATGAGGCCGACCCCGCACAGGTCATGGAGCAGCTTAAGGCCGCCCATGAGCTTATGGAATATGACGACGAGATCGTGACGTCGTCGGTCAAGAACTTTAACGTCGATGCCTTCATCGAGACCGTTGCGCACTTTTTGCCCGAGGGTCCGCGTTGGTTCCCCGAGGACATGGGTACCGACGCTTCCGATGAGACGCTCGTTGCCGAGTTTGTGCGCGAGAAGGTCTTGCGCCGCACCCGTGATGAGATCCCGCACTCCGTGGGCGTGATTTGCGATGCGCTCGAGCAGACCAAGAAGGTGCTGCGCGTGCACGCCACCATTTACGTCGAGCGCGAGGGCCAAAAGGGCATCATCATCGGCAAGGGCGGCGAGATGATCAAGCATATCGGTATCGACGCCCGTCGCGATCTTGAGCGCATCTTTGGCACGCAGGTCTTTTTGGAGCTGGACGTGAAGGTCAAGGCTGGCTGGCGTGACGACGAGGCCCAGATTCGCCGCTTTGGCTATAACGCCGAGGATTAGGGATACGCGGCGCGAATGGCAGGTTCTCGTACATATCGCACGAAAGTGCTCGTGCTCGATAAGACGAAGCTCAAAGAGACGGACCTGATCCTGACGATGCTTGACGAGCGGGGTCGGCAGGTTCGTGCCGTGGCAAAGGGCGCCCGCAAACCCGGCGGACGCCTGGCTGCGCGCTGCGAGATGTTCTGTACCGTTGATCTGCTGCTTGCGCATGGACGGTCGCTCGACGTGGTTTCCCAGGCCGAGCTCATGGAGGCGCCGCTCGGCGCTGCTCCCGATTATGAGA
>JAJWXI010000081.1 GCA_021641225.1 Collinsella aerofaciens | reverse complement strand
ATGAGTCAATAGCCGACATTTTGGTGCGACACCTAGCATACTTTAAGCTAATGCGGGCTTAAAGGCTTGTTGAATGCCCTTAAGCCCGTTTTAGAATTAATTGTGCTGGGAGAGGGCATATGCCACCGACTGAAGGGCCAACTGACGGTAAAGCAGCGATACCGCTGTACCAACAGGTCATTGATATCATTAAAAACGAAATCAACTCCGGCGCCTACAAGGCAGGCGCGCGGATACCCAACGAATTCGAATTGGCTGAGAGCTATAAAGTTGGCCGCGTTACCGTGCGACGCGCTATTGAGGAGCTCGTCCAGCAGGGCTATCTAACGAAGCGACAGGGGAAAGGCACGTTTGTCAATGCCCCCAAGCTCAAGCGCAAGATTCGCCAGAAGGATGACGTTCAGAGTTTTTCGGACGCATGCCGCGTTAACGGAATGGAACCGGGGGCGTGTGTCATTTCGAGAAAGATACTGCCGGCGGATTCCACCGAAGCGCAGTTCTTTGGTGTTCCCGTTGGAACTGACTTGATTTGCGTTGAGCGCGTGCGCACTGCCGATGGCGTCCCTGTCATGCTCGAGAACAACATATATGTTTACGAGGACAACGCCTATCTATCAACGGCACCTCTATCTAACCAATCCATTTTTGAGTTCGTGCGCAACCGGACGGGCCGCACGCCCGCGTTTACCGACCCGTGCACGCTCGAGATCGCGTGCGCGTCGCCCGAGGTCGCTCGACTGTTGGCAGTTCCCGTTGGCGAACCCTTGTTTTATATGGAAGCCTTCTTTTTCGATGAGCAGCGGCGGCCGTTTATCATCGGTCGTCAGCGGATCGTTGGGTCTCGCTACGTTTTTGACATCTAGGACATTGCGAATGGAAACGCCCGGTGGATCATCTCACCGGGCGTTTCCATACCGTTCACGGCGCAAACGCGACCGTTCAACCGCGTTGCGGCAATCAGTTTGAAATTATCTTGAGGGAGGAAAAAGCTGCTGGTAATCTATGGGACGTCATAGAACGTTTGCATTGTGCAAACGTTGAAGCGAGATGCGATGCAGTCTCGAGTTCTTTGGAGGTATCTATGTCAGATACGAAGGCGAAGAAGACAAACAGACGTTTTAAGTTCAAATTACCGCATGTCTATACGATCATGTTCTTGCTGATCGTTGTCTTTGCGGTCCTGACTTGGATCGTTCCCTCTGGTCAGTATCAACGCAAGACGATTTCGACGGCGGCGGGCGAGCGTGAAGTCGCCGTTGCTGGAACCTATGAACAGGTCGATAAGAACTACACCGATTCCGAGACCGGCGAGACCATCAATCTGGGCCAGGATATCTTCGCGGTTCTGCAAGCGCCCACCAAGGGCATCCAAGAGGCTGCCGACGTCGTTGCGTTCGTCTTATTGATTGGCGGATCGTTCGCGATCATCACCAAGACCAACGCTTTGAATGCCGGCATGAGCCGTGTGATTAAAAAGCTCAAGAACAAGGACATCCTCATCATTCCCATCACGATGACGCTGCTGTCTATTTGCGGCACTACGTTTGGTATGTCCGAGGAAGCCCTGCCGTTCTATGCCATCTTCATTCCCATCATGATGGGTATCGGTTATGACTCGATGACGGCATTCATCATCTGCTTCCTTGGTCCAAACCTGGGATATTGTGCTTCGACCATCGACCCGTTTAATGTTTTGATCGCCCAGGGCATCATTGGCATCGAGGGTAATCCGCAACTGTGGCTGCGCGCCGTTTCTTGGGTCATCTTCACTGCCGTCGGTATCGCATGGGCCATGCGCTACGCCATGCGCGTCAAGAAAAACCCCGAGTCGTCCATTGTGTACGAGGACGATAAGCTCAAGCGTATTGAGTTTTCCGTGACCGATGCCTCCATCGAGGAAGAGTTCACTATCCGTCAGAAGCTCGTGCTTATCGATTTTGCCTGCGGTATGGGCATTATCGTCTGGGGTCTTGTTACCCAGGGCTGGTACATGAATGAGATTTCCGCCGTGTTCCTTGGCATGGGCTTGCTTGCCGGTATCCTGGGCGGTCTTGACCAGCAGACGATCGCAGAGGAGTTCGTTAAGGGTCTTGCCGACTTTGCGTACGCTGCCATCGTTATCGGTATCGCTCGCGGTATTCTGGTCATCGCCGAGGGCGGCATGATCATCGACACCATCCTCCAGGCGCTCGCTACTGCGCTTGCCGGTGCACCCGCCGCCGTCTACACCACGTTTATGTATATCGTCCTTGGCCTGCTCTCTTTGCTGGTTCCCTCGAGTTCTGGCCTGGCGGCGCTCACCATGCCCGTTATGGGCCCCCTGACCGAGCTCATGGGCCTGAATCCCGAGGCTGCCGTTACCGCGCTCCAGTTTGCTAATCAGACCATCAACACCATCAGTCCCGTGGCGGGCATGACGGTCGCCGGCCTTGCCGTGGCTAAGATTTCGTTTGGCCAATGGTGGAAGACCATTTGGAAGTTCTTCATTTTCATGGTCGTCTTTGGCCTGATCGTAACGGCAATCTCTGGCATGCTTCCGGTGTAGGTGGTTGTGATGTCTGATCGTTTGACGGTCCTGACGTCTAAGAGCGTCTTTACCGGTACGGGGGACCTGCCGTTTGAAGGTTTCGTAGCGGTCCGTGGCAATCGAATTGAGGCTGTTGGCACCAAGTGTGAGGTAGCTTCGTATTTGACCCAAGCGGACGAGGTAGTTGACCTGGGCGACCGTACCGTCATGCCTGGCCTGATCGATGTGCATACCTTCTATACAGGTTGGGCGCTGCGGACGTTGGGGTCTGATCTGTCCGGCATCGCTGATGCCAAAGAGGCTGTGTCGCTCTTGCGTGCATGGAAAGAAGATCATCCGGATTGCGCGGCGGCTTTTGGCCACAACCTACCCGAAACGTTGGCATCGGATGCCGAGAACGCAAATACGGCAGCTGTGTTTGACGATTGTTTTGGCGATATCCCCGTCGTCTGCTTTACACCGGGAGCGGAGACCTGCGTTCTCAATGCTGCTGCCAGTGCGCGATACGGCTTTACACCCCAGGCGTGCTATGCCGAGAAGATCTGGCGCATGATGAGCGATTTCCTCGCGCTGCCCGAGGTGCGTGCCGGGTATTCGGACTACATGAGCATGCTTAACGAGCGCGGCGTTACCGCCATCAAGGAGATGGCGTTTGATGACTACTACGGCTTTGCCGACGAAATGGCTCGCCGTGAGGAATCTGGTGAGCTGACGGTTCGCGTCTCTATGATGTCGCAGCCGGTGGGTGCCGGTGCAAATCTGGCATATGCCCGCGAGGCACGAGAGCGCTTCCGGGGACCGTTCGTTCGTTTTTCTGGCTTCAACCGTATGACCGATCGCGGTGTATGGGCGGGGCTTGCCGAGATGATTGACCCCTATGAAGACACGGCCGATGCGGGCGCTGCCGGCAAGACGGTCGTCGAGGAGCCAGAGTGGGATCTGATTGAGAGCGAGCTGCGTGCAATTGATGCTGACGGCTTCCGATATTCCTTGCATTGCCAGGGCGATGGCGCCGTTCGTCGCACCGTGGCGCTCTATGCCTCGCTGCCTCGAGACGAGCATGGACGGATGCTTCGCCGCCATGCGATTACCGATCTCGAGAACTCTGACCCGACCGATCTTGTCGAGTTTGGCAAGTTAGGTGGAATTTGCGAGGTCTATCCGCAGATTCTGACGCTGGACCGGCGTGAGGATTGCCTGTCGATGATGCGTCGACAAATTGGCGAGACGCGACTTTTGCACAGCTGGAATCGCCGCGGCATGGAAGATTCCGGATGCACAGTGTGCTGTGGAACGGATTTGCCGCTGCTGATTCCGAGCCTGGGCGAGTCAATCTACAGTGCGTGCGGCGGATACTTCGACGACGGACTGCCCGTGAATGAGGTCAACGCGCTGACGCTTGTCGAGCTCTTGCGCGCTTGGACTGCCGGGGGCGCGTACGACCTGATGCGCGAAGACGAGCTGGGTACGCTCGAGGTCGGCAAGCTTGCCGATATCTGCGTGCTCGATCGGGATGTGTTTGACCTCGATTATCGCGACGCACGCGATCTTGCGGTTGATATGACGATGTCGGACGGACAAATCGTGTTTGATCGAAATAAGGAGGCATAAGATGCCTGAATCCAAACCGACGCTGCGCCGCGAGCAGATTGCGGGCATGAATATCCACTACATCATGTGGTCGCTCGATTACTTCCTTGATGTGCAGCAGCGTTTGGGCTTTGAGTCCATTGAGCTGTGGTGTGCAGAGCCGCATGTGACGCTCGACCATACGGGCTACTTTGAGGCTGAGGTCCTGGCGAAAAAGGCTGCAGACCGTGGGCTTAGGTATCGTACTCTGTGCCCCGAGAATGTTGTCTATCCTTGGCAGTACTGCGCACGCAAACCGCTGCATGAACAGCGCAGCCTGGCGTACTTTAAGCACGGCATTGAGCTTGCCGAGGTACTTGGGTGCGACCGTATGTCCGTCAACTCGGGCTGGGGCGACTGGGACGAGGACCGCGAGGAAGCCTGGAAGCGCAGCCGCGAGCACTTGTCCATTCTGGCGGAGTATGCTGGCGAGCACGGTCTGGTGCTTACGATGGAAAGCCTGCGCCCCGAGGAGAGCAACCTTGTGACGACGGTTTCCGATGCGAAGCGCATGATTGACGAGGTCGCGAGTCCGTACTTACAGCCCATGGTTGATACAACCGCGATGGGCGTTGCAGGCGAGACGCTCGAGGACTGGTTTGCTGCCTTTGGTGATGGGGCAATTCACGAGATGCACTTTATCGACGGTGACCCGTATGGCCATCTGGTGTGGGGCGATGGCAAGCACGATATGGACGCCTTCGTCGCTACACTCAACGCCCATGGTTTCGACGGCATGCTGGGCCAGGAAATCACGGACGGTCGTTACTACGATGACCCGGCGGCGGCAGATGCCAAGAACATGGCCGCATTCGAGAAATATCTGATTGACTAAAACAACCATCGGCCACGCAACCAACGTCATTGATTGCGGGCCAAACAAGAAAGGAACTGGATATGAACGCACACGATCTGATCAAAGAGGCAATTGCCGAGAAGGGCAAGTTCGACAGCGTCTACTGGATTGCTTGCGGTGGCTCCATGATCGATTTGATCCCGGCTCATGAGCTTCTGCAGCGCGAGGCAACCACCTTCACTTCGTATATCTATACCGCGCGTGAATTTGACATTATGCGTCCGCGTCGTCTGGGCGAGAAGTCTCTGGTCATCGCTTGTAGCCACAGTGGCAACACCCCGGAGGTCGTCGAGGGCTGCGAGATTGCCCTTGCCGCCGGCGCTACGGTGATCGCCCAGACCGACAACGCTGGATCCAAGATCGACTCCGGCAAGTGGACCACGTGGGTCTACCCATGGGGCGAGGGCGTGCCGCAGGCCGAGGTCCCCGCTGGCATTTCGCTGTCGCTTGCGGCGGAGCTGCTCGATCAGCAGGAGGGCTACGCAGATCTTGCCGATATGTATGCCGGTATCGCAGAGATGGATAAAATTCTTCCCCCGGCACGCGAGAAGGTAAATGCCGAGCTGGGCGATCGCTTTGCCAAGCTTTGCCAGGAGCACGAGTTCTTCTATATTCTGGGCAGCGGTCCCAACTTTAGCCAGACCTACGGTTTCGCTATCTGCTCTCTTATGGAGATGCAGTGGCAGCACTGCAGCTACATCCACTCTGCCGAGTACTTCCATGGCCCCTTCGAGGCTACTCAGGATGGCGTTTTTTACTTCCTGCAGATGGGCTCCAGCGAGTGCCGTGCTATGGACGAGCGCGCCCTGGCGTTCCTTAAGACGCATACCGATACGCTGATGGTGCTCGATGCTAAGGAGTACGGTATGGAGGCCGTGCCGGCGAGCGTCCGTGCTTATCTGGACCCGGTGCTGTTCTACGCCATGAACTGCGAGCTGCGTGCCGCACGCGGCAAGGTGTTTGATCACGATCCCGATTTCCGTCGCTACATGGGCGTCGTCGAGTACTAGAAGGATAAATACCATGGCATTTAACGTTAACGCGCTCGGATTTGGCGACAACGTCGTCGATCGCTACGAGCATATCCACACCATGTATCCTGGCGGCAACGCGGTGAACTTCGCCGTGTATGCCAAGAAATGCGGTGCCGCACGCTCCGCATACATGGGCATTTTTGGCAATGACGCCGCTGCCGAGCATGTCATTGCAAGCCTCGAGGATGAGGGTATCGAGCTTGACAAGTGCGAGCAGATGATTGGCGAGAACGGAGCGGCTCGCGTGACCGTCGTTGACGGTGACCGTGTCTTCCTCGGCTCCAACGAGGGCGGTATCCGTGGCGATGCGCGCTATGTCCTCGATCGCTTTGACCTTTCGTACATGAAGCAGTTCGATGTGGTTCATTCGGGCAACTATTGCTTTACCGAGCGCGAGCTGCCCAAGCTGAAGGCTGCGGGCGTCACGGTCTCTTTTGACTTTTCGGACGACTCCACCGACGAGTACTACGAGCAGATTGCGCCCTACGTCGATTTTGCTTTCTTTAGTGCGGCGGATGCCGCGAGCGAGGACGAGATTCGCGAGCGTCTGGCATGGGTGAAGGGCCTGGGTCCGCGTTTTGTGTCGGCTACGGCGGGCGCCGAGGGCTGCATTGCTTACGACGGCGAGCGTTATTACCGCCAGCTGGCTAAACCGGTAACGGACATGAAGGACACCATGGGGGCGGGCGACTCGTTCCTCACCTCGTTTTTGATGTGCTATCTCGATTCCGCCAAGCGTGGTGAGGATGGCGCCGAGGCCATCGAGCGCGCGCTCGACTTTGCTGCCGGGTTTGCCTCGACCGTGTGCGGCATGGAAGGCTCTTGGGGCCACGGAGCACCAATCGTCGAATAGCTTAAGAAAGCGTACGGCGGTCTGGCTATGAGGCTTTGGACAGCCGATGCAAAACAATAAGCGAAACGCGAAAAGGGGGCTCGCCATGTGGTGGGTCCCCTTTTGTACATTGGAGAAGACCATGGGTATTAAAGCGTGCGCGGCTGGTTTTTGCTGTGCGGACGTCTATCAGAACATCGGCGTGTTCTATCCGACTGGTAATGGCATTGACTGGGGTATCCATCTTGCGCGAATGGGCGTCTCGGTATCCGCCGTGTCGGTTGTCGGCAAGGACGAGTACGGAGACAAGATGAGAGAGGCGCTGGCCGCTGAGGGGTTCGATATCTCACATCTGCGGGTGGAGGATGGCGACACCTCGGTGATGCTCATGGCATTGAAAGACGGCGTCGATCGCGTGCATCTCGAGGCAATCGATGGCGTAATGGAGACATACCGACCGAATGAAGACGACCGGGCGTTTATCCTAGAGCATGACATCATCCATACCGACCTGTTTGGCAATTGTTTGGACCTCCTGCCCGAATGGCATGATGCGGGCAAGACGGTGGTTATGGACTTCTCGGTGTTCAGCCAGGATCCCGAATATGCATGCGAGGCTCATTTTCCTTACGTAGACTATGCGTTCATGTCGTTTGAAGAGGACACTCCGGAGCTGCGGGACTGGGTACGTCACGTGCAGGAATTGGGACCGCGCGTTGCGGTTGCCACGCTTGGCGAGAAGGGAAGCATTGCCTATGACGGTGAGCGCTTCTATGAGTGCGGGATCGTACCGGCGGAGAAGGTCGTTAACACCGTGGGCGCCGGCGACTCGTATATTGCCGGGTTTACCAAGGGCGTGATTGATGGCCTTGATATTCCGGCGTGCATGAAGGCGGGCGCTGAGCTGTCGTCTCGAGTGATTGGTTCGTTTGAGCCGTACTAGGGTCAAATGCCTGGAAAGGAGTACGAAATGGTTATCGACATGTTGGTTCAGCCCATGCTCTACAGCGAGAT
>JAJWXI010000080.1 GCA_021641225.1 Collinsella aerofaciens | reverse complement strand
CGCTCGACTTTAAGACCGACGCGGCGCTTCGCCACGCCATCCGCGAGCGCAGCGTGCGCAGTGCCGCCGAGGGCGGGCTGCCGCTGACGACCGTCATCGTGAGCCAGCGCGTCTCGACCGTGCGCGACGCCGATATGATCTGCGTACTCGACCACGGCTCGGTTGCGGGCCTGGGCACGCACGATGAGCTGTACACGACCTGCCAGCTCTATCGCGAGATTTGTCAGTCGCAGCTGCGCCGCGAGGAACTCGAGGGCCAGCAGGGGAGCACGACGCCCGCGTCCGCTC
This sequence comes from Collinsella aerofaciens, assembly GCA_021641225.1. GTDB lineage: Bacteria > Actinomycetota > Coriobacteriia > Coriobacteriales > Coriobacteriaceae > Collinsella > Collinsella aerofaciens_AJ. Next base: position 7,607 of record JAJWXI010000080.1, on the reverse strand, counting down.
CGACCGCCCCCGCATCCGTCTGCGCAAAGGAGGGCTGCTAAATGAATCCGTACACTTCCTCCGGTTCGGTCGCCACGATGACGGCCAACGTATCCGGCAACGATAGCCTCAACGACCTGGGTGACGGTCCGCGCCAGCCCGGCGATCCCGAGCGCTATCCCGTGGGTGCGGTGACTCGCCGCCTGATGGGCTACGTTCGTCCGCACCGTATTTCGTTTACGGCGTCGTTTGTGAGCGCCGCCATCTCGGTGATTCTGCAGCTCTACACGCCCATCCTCATTGGCGAGGGCATCGACCTGATCGTCGCCACCGGGCAGGTGGACTTCGATGCGCTGCTGCCGCTCGTTACCAAATTAGCGCTCGTCGTGGTGGGAGCAGCGGCCTTCCAGTGGCTGCAGGGCTACTGCGTCAACCGCTTGTCCTACGAAACGGTGCGCGACATGCGCGTGGAGGCGAGCGATAAGCTCAGCCGCATGCCGCTCAGCTTTATCGACAGCCATGCCCACGGCGACCTTATGAGCCGCGTGGTCAACGACGTCGATCAGGTGGGCGATGGTCTGCTGCAGGGCTTTACCCAGCTCTTTACCGGCGTCATCACCATCGTTGGCACGCTCGCGTTTATGCTCTCCATTAACCTGACCATGACGCTTGTGGTGGTGCTCGTCACGCCGCTTTCCATTTTTGCAGCCGGCGCCATCGCCAAGCTTTCCAACAAGAGCTTTACGGCACAGCAGCGCATCCAAGGCCAGCTTGGCGGTCATATTGAGGAGTATGTGGGCGAGCAAAAGCTTGTCGACGCCTTTGCCTATGGCCCCAACGCCCAAGCGCGCTTCGACGCGCTCAACGCCGAGCTCTATACGGCAGGTGAGCGCGCGCAGTTTATGGGTTCGCTCTCCAACCCCGGCACGCGCTTTATCAATAACATCATCTATGCCGTGGTCGCTGTGATCGGCTGCGTGGGCGTGATCACAGGCGTGCCGGCGGCGCTTACGGTGGGCGGCGTGCAGATCTTTTTGTCCTATGCCAACCAGTACACCAAGCCGTTCAACGAGGTCACCAACGTCATCACGCAGATCCAGACCGCGTACGCCTCGGCGCGCCGCATGTTTGCGCTGCTCGATGCGCGCGAGCAGGAGCCCGACGCGTCGGACGCCGTAGAGCTTGCCGCCCCGCAGGGCGAGGTTTCGTTTGAGCATGTGGACTTTAGCTATGTGCCCGACCGCAAACTGCTGCAGGATATCTGCATCGATGCCAAGCCCGGCATGCGCTTTGCCCTGGTCGGTCCCACGGGCTGTGGCAAGACAACGCTCATCAATTTACTGCTGCGGTTCTACGATATCGACGCCGGTCGCATCGCGGTCGATGGCCGTTCCTCGCGTGACTACACGCGCGCAAGCCTGCGCCGTGCCTTTGGCATGGTGCTGCAGGATACGTGGCTGTTCGAGGGCACCGTGGCGGACAACATCGCCTACGGTTGTCCCGATGCCACACGCGAACAGGTTATCGAGGCGGCCAAGCGCGCGCATGCGCACAAGTTTATCGTGCAGCTGCCAGGCGGCTACGACACGGTGATTGGCGAGGACGGCGGCACGTTTAGCCAGGGTCAAAAACAGCTGCTGTGCATCGCGCGCGTCATGCTCACCGACCCGGCGATTTTGCTGCTGGACGAGGCGACCTCGAGCATCGATACCCGCACCGAGCTGCAGGTGCAGGCGGCATTCGACGAGCTCATGGCCGGTCGCACGAGCTTTGTCGTGGCGCACCGCCTGAGCACCATCCGCAACGCCGACTGCATTCTGGTGATGCGCGACGGCCAGATTATCGAGCGCGGCACGCACGACGAGCTGCTGGCATCGGGCGGTTTCTACGCCGAACTCTACCGCAGCCAGTTCGCCCAGTGAGCAAGCCCGTGGGGCAAATTAATCAATCGACAGACGGTGGTTTACATCTGTCACGTTAGTACTAAGATATTCATCTAATAAATTGCATTAGCGGCTTTAGTTTTGGGGGAAACGAGGCAACGTGACTATGACGTGCTCTTTGGTGGTTAACAGCAAGAGCGGTAATACCAGGATGGTTTCGGGTGCGATCAAGCGCGCTCTGCAGGCTGCGGGCGTTGAGTTTGTCCATGCCGCGGCGTTGAGCGACGATGCGGATGCAGATCAGGTTGCGCTCGAGGCGCAGGGCGCCTGCGCGGCCGACACGGTGCTCGTCGGTTTTTGGTGCGACAAGGGCGCATGCACACCTTCTGTCGCGGCGTTGCTCTCCGCCTTGCACGGCAAGCGCGTGTTCCTGTTTGGCACCTGCGGCTTTGGCGCCGACCAGAGCTATTATCAGCAGATTATCGATCGTGTGACCTCCAATTTGGCTGAGGATGCCGAGCTTGCGGGTTGGGCGATGTGCCAGGGCAAGATGGGCCCCGCGGTCAAGCAGCGCTACGAGGCAATGCTCGAGCAAGATCCCGACAATGTCCGCTTTAAGATGCTGCTCGATAACTGGGTCGCCGCAAAGGATCACCCCACCAAGGAAGATCTGGACAACATGGCTGCAGCCGCCAAAAAGGCCGTGCTGGGGGAGTAGCTCCCATCGCTGACGGCGGTCGGTCCATCTTTCTAAATGAAACGTCCTCCCGGGCGTCGGGGCACGAAGTTCCCTGCTCTACAGTCCTGCGCAAGACGAAGGCCACATTAAGTGGCCTTCTTTGCGTGCGGAACTCGCGATGAACTTCGTGCCCCGCCGTCCGGGAGGACGCCTCTTTATTGATGGGAGGCCTGATAGGTCGATGGTTCCGTGCCCGGATGCGTCCAAAGTGGGACGGGCTTTCCGGATGGGCAGGCTTTCGAAAAATGCGTCCCGGAATTTGCCTTTGGAATGGGACGTAGTTTCCCGTTGAGGTGCTTTGCGGAAAGTGCATCCCACTCTGGGCGGTCGAAGTGGGACACACTTTCCCAAAGGCGCTTCAACGGGAAATTGCGTCCCATTATTCGGTCAAGAAACGGGATGCATTTTCCCAATGAGAGCAAAACCGGAAAATGCATCCCACAATCAGCCCTCAAAGTGGGACGCCGTTTCCCGATGAGGCTCAAGCGGAAAATGCATCCCGGAATTTGCGCTCAAAGTGGGATGCGGTTTCCGGTTGAGGGTCTAAGGGGAAAGTGCGTCCCAGAATCGACGCTTGAAATGGGATGCAGTTTCCCGATGAGGCACTCGACGGAAAATACATCCCAGAAATGGCCTTTGAGCTGGGATAAGATTTCCGCGGCATCTCGGATTCTCAAAAATGAGACACGCCGTTGGCGAAAATGAGACACGTGATATCGGGCATCGGACGTATCATTTGCAAAAATGAGTCCACTCCATTCGAATAAAGCGAGGTCCCTCATGTACGTTCCACACCCCCGTATCCGTAGGCTGTCGAAAATCCCTCTTGTTGGGACGGCGGCGCTTGCTGCGTTGATCGCCACGAGCGTCGCCTGCTTCACGGCCACGCCCCAGGTTGCCCAGGCGGCAGACGCGCCCGCAATCACCGATATGACCGAGCAGGATTATCAAGCCCTGGCTCTGGGCACGAGCGAGGACATTCCGGCCGATACCGTTGGCCCCTATTCCACTGATACCCCCACGACGTTTGCCACGCGCAGCGAGGTCTATATGGCAGCTAACGGTAGCCATGGCAATCGCTACACTCTGCGCGACAAGCTCGAGAACGTCGAGCGCGGTGACATTGGCGGCAGCAGCAAACTCACCGATGGCTATGGAAGTGTGTGGGGCGCCGCAAAGTTCTGGCAAAACGTCAACAACTTCGATACGAACAGCGATCTCTACAAGCATAGCGACTACGGTGGCGGCACCTGGTCGTACCTAAGCAACAATGAGTCCTCAACAGTACTCGCCAACGACAACAACGGTTTCTCGGGCATTCACGCCACGAGTGTTGAGTTCTGCAGCGACGCCAGCACGGGCAAAAAGAGCCGCGTTGCCGAGCTCCGTGCCTACGGCGACAGTTCCTCCACGACGATTGACGGCAAGTCATACGCCGGAAAGGTTGAGCTGGTCCTCTACTCGTTTAGCAACGGGCGTACGCGCACTCTCGACACACACCTGCCGGTGACGGTCAACACTAATATGATGTACGAAGGCCGTTTTAAGTACCTGGATGCCGGTTACCTGCAAGAGCACGACGCCGTCTTTGATGTCGAGGCGGGCGATGTCGATGGCGACGGCGTCGACGAGCTTTTTGTCTACGCGGGCTGCTATGTCGACGAGAACGGCGTGCGCAAGGCTGTAGTCGACATGTATGACTTGGAGGGCGGCAACTGGAAGCAAAGCGTCGTCAAGATCGATGCCGGTAACGCCGCGGACTACACCACGCACAACAAGGGCGGGAACGACTCCTGGACGCAGCTTCAGTCAGCTCCTGTCGTTTCGCTAGCGGCCGGCGACCTCGATCGCGATTTTTGCGATGACCTCGCCATCGTGGTCTCGGCACCCTACGGCAAGAAGAATATTGATAAGTCGACGCATTGCGAGCTGTTTTCGTGGGATGCATCCAAGGGTGCGCTCGTCCATGTCGATGCTCTGGGCGACGCGGGCGCAATCTCCCTCTCCGCGAACGGCAAGACCATGGTCGCTGCGAATGCGACGTTCGGCACGTTTGCCGCCTACGATGAAGAAGGAAAGAAGACGGGTGAAACCGTCACGGGCCTTATTCTTGCGGGCTATGACTGGCAACGCAGCGCTTTTGATTACGGCGCCTCTGACGGCAGCAAGGGGCTGTACGGCGCGCTGTACCGCTACGCGTATTTTGACTCGGAGTCTGGCGAGTTCAAACTTTCCGATTGCAAGGAATATAGAGACGGGCTCCTCGCCTCCTATGGACTGATGCATGTGCCCAGCAGCGCATGGAAGGATAGCGCTCAGGATAAGCGCTATCCGTGCACCTTGGCGCCTATTGCCCTTGCCACTGCCAACCTTGACGGCCTGTCCGAGCAGCCGGCGGTCGACGAGGTGCTCGTGGGCGGCGATGTGTTCCGCGACTTTGCCTGCAATACGGCGCAGAGCGGGGCCCAGGGCTTGGGGTCCATGGTCGGAACCATGAGCATGAGCGGTCAGCAATACAACAGTAGCAACAAGCATGACCACAAGGGTATCGAGCAGGTGTGGATCAGCGACGTTAAGGCGGGCAGCGTCTCGGGTTCGGACCGCTATAACGAGAGCTTTATCGCCGTGGTGGGCAAGCACCGCGACGAGGACCTGCGCAAGAACGATGACTACTATTGGATGACCGCCTCGCATCTTTCGCTCGACGAGAACGGAAGGGTGCGCCGCGGCGAGGAGCAGGTGATTAGCGAGAGCAACCGTCGCGGCACTACCTACGGCACATTTATCTCGCTCGCGCTGCCCGATGTCGACAACGACAGCGTCAAGATCACGTACAAGGACCGCTACAAGGTCTATACCAACCCGCGCGTGCTCGCTGTGCTGCAGGATGCTCCCTATGTTGAGGATCTGGAGCAGGCATACGGCTATCTGGTGTTGGGCGGCACGTCATACGGCGAGGGAAAGAGCACGGGGACATCCCAGGGTTATACCATTGGCGCCGAGTTGGGCGTTGCCGTCGAGGTGCAGACCGGTCCGCCCCTGGTCGCGATTAATGCTTCAGTCGATTTTGCCGCCGAGGGATGCTATGACTACCGGAGCGAGCGTACAGTGAGCGCCAGCGTAAGCTATGAGTCGCATGCCGGCGAGGGTGACAAGGCCGTGCTCTACACGATTCCGATGGTCTATTACGAGTATGAGATCGAAAATGAGGAAACTGGTGGCAAGGGCGTGATGGCGGCGCCCGTGTCGCTTGGCGCGCAGACCTCGGTCGTTAATGTCGATGCCTATGACCGCATTGCCAAACAGCACAATATGACGCCGCTCAGCTTCTTTTTGACCAACCGGTCGGGAGAACCCGACAGCTATTACACGGCGCTCAATGGCACGACTCCCGTGCAAGATTCCTTTGGTCTGGGCAAGCCTGGCGTGACGCGCGCCTACACGCACGATGGGTTTAACGGTGCTGTCGCGCAGTCGGGGGCGAGCATTGAGCAGACCATCGAAGTCGAGGACGGCGAGGAACAGGAGTTTGAGTACGGCTTTACGCTGAACGGCAGCGTTGTCATGGGCGCGAAGCTCGCAAAGCACGAGTTGTTTGGCGGCCTGTGCTTTGGTGCCAACGCCGGCTTTACTACGGGTAACTCCTCGAGTGAATCGACCGAATACGGCGGCACCGTCGACAACCTGCCCGAAGCTGCGCAGGGCAAGTACGGCTTTGCGTGGCGCCTGGGCGTCAACGCGGTAGATGTCGACAAGTTCGAGGCCAGCTCGGGCGACAGGCTCGGCACCAAGGACACCGATCAGTTCTGGATCGTGGGCTATGACGTTAAGGATGTCGAGATGCCCGAAGCGCCGGCCGTGACGGGCTTTACGGCAAACGCCGTCGATTCGACCAGCGTTACGTTTAGCTGGGACGATGTACTCGCAAACAAGAGCGGCTTTAGCTACGGCGTGGGCATGCTGCAGAGCAATGCGGCGGACGCGGTTGTGAACAGCTGGAAGATCGCCGACAACACGCAGACGTCGCTTGTCTGGGACGGGCTGCAGCCCAACACGGAGTATCGATTCGCGATTGCCGCCGTTAAGAATGGATCCACGACCGAAACAGGTATTCGCTCGGCGATCATCACGGTCAAGACCATGCCCGATGGCATGACGATGACCGTGAGCGGACCTGCGGCGGATGTCGAGGAGGGGTCGAGCATCGAATACGATTCCTCGATCGAGCGCGCAGCGGGAAGCCATCTGACGCTCTCGGCGATTGGCCATGTGAAGCAACTCGGTGCCGACGGTGACGAGACGGAGCTGGCACCGACATACATCTGGTACCGCAAGGGCCGTGGCGAGACAGAGTTTAAGCTCGTGGGTGCCGATGGCAACCTCGCGGCTGGAACGGCCTCAAAGCTCGAGATTGACCTGACCGCAGACGATGACGGTGCACAGTATTACTGCCACGTGGGATACAACGACGTGGGCCTCGACACCGGCACGACGCTCGTGAATATCGAGGCCGAGGAGACGGCGCCCACAACGGTGAACGCCACCCCGATCCGCACGCGCCGCCTGTTCTCACAGGCAAGTGCGGGCGCCAAGAAGTTCCTGGACCATACGCTGGTAAACACCGCCGGCCCAACCGATTCCGAAGGCTCAAAGGACCCCGAGACTCCTGAGACCCCGACGAACCCGGACAAGCCCAAGTCCGACAACGGAGCTAAGACCGACACCAAGGTCAAGACTACGACCACAGCGAAGAACCTCGCAAACACCGGCGACCAAACATTCGCCCTAGTCGCCACCGCAGCAGCAGCGGGTATCATCCTGGTGGCAATAGCCCTCGTCATGCTGGTTAAACGCCGCAAGACCCACTAACCATCAGTCAAACATATCGACAAAGCAAAACCCGGGTAGCCAAAAAACAGGCCACCCGGGTTTTCTGCTGAGTGGAGACTCCGCAAGCGGAAACTGCATCCCACTCCGAACGTGAATTCTGGGACACGGTTTCCGGA
>JAJWXI010000079.1:4464-8047 GCA_021641225.1 Collinsella aerofaciens | reverse complement strand
GCATATCATCTATGCAAAATACGCTCACGAGCGCATCAATGCGTTCGAAAACGAAGTCGTAGACTTTTTTAACCAAACGTTCTACTCGTGTTCTTTGGCCTAGACGGCCTGGACACTGCCAACAAGAGTGGGTGGCATAGGGCCGCCCGCCAGACAACTAAGGAGATTCTTGTGGCAACTCAGAAATTCACCGGCGTTATCCCTCCCGTCGTTGTTCCCGATACCGAAGATCACCAGCTCGATGTTGCCTCCTTTGAGCGCAGCATCAACCGCATGATCGATGCCGGCGTCGATGGCCTGTTCTTCTTGGGCTCTTCGGGTGAGGTCGTTTTCTCCACCGACGAGCGTCGTCGCCAGATCATCGCCGAGGCCGTCCGCATCGTCGACCACCGCGTGCCTGTTCTGGTCGGCATCATCGATACCGAGACCGAGCGCATGATTGAGCACGGCAAGGTCGCTCAGGAGCTGGGCGCCGATGCCCTCGTCGCCACCTGCCCGTTCTATGCCCTGCAGGGCATGACCGAGGTCGAGGAGCACTTCCGCATCCTGCACGAGGAGCTTGACCTGCCCATCTTTGCCTATGACATTCCCGTCTGCGTTCACACCAAGCTTCCCTGGAAGCTCCTTGCCAAGCTCGGCGCCGAGGGCGTCCTTGCTGGCGTCAAGGATTCCTCGGGTGATGACATCTCGTTCCGCTACCTCGTTCAGGAGAACGAGAAGAACGGCCATCCGATGAGCATCCTCACCGGTCACGAGGTTGTTGTCGACGGTGCTTACCTCGGTGGCGCCGACGGCTCTGTCCCGGGCCTCGCCAACGTTGAGCCCGAGGGCTACGTGCGCCAGTGGAAGGCCGCTCAGGCCGGCGACTGGGCTACCGTCAAGGCCGAGCAGGATCGCCTCAACGAGATCTCCCACATCTGGGATGTCACCTCGGGCGTTCAGGGCTATGCCGGCGGCGTCGGCGCCTTCAAGACCGCTATGAACCTCATGGGTATCTTCGACAGCCCGACCATGCCGCGTCCGGTGAAGGCCATGACCGGCGAGAACGTCGAGGCTATTAGGAAGGTCCTCCAGGACAACGGCCTCCTGTAAAGCTTTCCCAGGCACCCGACCTCGCCGTTCAACCGTGTGGCCATGACTATTAGGTCAATGGCCACACGGTTCTCGGCAATCTCGGGCACCTGGAAAACCTTTACCCGCGCTGTGACGGCTAGCCTGACGGCGCATTTCCTGTAGTTGTTTTTATCTCCGAAGGAGAGCGACATGGAGAACAAGTACGTCTGCTCTGTCGATATCGGCGGAACTAAGATCGCGACTGCCATCATGGAGTACCCGGCTGACGGTAGTGTGCCCCATCCCGTTTTTGAGGCCGAGGTTCCCACAGAGGCCCAAGAGGGCGGCGAGGCCGTCTTCCAGCGTATCGAGGCATCCATCAAGGCTGCTCTCGAGGCGAATCCCGATGTCGAGGTCCTTGGCGTCGGTATTGGCGCCGCCGGTGTCGTCGACCCCAAGACGGGCGCCATCGCGTATGCCAATGAGATCATGCCCGGCTGGTCCGGCGTTCAGTTGGGGCCGCGTCTGCGCGAGGATCTCGGTCTTCCCGTTGCCGTTGTAGGCGACGTGCAGGCTCATGCTCTGGGCGAGGCCCACTGGGGTGTCGGCAAGGGCAAGTTCTCCGTCTTGTGTCTTGGCATCGGTACGGGTATCGGCGGCGCATATGTCGAGAACGGCCGCGTGATGCAGGGCTTCCATGGTGCTGCTGGCCATATGGGCCACATCGAGTGCTCGGCTGCCGCCGGCATTCCCTGCGCCTGCGGGCGTTCTGGCCATCTGGAGTCGGTTGCTTCGGGCACTTCCATTGGTCGTATGTACGATGAGCGCTTTGGCCGCGTCGACCCCAGCCGTCCTTCGGTCGGTCGCGATGTGAACGACCTGTGCCGTGCAGGCGACGCAAAGGCGACCGAGGTCATCCATGACGCCGGCTTTGCGCTGGGTGCGAGCTTGGGCTCGCTCGCTAACATCCTGGATCCTGAGGTCATCGTGCTTTCGGGCGGCGTGATTCACCAAGGCCCCGATTGGCGTTCGCAGACGTGGAAGGATTCGGTGCACGAGGGCTATGCCAGCCAGGCGCTCGATCCGCTTCAGGACACGCCGATCCTCATCGGTTCTCTGGAGGGCGATGCTCCGCTCATCGGTGCCGCCGAGCATCTTCTTGCCTCTTTGAAGTAAACGTATCTGCTGTAGGAGCCTCCCGAGACAACACGTCTCGGGAGGCTGTTCTGAGAAAGGTTGCAGCCTTATGACCGTCGATCCTTTGATTCAATCCCTGAAGGGCAAGCTCGTCGTGAGCGTTCAGGCGTATATGGGCGAGCCGCTTCGTACGCCCGAGACCATGGCTCAAATGTCTCGCGCTTGCGAGCTTGGCGGTGCCGCCGCCATTCGCTGTCAGGGCCTTGCCGACATTGCCGCCATTAAGGGTCGCTGTGAGATCCCCGTCATCGGCCTGTGGAAGGATGGACACGAGGGCGTTTACATCACGCCGACGCTGCGTCACGCCCGCGCCTGCGTTGCTGCTGGTGCCGATATCGTGGCGATCGACGCCACCGATCGTCCGCGCCCCGATGGCAAGACGGTCGAGGATACCTTCCGTCCGCTGCACGAGGAGGGTGTGCTCCTGATGGCGGATTGTGCCACCATCGAGGACATTCGCCGTGCGGTTGATATGGGCTTCGACCTTGTATCAACCACGCTTTCTCATGGTGTCGCTGCCATCGACTGCACCATGGCCGATGGCCCCGATCTGCCGCTCCTGCGTCAGGCGACCGAGGAATTCCCCGGTCTTCCCATCATTTGCGAGGGCCGCGTGCACACGCCCGAGGAGGCTCGCGCCGCGATCGATGCTGGCGCCTGGGCCGTTGTCGTCGGCACCGCCATCACGCACCCCACGAGTATTACGAGTTGGTTCAAGGCTGCGCTTGAGGCGTAAGACGGGCCTCGTATCCGCTCGGGGCGGTATACTCAATATAGGCAATTGACCGCGCGGGATCCGGGTTGCTGGGTCCCGCGCTTGTTTTTGGGAGGCAGCACATGCAAAAGGGAGATGCCATGGATGCGGCGGAGCGCTCGGAGCGCATCCCCGATATCGTCATCATCACCGGAATGTCCGGTTCGGGCCGCACGCAGGCCATGCACGTGTTCGAGGACATGGGCTATTTTTGCATCGACAACTTGCCTCCGCGTCTGATCGCCCAGCTTGCCGAGCTCGTCGGCATCAATACGGGCGTGGGCAGGCATCTTGCCGTCACCTGCGACCTGCGCAGCCAGGGCTTGTTCGATGAGCTGCTCGATGCCGTTGCCGCACTCGAGGAGCGCGAGATGAGCTGTGATATCGTGTTTCTCGAGGCTTCTGACGAGGTGCTGATCCGTCGTTATAGCGAAAACCGCCGCCGCCATCCTATTGCCAAGCCAGGGGAGACTACGGCCGATGCGATTCAGCGCGAGCGCCTGCAGCTGCAGGGTGTGCGCGATCGAGCCGATATGATCATCGACACGAGCCGTCTGCGCACCTCTGCGCTGCGCAACA
>JAJWXI010000079.1:0-4364 GCA_021641225.1 Collinsella aerofaciens | reverse complement strand
CGAGCCGATATGATCATCGACACGAGCCGTCTGCGCACCTCTGCGCTGCGCAACAAGCTACGTATGGCATTTTCCGAACTGTCCGACCAGCAGCTCATGGACGTTCACGTGTTCTCGTTTGGCTTTAAGCACGGTATGCCCGTCGAGGCGGACATTATGATTGACGTTCGCTTCCTGCCCAATCCGTTCTACGATCCCGAGATGCGCACGATGACCGGTCTCGATAAGAAAGTCTCCGACTTTGTTCTGGACCATCCCAAGACGCAGGAGTTTTGGAAGGCTTGGACACAGCTACTCGATACGGTGATGCCGGGCTATATCGCGGAGGGCAAACCGCAGCTTTCTATCGCCATCGGCTGCACGGGAGGACAGCACCGTAGCGTCGCCATTGCCGAGGCCACGGCACGTTATTTGGAAGGCGCCCAGTATCACGTGAGCATCTCCCACCGCGATCTGTCGCGCGCCAACACGAAGGCATAGACCTGCATGTCATTTACCGCTGAGGTGCGCGACGAGCTTGCGCGCTGCGAACCCGAATGTGAATACTGCGACTTGTCGACACTTGCCGCCCTCACGCGCGTGAGTGGTACGCTCTCGCTCACCGGCTCTGGGCGGTATCGTTTGACAGTTGCGACTGAGACGGGAGCCGTCGCGCGCACGATGATCACGCTGACGCATCGCATCCTTAAGCTCAAAACGGAATTCACCGTTCGTAAATCGGTCTTGCATAAGGTCCGTAACTATCTCATTACCCTGCCCGATCAACCCGACCTGGACAAGGCTCTGGTGCTGCTGGGCATTCTAGACCGCAGGGGAGGGCTCGTCGCTGGTGTTCCCCGACACATCGTTGCCCGTCCCTGCTGCAGGCTTGCCTACATCCGCGGCGCGCTCATCGCGGGCGGCTTCGTGGCCGATCCACGCGGCGATTTTCATTTGGAGATCGCGGTGCAGGGCGAGCAATATGCTAAGGGGCTTTGCGACCTGTTGGGGCAGATTGGGGTCCATGCTCGTGTTAATGCACGACGGGGGTCATATGCCGTGTACATTAAGAGCGCTGAGGAAATCGAGCATTTATTAAAGCTGATTGGTGCCAAGCGCAGCGTTGCCGAGATTGAGGAGGCGCGCGCGGTCAAGTTGGTTAAGAACGATGTGAACCGTCGCGTGAACGCCGAGCTCGCCAACCAGACCAGAAGCGCCGGTGCTGCCCAACATCAGCTTGCGCTTATCGATGAGCTCGAGCAGCGCGGCCTTCGCGATGCGCTTCCGGATGCCTTGGCGGTCTTTTGCGACCTGCGCGAGCGCTATCCCGATCTGTCGCTGCGTGATTTAGGGGAGATGGCTGATCCTCCCTTGTCGAAGTCGGCCCTCTACCATCGAGTTTTGAGGCTTGAAAAGCTCATTGAAGCAAACGGGTAGTTTAAAGTATCGACTTATATACTGATTTAGCTGCTATTTTATTCTTTAAAACGTTTTAACGTAAATTTGATTTTCAATTTCGAGCATTCTCGTGAAATTCAAGTCAAAAAAAAGGTATATTAGGCGAGTGGTTAGTTTGTGGGCCTCAACGGCGGGCGCTGTAGCTCGCGGGGGCCTTACGAAAGGAGACACAATGGCAGTAAAGGTTGCTATTAACGGCTTCGGTCGCATCGGTCGTCTGGCTTTCCGTCAGATGTTCGGTCATGAGGGCTCCGAGATTGTCGCTATCAACGACCTCACCTCTCCCGATATGCTCGCTTACCTGCTGAAGTACGACTCCACGCAGGGCAACTACGCTCGCGATCACGAGGTCGTTGCTGGCGAGGATTCCATCACCGTTGACGGCAAGGAGATCAAGATCTACAAGGAGGCCGACGCCAACAACCTGCCTTGGGGCGACCTCGACGTCGACGTCGTTCTCGAGTGCACCGGCTTCTACACCAGCAAGGCTAAGGCTCAGGCCCACATCAACGCTGGCGCCAAGAAGGTCGTCATCTCCGCTCCGGCCGGCAGCGATCTGCCCACCATCGTGTACAACGTCAACCACGAGACGCTGACCGCTGAGGACAACATCATCTCCGCTGCTTCCTGCACCACCAACTGCCTCGCCCCGATGGCCAAGGGTCTGAACGACTTCGCTCCCATCGTGTCCGGCATCATGACCACCATTCACGCCTGGACCGGCGACCAGATGCCGCTCGACGGCCCGCAGCGCAAGGGCAACAAGCGTCGTAGCCGCGCCTGCGCCGTCAACATCGTCCCCAACACCACCGGTGCTGCCAAGGCTATCGGCCTGGTTCTCCCCGAGCTCAACGGTAAGCTCATCGGTGCCGCCCAGCGCGTCCCGACGCCGACCGGCTCCATCACCAACCTCTACGCTGTCGTTGACAAGAAGGTCACCGTCGACGAGGTCAACGCCGCTATGAAGGCCTACGCTTCCACCATCTCCGAGACCTTCGGTTACAACGAGGACGACATCGTCTCCACCGACATCATCGGCGAGACCCACGGCTCCATCTTCGACGCCACTCAGACCATGTGCTCTGACCTCGGCAACGGCCAGACCCTCGTTCAGGTCACCTCTTGGTACGACAACGAGAACTCCTACACCTCTCAGATGGTCCGCACCATCAAGTACTTCGAGAAGTTCGTTGCTTAATTTAGCTTTTAGCGAATAGCTCGTTGAGCGTCTAAAGAAGGGCGCGGCCTTATAGGGCTTACACCCTAGGGTCGCGCCCTTTTTATAGGAAATCGTCTGCCGTAATGGGAGGCAGACACGTACGAAAGGTAGAAGCAAACATGGCCTTTACCAAGAAGACCGTCCGCGACATCGATGTCGACGGCAAGCGCGTTCTCGTCCGCGTTGACTTCAACGTGCCTATCAAGGATGGCGTCGTTGGCGACACCACCCGCATCAAGGCTGCCCTGCCCACCATCAACTACCTCGTTGAGCACAACGCTCGCGTCATCCTCATGAGCCACCTCGGCCGTCCCGATGGCACCGGCTTCCAGCCCGAGCTGTCCCTCGAGCCCGTCGCCAAGAAGCTCGCTGAGCTTTCCGGCCTTGACGTTGCTTTTGTCGCCGACACCTACGGCGAGAAGGCTGCTGAGGCTGTCGCCGCCGTCGAGCCGGGCAAGGTCCTCGTTCTCGAGAACGTCCGTTTCGACAAGCGTGAGAAGAAGAACGATCCCGAGATCGCCAAGATCCTCGCCTCCTATGGTGACGTCTTCGTTCTCGATGCCTTCGGCACCGCTCACCGCGCTCAGGGTTCCGTCGTGGGCCCCGCCGCTTACCTGCCTGCCGTCGCCGGCTTCCTGCTCGAGAAGGAGGTCGACACGCTGACCGGCATCTTCGCTGAGCCCGAGCGTCCCTTCGTCGCCATCGTCGGCGGTTCCAAGGTTTCCTCCAAGATCGGTGTTCTCGATCACCTCATCGACTCCGCTGACACCCTGATCATCGGTGGCGGCATGGCCTACACCTTCTTCCTGGCTCAGGGCCTGACCGTTGGTCAGTCCCTCAAGGAAGAGGATTGGGTCGAGCGCGCCGGCGAGATGCTCAAGAAGGCCGAGGAGAAGGGCGTCAAGATCCTGCTCCCCATCGACAACCGCGTTGCCGATCACTTTGGCGAGGACGCTGTCCCCGAGGTCGTCGCTTCCGACGCTATCCCCGACGATCGTGAGGGCATGGACATCGGCCCCAAGACCGAGGAGCTTTACGCCGAGGCCGTCAAGGGCGCCAAGACCGTGTTCTGGAATGGCCCCATGGGCGTCTTCGAGTTCGATAACTTCGCTCACGGCACCCAGGCTATCGCCGAGGCTGTCGCCGAGGCCGACTGCACCTCGATCATCGGCGGTGGCGACTCTGTCGCAGCTGTCAACAAGTTCAACCTGGCCGACAAGATGAGCTGGATTTCCACCGGTGGTGGCGCTTCCATGGAGCTCGTCGAGGGTAAGGCCCTGCCCGGAGTGGAGGCGCTTCTCGATGCCTAATCGCACCCTTCTTATCGCTGGTAACTGGAAGATGAACCTTTTACAAGCACAAGCAAAAGAAGTATTCGAAGGTGTTAAAAACTTCGTTAAAGATTATAATGCACCACAATTACCTACAGTTGTAATTGCTCCTGTATTCACATCTTTAGCAGCAGTAGAAGCTGTAAAATGTGATTGCGGTTGTGGCGATAATAAAATTTCTATCGCTTGCCAAAACTGTCACTGGGAACAATCAGGTGCTTACACTGGTGAAATTTCAGTAGAAATGGCAAAAGATGCAGGTTGTGATTACGTAATCATCGGTCACTCTGAAAGAAGACAATACTTCTCAGAAACAGATGAAATGATTAACAAAAAGGCAAAAGCAATCCTAGCAGGTGGCTTGTTACCTATTATCT
>JAJWXI010000078.1 GCA_021641225.1 Collinsella aerofaciens | reverse complement strand
GTCCGTGGCCTCGGCCTGGAACAGCAGCTGCAGCGCCTGACTGCGGGCAAGCGTGCGCCCGCGATAAACCTTAAGGCTCAAAGGTTACTCCTTGGGGAAAACGAGGCCGTCGATGCAAACGTCAACGCGCTCGACCTCAACGCCCACCTGGGCATCGATGGCGGTGACCACGGCGGCGCGAACGGCCTCGGCGAGTTTCTTGAACGGATAGCCAAAGAACACCACGACACGCACGGTGAGTGCGAGCTTGTCACCGATGACCTCGGCCTCGACCGCTGGCTCGGAAGCCGGGGCCTTGGACGAGAGCATCATGGAGACAAGGTTGGTGGCAAGGTCCTTGACGCCAACGGAGGCGATGCCCTCGACATCGGACACGGCGCGCGAGACGATGGCGGTCAGAACATCGGGCGAAATGCCGATGCCGTCAATCTTGATTTCCTGGGGCATGAGTCCTCCTAGAAAAGTTGGTTGCTAGACGCGGGAGACGAACTTGCCGTCGCGGGTGTCAACCTTGATGACCTCGCCCTCGTTGAGGTACATGGGGACCTGGATGACAGCGCCGGTGTCGATCGTGGCCGGCTTGGTGGAACCCTGGACGGTGTCGCCCTTAAAGCCCGGGTCGGTTTGGACGATGGTGGTCTCGATGAACATCGGCGGAGTCACGCCCATGAGCTCGTCGTCGGCGAAGAGCAGCTGGCAGATGTCGTTCTCGCGCAGCCACTTGGAGTTCTCGCCCACCATGTCCTCGGGAACGGGAACCTGCTCATAGGACTCGTTGTCCATGAAGATGTAGTCGGTGCCATCGTTGTAGAGGTACTGGAACTCACGGGTGGTGAGCATGACGCTCTCGAACTTGGTACCGGCGTTGCAGGTGTTCTCGACGACGCGGCCGCTCTTGATGTCGCGGGTCTTGTAGCGCACAAACGCGCCGCCCTTGCCCGGCTTGACGTGCTGGAACTCGACGATGGTATAAACCTTGTCCTTAATACGGAGACCGAGGCCGTTCTTGAAGTCGGCGGTAGAAATGGTAGGCATAGCGACCTTTCTTCTTATGGGCAGAACGCACAAGCGTCCAAATTACATACGACCGAAATTATACACTTGCAGACGGCGCCTGCAGCGAGCGCATAAAAAGAGAACGCGGGGCGCCCGAATTGCTCCGGACGCCCCGCCCAAAAATCTATCGAAGAGGGCTAGCAGTCGATAACGTGAAGGTCATGCGGTGTCTTGGTGAAGGGCTCGTAGCCGTTCTCGGTGACCACGCCGTAGTCCTCCAGGCGCACGCCGCCCACACCGGGCAGGTACACGCCGGGCTCCATGGTGATAACCGAGCCGACCTCGATGATATTCTTGCTGCGGTTGAAGTTGGGCAGCTCGTGGATGTCAATGCCCACGCCGTGGCCCAGACCATGGTTGTAGTAATCACCATAGCCGGCATCGCCAATGATCTTCTTGGAAAGCTTGAAAATGTCGTTGCCCTCGACGCCCGGATGGATGGCGGCGACGCACTCCTCGTGCGTACGGCGCACGAGCGCGTACAGGTCGAGCTGTTCGGGCGTGGGCTCGCCCATCACGACGGTACGCGTCATATCGGAGCGATAGTCGCAGTAGCCCGCGCCATAATCCATGAGAACGAAGTCGCCCTTCTCGATCACGCGGTCGCTCGGGACGGCATGCGGGTTGGCGGTGTTGGGGCCGCTCGCCACGATGGAGCCGAAGGCCAGGCTGTCGGCGCCGTTGGCGAACATAAAGTTCTCGAGCTCGTTGCGAACCTGCTTCTCGGTCATACCGGGCTTAATATAACCGAGCATGTGCTGGAAGGCGGCGTCGGTAATCGACTGCGCATGGCGCATGAGCTCGATCTCCTCGGCGTCCTTGATGGCGCGCATCTTGCGAATGTCGTCATGCATCAGCGGCAACATGCAGGCGACGGAACGATCCTCCAAACCACGCTGAATACCCTGGTAGAAATTGATCTGCATATCGTCCTCGACAGCGCAGACGCGGCACTTGTTGGCCGCGATCTTGCCGGCGACCCAACCGGGGATGGTGCCCTCGTCCATGTCGTAGACCCAGGGGCTGCCGGCGGGCGTGTTCTCCTCAAAGCTGTTGAGATAGCGCGAGTCGGTATGGAACAGGCACTGGTCGGCCGTAATAAACGCAGCGTGCGGGAACTCGAAGGTGTAATCGAAAACGCCCTTGACGCCCGTAAGCCATCGAAGATTGGCCTCGTCGCGCACCACGATGGCGTCGTAACCGCGCTCAACCATCAGGGCACGGACACGCTCAATACGACCGGCAGGACCGGCAGCAAACTCAGACATGCAGATTCCTTTCTTGTTGTCTTCATAAAGACGGGACGGGCTCAATCAACGTACGGAATCGCGAGCGATTCGCAACCGATTGGAAACCCGCCCCTCAACATGATACGAAAGACTATGGATGTCAATAAATCCTAGAGAAGATCTTTGCGAGAAGCCAAGTATGCGTGAGCATGGCGCTCAAGAACCTCATCCTCAACGCTCGTTAGACGAATGGCGCCGAGCGCCGCGGGCAGCGGCAACATGCTACGGTTCGAACGGGCAAACTGCTGCCTGCGGAACTCCTCGATATATGCGGCAGGCTCCAGATCGAAGGCGAGCTCCTCGATACCAAAGTCCTCCAGGCAGTCATCGACCTCAAAGACGTAATCGATATCAAAGTCGCAGGCATCATGTGCTAGGCGCGCCTCAAAGCGCATGCCCTCGGACAACAGCCGGTAGGCAGGGACCTGCGACGCGGCATCGCCCAAGCAGGCGCGCAGGGTACGCTCCCCCGTCTTGCCAAAGTCTAGAGCATGGCGGGCGCTGGGATTCGTAGCCATCAGTACGTCCTTACGGGCAGTCTGAGACCACTGAACGGCATTGACGAGCGCGACCTCCTCGCCCGCGAGAATCTCGGGGACGGTCTCGGCAAACTGATTCCAGCGGGACTTGCTGCTCGAAAGCATGGTGCCAACAAGTACCACATAGCCGAGTTTGAGGTCATCGGGGTCCGCCTCGCGAACAAGATCAAGGTCACACACGACCAAGCCCGGCTCGGGACGAAACGCGATAGCGGGAAGCGCATTCGCCGACGAGGCAACGAGCGGCTTCATGGTCGTCGCGACCGTGAGCATGGCGTCAAACGTCGTCGGCAGCAAGGCACACTCGGTGCGACCGCACCACTGATTGGCACACCAGCAAACGACTGAGCAGGTCGCCGTGTCGCCGACAGCGACAACGAGATCGTCACAGGTAATGCCATTAGCCGACAGGGCGCCAAAGACGGTATCGGCATCGACCAGCGTAGCACCGGCAGGCGAAACCTCGAGGACGAGCAACGACACGGCAAAACCGGCGTCAACCAGTGCATGCTCGACAGCCTCGCCAAAACGCTCGGATGTAACGTCGTTCCAAACCACCATCGCGCGCTTAGGCTTGCCCACAGCCGAGGCAAACATGCGCGGCAGCTCCTCGAACGCGCCCAATCCGACGCGGACATCGACACTGCGGTTTTGGAAATTGATAAGTTGACGGCGAATCATAGCAGTCCACGCTCCAAAAGCATCTCGGCACAAAGGTAGGAAACGTCCTCGAAGGACTTGTTGCGAATATCAAGGGTAATATCGGCGGCCTGGCGATACAGCGGACGGCGATGCTCAAACAGGCGCGCAGCGTGCTCGGGCGAGCGGAAATCGGGCCGGGTATCAGAGCGGCGAATCTGGCGCAACGAGTCCTCAAAGTCGCCTTCGAGGTACACGCATATACCCATCTCGTGCATCAGCTCAATGTTCACCGGCGTCTCGACGATGCCACCCCCGCACGACACCAGCAGGCTGCGCTCGCTTTGAAGCGAACGGAGTGCCGAGGTCTCGAGCTCGCGAAAACGATCCTCGCCCTCGGTCTCAAATATCTCGGTCACCGACTTGCCACATCGACGCACAACCAAACGATCGGTATCGATGAATCGACGCTTGAACATAGTGCCCACGTTACGCGCGAGCGTCGACTTGCCCGCGCCCAAAAAGCCGATAAAGAAAATATGGTCGCAGCCGTGTTTGATGTGCTGAGACATGGCGAAACCTATTCCTCGCAGGGAAGGTCGCGCAGGGCCCGGCGCTCAAAGATACGGAAGATCTGCGTGTACCACAGGTCCTGGGTTGCCTGCGGCTTGACCAGAATAGTGTCAACACCGGCAAAATTACCGCTCCACACGTCTGTGTACAGTTGATCGCCGATCAGCACCGCCTCGTCGGCCGTGGCGCCGAGGCGCTTAAGACCCGCCTTCAAGGCAAACGGGGCGGGCTTCATGGCGTGGCTGATGGCCTCGAGTCCCAGCTCGCGTGCAGAGCCCATGACCTGATCGCGATGCCAGTTGTTGGACACCATGCACAGCTTAAAGCCTTTGGCGCGGGCGGCGTCGAGCCAAGCGGAAACCGCGGCGGGAACCTGCTCGGTGTCGCGCGGCACCAGGGTGTTATCGCGATCGAGCAGAATGGCGCGTTTGCCGTCGGCCCACAGGGTATCGAGGTCGATGCGATCGACCGAGGCAACGTATCGTTTGGGGCTAAAAATCCTCATGCTAATTCCAAGACTGTTGATGCTCTTCGTAGGTTTGCGAGAAGCACTCCTCGTCCTGCGTAATGTAGAAATACAGGTCATCGGAGTCAGTCGGCTCAAGCGTGGCCTTGAGTGCCTCGAGCGACGGAGAGCAGATGGGCGTGGGTGGCAGGCCCTCGTGCTTATAGGTGTTATACGGACTATCGCTCTGCAGGTCGTCGGCAGTAACCTCGCCACCGGTGACATACATCATGGTCGCATCGCTGTTGAGATAACGCAGACCGTCTAGCTTGCCGGCAAGGCGGTTGTAGAAGACCGAGGCCACGTGCGCACGTTGATCGGCGTTGAGGCCCTCGCGCTCAACGATAGAGGCAAGGTTGACGATGTCGTAGTCGGACATCTCCACACCATAGCGCTCCTTGATCTTGGCTTCGCAGCTCGCAAAGTCAAGCGACTTGTACTCGGTCTTAAACTGATCGAGCATGGCGCGAATCACGTCATCGGCCGTCGGCGAATCACCCAACGAATAGGTCTTGGGGAACAAGAAACCCTCGAGCGAGTCGTTGGCGGCGCCCTTAAGGAAGCTATAGTCGTCCACGTAGTTGGAGGCCTTGGCCTGGTTGAGGAAGTCTTCCTTAGAGATGCTGTCGTAAGCCTGGGCCACACGGTCGGCGACTTGATCGACCGTCAGGCCCTCAGGGATAGTCAGCGCATTGGAGCCCGCGTTAGGACCTTCCATGAGCTGCTGAACAACCTTGGTCGCATCCATGAGCGTGGTGAACGAGTAGGTGCCAGGCTTAAGCGACATATCGGCGTTAAGCTTTTTCACCGCCGCGTAGTACTCCTTGGGATTTTCGACGATATGGTTCTCGGAGAGAATCGAGGCGATCGTATCGCCCGAAGCACCGTCGGGAATGGTCACCGTAACCTGCTGACCAGCCGTGACCTTCGTATCCTCGCCGGCAAAGAAGCCCTTGACGGCCGGCACGACAAAGAAAGCGATCGCAGCAAGCGCGAGCACCGCCACCACAACGCCGATGATCATGGGAACCGGGGAGCTTTTCTTTTGGGCACCGCGACGAGCATGCGTGTTGTAGCTCGAGCGGGTCGCCGGAGCAACGCCATGCGAGCCGCGAGCGTGATGCGAATGTGATTGGGGGGCCTGCGTTCGCTGGGTAGGTGCCTGCTGCTTAAAGCGGGTACCGCCAACAGGCTGGGCCGTACGAGCAGTGGGGTGCTGAGCCGCGTGAGAAGCCGGATGCTGAACCGAACGAGCAGAAGGCTGCTGACCCGTCCGTTGAACAGCTTGGGCCGAACGAGGGGAGGACTGCACCGGGCGCGCAGCAGGCTGAGCTGCGCGCTGCGTCGGCTGTGCCGGACGCTGGCTAGGCTGGCCAAGGCGCGACGCCGGCTGACGTGTACGATTCTGCTGGCGCGGATCGGGAGCGCTAGGCATGCGAAACCTCCTCGTTTTTACGATCAAGCCACGTCTGCAAAAACAGGCTGGCGGCAATCATGTCAATCCTGCCCCTCATCTGCTTTTCGTTGAGTCCCTGCTCGCGCAGGATACGCTTGGCCTCTTGCGAGGACAGACGCTCGTCCTCAAACTCCAACGGAAGATCGAGCTCGTCGGCGATCTTTTGCGCCACGGCGGCAACGCGCTCGGCCTGGGGGCCGGGCTCACCGGCCATGGTCAGCGGACGTCCACTTACCAGGATGTCGGGCTCATAATCCTCGACCAGGTAACGGAACGTCTTGGCCATACCGGTGACCTCGACAGCCGGGAGCACCTTGACAGGCATCGCCATCTTGCCATCACGGCTCGAGACGGCGATGCCGATCCTGGTCTCCCCTATGTCCAGCGCAAGCGCGACCACAGCGATTACCTAGATTCTTAGGCGCCGAGCGCGGTCTTAGCGGCCGCGAGGGCATCGGCGATGCCGGCGGCGTTCTTGCCACCGGCCTGGGCCATGTTGGGACGGCCGCCACCACGACCGTCGACCAGGCCCGCGATCTGCTTGATCACGTTGCCGGCGTGGAAACCGGCCTTGACAGCGTCATCAGAGCCGGCGGCGAGCAGGGCCGGGGTGCCCTTCTCGGTCACGCTGGCGACGACGCAGGCGACAGGACCGGCAACCTTCTGGTGCACGGTATCCCAGACGTTTCGCAGGTCAGCGGCCTCAAGGCCCTGGAGCTCAGCGACGACGAGCTTGTAGCCGTCGAGCTCGACGGCGCCCTCGATGGCGCTGGAGATAGCATCAGAGGAGCCACCGGTCAGCGCCTTCTTAAGCTTATTGGACGTCTCGCGCAGCTCAGCCTGCAGGTTTTCCACGCGGGCGGGAACCTCATCCACACGGCACTTGAGCGCAGCAGCGGCGGCGTCGACGAGCGCCAGACGGTCGGCCATGTAGTCGAGAGCACCCTTAGAGGTCACGGCCTCAATGCGGCGGACGTTGGAGCCCGTAGAGGACTCGGAAATGATCTTGAACAGGCCGATCTCGGCGGTGTTGGCGGCATGGGTGCCACCGCAGAGCTCACGGGAGAACGGCTGGTCCTCGGCGCCCACGGAGACAACGCGGACGACGTCGCCATACTTCTCGCCAAACAGGGCGACAGCACCGGCGGCCTTGGCCTCGTCGATGCCCATGACGCGGGTCACGACCGGCTTGGAGGCGAAGATCTGCTGGTTGACCAGGTCCTCGACAGCCTTGAGCTGCTCGGAGGACAGGGCCTCGAAGTGCGTGAAGTCAAAGCGCAGGTGCTCAGGCGTCACCAGCGAGCCGGCCTGGGAGACATGCTCGCCCAGGACCTGCTTAAGGGCGGCGTCGAGCAGATGCGTTGCGGTGTGGTTGCGGCGCAGGAAGCCACGGCGCTCGGCGTCGAGCGCGGCGGTCACGGTAGTACCGACGGTCAGCGTACCCTCGGTGACGTGGGCGACGTGAGCATACAGGCCGTTGTGGTTCTTGGTATCGGAAACGGTCAGCGCAACGCCCTCGGCGGAAAGCTCGCCGGCATCGCCCTGCTGGCCGCCCATCTCGGCGTAGAACGGGGTGCGGTCGAGAACAACCTCGACATCCTCGCCCGCAGCGGCGGACTCGACGGACTCGCCATTGCGAACGATGGCGACAACCTTGGCGCTCTCGATGACGTCGTTGTCATAGCCGTCGAACTCGGTCGCAGCGACCTTGTCCGAAAGCTCGACCCACACGTCGTTGAAGCTGCCCCAGGCGTCGCCCTTGGCGTTGGCGCGAGCGCGGGCCTTCTGGTCCTCCATGCAGGCGGTAAAGCCGTCCATGTCGACGTCGTGGCCAGCGACGCCGGCAATCTCGACGGTCAGGTCAATGGGGAAACCAAAGGTGTCATGCAGCTTAAAGGCGACGTCGCCCGGAAGGACAGCACCCTCGGCAAGCGCGGCCAGAGCCTCATCCAGGTAGACGCGGCCGTTGTCGAGCGTCGTGGAGAAACGCTCCTCCTCGGAGGCGACGATGCCCTTAACGAGCGCGACGTTCTTGAGCAGCTCGGGATAGGCCTCGCCCATCTGGGCGTTGACCTCGTCAATGAACTTGGTCAGGAAGGCGCCCTCGATGCCCAGCAGGCGACCGTGGAACACAGCACGGCGGAGCAGGCGACGAAGGACGTACTCGCGACCCTCGTTGCCCGGCAGGATGCCGTCGGAGATCATG
>JAJWXI010000077.1 GCA_021641225.1 Collinsella aerofaciens | reverse complement strand
CCGACCAAGGCAACGCCGATGTTTTGGTACCGACAGCGAAAGCCCGCCAGAGCGAGCAAGGTGCCTTGAAACAAGGCGGCATTGACCTTCTGGTCATGCCGCCGAAGTTGAAAGGCAGATTGCCGCTCTGGCGGGCTTGCAGCGTCAAGCCGTTACGCGGTTTGGTAAAACCGCGTAACTAACGGGCTCCGTACTGCTCGTAATAGGCGTCGATGGCGGTCTTAAGTTCGTCGTCGATGACGACCTTGCCGTCGATCTCGTGGTTGTAGAGGGTCTCGACGACCTCGGCCATGGAGACGATGCTCGCGACGGGGAAGCCGTACTTGGCCTCGATCTCCTTCTGCGCGGTGGTCACGCCACCCTTGCCGACCTCCATGCGGTTGAGGGACACGATCAGACCCTTGATCTCGACATCGGCAGCAGCCCTGACCTTGGGATAGGTCTCGTCGATGGACTTACCACTGGTAGTGACGTCCTCGACCATGATCACGCGGTCGCCGTCCTGGGGCTCGTAGCCCAGCAGGTTGCCCTTGTCGGCGCCGTGGTCCTTGGCCTCCTTGCGGTCGCAGCAGTACTTGACCTCCTTGCCGTACAGCTCGTGGTAGGCAATCGCGGTCACGACGGCCAGCGGAATACCCTTGTAGGCCGGCCCGAACAGCACGTCAAAGTCGTCACCAAAGTTATCGTGGATGGCCTGGGCATAATACTCGCCCAGCTTCTTGAGCTGATAGCCCGTCACGTAGGCGCCGGCGTTCATAAAGAACGGGGACTGACGGCCGCTCTTGAGCGTAAAGCTGCCGAACTTAAGGACGTCGGACTCGACCATAAACTTGATGAACTCTTGTTTGTAAGCCTCCATGCGGGCTCCTCTCGTAATCGCGTACGTGCCCTCCAGTTTAGCGCAGGCAGGACGTCGATGCGGTCGCGCTTTGCCGAGTCCGCAGCCGGCAAAAACCACCACAAAAGTGCCTGTCCCCTTTGTGGTGGTTTTGATGCGCTATGAGGCGTTGGTCAGGCGGCTCCAGAGCTCATCGATATCGATTTGGTCGCCGCCGCTCAGGTAGCCGGTGCGAATAAAAGCCTCGTTGTAGATATAGATGTCATGGGCGCTGTCGCCATCGTCTTCGGTATCGTAGGCCGAAATCACATAGCGGCTGCCGTCGAGTGCCTTGACCAGCCAATATGCGGAATCGTCAATCGCGCACTTCTCCTGCACCATCGCCGCATCGCCGATCGCGCCGGCGAGCGCGCGATCGCCCGTCGTATAACCGGCCACCGAAAGCAAGATCGCCACGCTATCGTCTCCGCCGCCCGGTTCAAGCTCCTCGTACTCGGACTCCGCAAGCGGTATCGCGCTATTTGCAAGTTCGTCCACATCGTCCGAAACCTTGGAAAAGGTAAAGGCGAAAAATCCCGCGTCATCGACGGCGCCGTAGCCCACGTTTTCGCCTTGCCACTCATAATTTTGATGTTTGAGCAGGCGCACCAGATCGGCACCACCCAGGTTGATTGCGGCATAGACCGTCACGTTGGCATTGTCGTCCACGCAGGCGGCGTCCGCTGTGCTCGCTGCTTTAGCGCCACCCGCGCCGCCCGTAGTGCCCGAGCAGCCAGCCAGCGCGCAAGCCGCCGCGCCCGCGCCCGCCACAAAGGCCGCGCGGCTCATCGTCATCTCATTCATCATGTTCATCCCTCGCTGTGATGTCGGTCGCGTCGCGCTTAGCCGAGCGCGCGCCCGGTCTTCTCCTGCCAAAATTCGTCAATCGTGGGGGCACCGCCGCCCTGGGTAAACGTACCGGTCTTGATAGCCTCCTCGGTAATGAGGTCCAGGCGATAGTCGCCATTTTCCATCGGGCTCACCATGGCAACGTGACGCGCCATGTTGGAACCGTAAACGCACGCGATCCACGAGCCCGAGGTGATCTGTGCCCGATCCTCGACCGGCACCGAAAAGCCCGCGATAACGTCCTCGCAGCTCGAATAGCCCGCAAGTTGCAGCGTAAACATCACGGTGCTCCCGGTTCCGCCCTTGTCGAGCTTTCCGATTTCGTCCTCACCGAGCCATTCGGTTGCGCCGTCCTTGCTGATATTGCAGACGCTGAGTACGCGGCCTGCCTCGTTCTCGTACATCTCGAGCGAATCTTGCCAGGTGTAACCCTGTTGCGACGCAAATTCCTGCAACTGCCAGCCCTTAAGCTCGAGCAATGCCGCGATACTGATGTTGCGGTGCGCGTCCCAGCAGTCATCCGACCACGTATCGAACGCATCCGTCGAGCTGCCGTCCGTATCCGCGCCGCCGCCCGCATCGCCGGAATCGCCCGACGTTGCGCCCGCGTTCATCTTGTCCTTTACCGGGCGGTCGTCGTTAAAACCCGTCGCGTCCTGCGTCCGCTGTCCGCCGCATCCCGCAAGCGTCAGCAGCGCCGTTCCCGCCGCCGCGACAAACGCCGTGCGCGAAAGTACCGTCTCCCTCATCGTTGTTCCTTTCCCGTTCTTTATCGCAATGCCGAGAAACACGCCCGGCATCGATTCACACATAAGCCGCCTCACGCTATTGACGAGGCAGCTCCGTCCAGCCAAAACCAGGCTCAAAGCCATCACGCGTGCCGATGACATCACCCGAGCCGTTCACCCAAGCCTGGTCGGCCATCACCGAGACCTCGACATCGGTGCCGTCGGGCCTGGTGTAATGGTTAACCCCGCGGATGGCATCGGAATACGAGGCCGCGCCCGTTCCCACGCCCGCGCTGGAGAAATTGGCCGCGCTGGCGGCCATGTTCGCCGCGTGTTGACGATTGCTGCGGTCGAACCATGCCTGCTGGTAGCTGTCGAACGCCGCCTGCTGCGAGGCATGCATCTGCTGCCAGGCTGCAAACTGCTGTTGTTGCTGGGCAATGTTCATCTGCGTGCGTTGGCGCTGCTCGAGCACCATCTGTTGCTTTTGAGCGGACGCTTCGCGTGCAATCGCGGGGTTGAGCCGCAGAGTCGATGCCATTGAGGCAAGCGCCGTGGAGGCCGCCCCGTCCAGACGACCTTCTGGCGCAACCAGACAGAAGCTGTCCCTGATACGCCACTGCAACAGGTCGGCCGCTCCCAGCTTGAACGGCGCCCCGTCCGGGCAATCGCCCCGGCCCGTGGCCTGCTCTTGCGCGATACCCTGTCCCGCCGCTGCCGCCGCCTGGCGCTCGCGCAAGCGCTTGCCCAAAACGCCGCCGATGAGCCCGCTCGCAAGGCCAGCGCCCAGCAGCGCCTCGGCTCCAGCGGCAACGCCTTTGCCCATAGACCCCGCGACCCCGCCGATCGAGGCCACATAGCCCTCGACTTTGGCCGCCACCGCAAGCTCGGTAGGCACCGGGGCGCCCGCGAGCCGATATCGACGCATGCGGCACTCATAGATCACATCGCTCGGCTCCATCGAAAAGCCCTGAATCGCAAAGTCGTTTGCCGCCTCGCGCTTGACGCGAGCACGCTCGTGCTCGATATCGACCGCCGCGCTCGATGGGTACGGCTGCTCGGCCACAACCTCCGCCTGCGCGCCCAGCTGTGCCGCGCAGGCCTGGGCCAGCTCGTCGCAAGCTGCCTCCACGTGCATAAACGCCTTGCGCTCGGTTTGCGTGGGAATGCGCTTGGCAACGGCGCCCGCATCCACGTAGCAGAGCTCGGAGCGGTACACAATCCGCTCGCCCGCGAGGCCCGCCGCCGTCACGCCAACCGAAATCGGGCAGTCGAAGCTACCGCTACGCTCAAGATGTGCCTCTTCGATACGCCAATCCCGCGGCAATGCCACCTGCGCGAGTGCCTGACCGCCAGAAACATCGCATGCGGTATGGAGCTCGAGGTCGCCGACGCGAGGAGCGTCCGCCGAGGCTGTGCTGCCAGACGGTGACGCGGCCTCGGCACTCCGCGTTGGCGCATCTGCCGGCACGGCCACGCTCGGCTCGCAACCTTCACCCGCGCTATCATCGTCAGCCGCATCATCCACAGACCCCGTGGCATCCGGGCCGCATGCAACGCCCTCGAGCCGGACGCCGCAACCCGGGCAAAACCGCACCGGCACACCGGCAACCCGAGGCAGTTGCGCCCCGCATGCCGGGCAGAATCTCAAGTCACTCATCCCGTACATCCCTCATTTCATTGGCTGTTCTTGATGGCGGCAAGCTGTCGCCACAGTTCGTCTGCACCGTCGAGGCGATATGCCGTCTTGTCGAGCACGATATTCTTGCCCTCGAGCTCCACCGATCGCTCCGAGCCGTCCGCATAGACAAAAACGAGCGTGCAACCGGCGTCGCTCATCCGCTCATCCACCTCATCTCCCACGATGCAGCCGTCGAGCGCGGCAAAGGTCGATGCGACCAGCTCGGCATCGTCGGTCTCATAGACCGTCCGTGCCTCTCCGTCCTCGATAAGCTTGACCGCCACCGGAGCGGCGGCACAATCATTGAGTGATGCTTGTGCGGCAGTCTTTCCCTGAGCGCCATGGGCGCCGGCGCCGTAAGCTCGCATGAGTGTCACCGCCGCGGCAACAACAACCACGGCGATAAGCGCGGCCGCAATTTTATTAGACGCGCAACCCCGAGACGCCATAGACGCACCCCTTCCGTTCTGCTTCGCTCAACATCACATTCATATGCCTTTGAGCGCCAAAACGGCAGGTGACAAATGTCTCATATTCACATTTTTGCAGGTAAAAACCACCACAAAGGTGCCTGTCCCCTTTGTGGTGGTTGGCTAGTCTTGGGGCGTCCAGGACCAGAAGAAGTTGATGAGGGCCACGCGCGAGGCGGCACCGGTCTTTTTGTTGATCGAGGCGATGTGGCGGTAGAGCATAGAACGCGAAAGGAAGAGCGCCGCCGCCACGTCCTGCACGCTGTCGTCCGAAACGACCAACGCCTCCAGCACATCGCGCTCGCGCTTCGTAAGCCCAAAGGCGGCTACAAAGCCGTCGAGTCGATCGTCAAACGAAAGCTCCGGCGCCTCCAAGGGCACCGCGTCGGCCTGATAGGGCGCACGGCCCACGCCAAGATCGTCGGTGGCAAACGCCAGGCCCCTGTGATCCGCTTCGTCCTCAACGCCTTGTCCAAACTGTCCCAGCAGCGAGATCGCAATGCCAACGAACAGCACGAGTACGACACCCACCGCCATTAGCACGTTTTGGCTCGAGATGATCGCCACCGCCGGAGCCGTCACAAGCATTGAGCAAATGTTGTTGATGACGCGGCCCATGCACGGCCACAAATACGACCAGCGCGCATACATCGAAATCGCGGCGAACTTCGTGGTAAAGAACACCACGAAAAAGCCCGTGCCCAGGTAAAAGATAATCGTGGCGGCGAGCGCATTACCGCCGTTGCCATCGGTGATAAGCACGAAGAACGAGAGCGTGGACAACATGGCGGCGCACGTCATGATGATATTCATATACGAGCGTCCTCGCAGGTCATACAGGGCGCCGGCGGCAAGCGCGCTCACAACCAACAGCAAGCGCGGCCAGTCGCCCAAATCGATGGCGCCGGCGGCATGCGAGGTCGTAAGACCGGCGTTGAGAGCCGCGAATACGCCGGTAAGACAGGCGGTCGCCACCGTCAAGCGCACTACGGCACCTTGGAAGGCCGCCTTTGCCTCGGGATTATCGCGCCACTTGGCGCCATGCTCCGACGCATCGACCGATAGCTCGGCAATCTCGAACTCGGGCGCAGACTCATCGCGCAATTTAGCTCGGCGGGCACCGTGAAGCAGCCCAACCAGCGCAATCGCACAGGCGACCAGAACAAACTGTTGAGGAATGCCCGCAGGCATCACCATATGGTTGAGCACCTGTACCAAAATGCCCGCAGCATAAGAAACCGCCACGGCACGTGCCAGACAAGGCGTCTGCGCAAAACGCCGCGCCAGATTGGCATGGGCGGTCGATCCGCAGTAGCCCAGAGCGCAGCACGCCACCAAGCCGCCCGCAATCACGACCTGAAACTGCGCCGCCATAATCAGCAGCAGCAATGCCGACACCAGCAGCACGCCCGTCATATCGCTCGTTGCATCGATTGCCTGGGGACGGCGATAGTACAGAAGAGGACGCACAAAATAGCCAATCACGCTCGCGCCGACGACGATGCTCTCGTAGATAACAACCTCGTTCGCTGGCACAAACTCGGCCACGCGTACGTCAAAGAAGTACTCGCCGGCCAAAAACGTGAAAAAGAAAAGCGCCAGGCACAGAATCTCCCGTATGCCCCGGCGCAAATATGCGGTTGTGTCTCCCAGGTCCCTCATGGTAACCCCCACCCGCTTAGATGTCCGGAAAACCATTTTAGTAGAGAATGGGTCTTAGTACGCTCGCGATACCCGAACTGTTACGCATCAGCCCCCAACCGACCGCGACAGCAGTTGCGGTGAAATAGTTCCTGCTTGGCCGGCCCGGGCTGTCATTTAGGAACTATTCCACCGCAACTTATAAAGGGGACTGGGTTGTTGATGTCGGAGAAAGGGAGGGAGGTACCCGGGCCGAAGGAGAAACTCGGGATTGGAGCTCGGGTGTTAGTGCTCGGGAGTCAGGATCACTAGGGCGTCGTGCTCAAAGGGATGCTGAGCTACGCGCACGGTGCCGTCGCCGTTATCGCGAACGGGCAGCTTGGCAATGCGCTTGGCCTCCATGTCGAGGGCCGTCGCCGACCAGCCGCGAGCGCCATCGAGCTTAAACGTGAGCGCCGTGGTGCGCGGCAGATAGGTGACGACACGCTCGCCGATACGCGCCACGCGGATGGCCTCGCGCGCGTCATCGAGCAGCTCCTGCGCGGGAACCACGGCAAGGGCGCCATCGCACGCCATGGCACCCAGGCCGGCAAGCACATGCTCGATGGCGGCAAAGTCCCACACGCCCGCAAACTGCAGGCACTCCTGCCAGCGGAACGGCATGTCGAAGCCCTCGCCCAGCACCGAGCCCTGGCTCTTGCTGGTCTGCCAGTTCCACACGCCATGCGCTCCGTAGGTCACGCCCGCGCTGGCACCGGCAAGAATCGACGACCACACGCTCGCGCGGCAGTCCTGCGCGGTAAAGCGCCAGTACACGTTGCGCGACGCACCCATCTGCTCGTAGCAGGGCTCGGAGTTGACCATCGGCTTTTTGGGATAGTTGGCGATAAAGTCCTGCGGCAGGCGCCAAGCCTCGGGCTGGCCCTCGTAGTTGTGGCCGGGCTGGAACATGTAGAAGTCCAGACGGTCCAGATACTGCGCGGGAATCGTGCGGTTTCCGCGGTTGATGTGCATGGTACGCAGAGCCTCGGGCGCGCGCTTTGCAACCTCGTCGAGCGCATCCTCGTAATAGGCAATCGCCTCGTCACCGGCAAAGTCCGTGTCGCCCGTCACCACATAGACGGGATCGAACTCGCCCAGGTTCTCGACGACGCGGGCAACATGGGCACGGACCTCCTCGCGCGGCATAACCTCGGCACCGCAACGCTCGGCAATCTTGGCACCCCAGGTACCGGGCACGTAGTTGCACCACATGAGCACGAGCGCCGGGCGAATGCCGTGCTCGACGGCAGCGCGGCACATGGCAGCAGCGCGGTCCCAGTATGCCTGGTTGGGCTGAGACCAATCAAAGTGCACGCCATCCTCGCTGGCGTAGGGCCAAATACCCAGATCGGGGCAGCAGCGATCCCACTGCGGCAGTGTGTTGATCTGCAGCACGTTCATGCCCTGCTCGGCGCGACGGGTCAGATAGTAATCCCAGTCGGCCTCGGGAATGCTGGTGAATGCGCTCCAGCACGTATCGGCAAACCAAAAGAACGGCTTGCCCTCGCACAAAAAACCGTCCTGACGACCGTTGACGGTCAGTTTTCCCAAACTCATCTGCATGTCCTTTCGCTCAATAAAGGAATTGCGAACCGGCAGAAGCTTTCGCGGAAACCCCTGGTGCAAAAGCCCCTGTCGCCTAGCAAGCCCCGACAGGCAGGCACCACTTGCCCGCTCCAGTCTACCTTGCAAAAGGGCCCCGCCGGACTTGCGCCTGACGGGGCCCTGTCGTGTAGGTAAGGTCGTATGCGACCGAATGGCTTGGCCTTAGGCCTCCATCTCGGCGAGCTCCTCCTTGGAGAAGCCGGAGACGAAGACGACGGCAGCGGCGATGACAAAGGAGATTGCCATACCGACGATAGCCCAGACGGTGTTCATCTGGCCACCCTGCAGGTAGTTGGTGAAGACCAGGAAGTTGGAGGCACCACCGGCGAGGTAGTAAGTAACACCCATGAGGCCGGAGAACACAGCGCCGATAGCACCACCGATGAACATACCGAACATGGTGCGACGGAAGCGCATGAGGATACCGAAGAGCGCGGGCTCGGTGACGCCGCCGGCGATGGCGGAGATGACGTAGCCGATGGCGAGGGAC
>JAJWXI010000076.1 GCA_021641225.1 Collinsella aerofaciens | reverse complement strand
GACCCCGAGCATCCTTACGGCCATGGCCGCTACGAGTATCTCTCGGGTCTGGTTGTGGCGGCGCTCGTGCTGCTTATTGGCATCGAACTGGTGAAGTCCTCGGTGGAGCGTATCGTCAACCCGGAGCCTGTCGAGTTCTCGCTTGCCCTGGTGGCAGTCCTGGCACTTTCGATGGTTGTAAAGCTGTGGATGGCGGCCCTCAACCAAAAGCTCGGTGACCGCATTGAGTCCGAGACGTTGCATGCGACCGCTCAGGATTCCAAAAACGATGTCCTAGCCACGGGCGCCGTGCTGGCGTGCGCGATTGTTTCCCAGGTGACGCATATCAATCTTGACGCATGGGTCGGCCTTGCCGTTGGCGCCTATATCGGCTGGAGCGGTTTTGAGCTCATCCAGGATACGGTGAGCCCGCTTTTGGGCCAGGCGCCCGATCCCAAGCTGGTCAAACATATCCGAGACAAGATCATGAGCTACCCCGGCGTTTTGGGCGTCCACGACCTTATGGTTCACGACTACGGCCCAGGCAGAAAGTTCGCAAGTGCCCACGCCGAGATGGCGGCTGAGGCCAGCCCGCTGGAAAGTCACGACACGCTCGATAACATCGAGCAGTCGTTTAGGGTCGAAGACGGCATGATCGTCACGCTCCATTACGATCCCATCGTGACCGACGATCCAAAGGTGGCGAGCATGCGTCTGCGCATCAACGCTATGGCTCAAGAGATTGATAGCCGCCTCTCGATCCACGACCTACGCTGTGTTCCGGGTCCCACGCACACCAATGTGATTTTTGACTGCGTGCGACCCTCGGATTTGGGCATGGGAGCTGATGAGCTCAAAAACGCGTTGGCCCAGAGGGTCGAATCGGAATATCCCAAGTCGGTTGCCAAGATCACGATCGACGAAGACTACGTAGGCCATACCCACGAGTAGGGCTGTGCCAGCAAAGCAAGTTATACAGAAGGGGAGAATATGAAGAGGCTGTATCTGCTCCGCCACGGCCAGACGGAATTCAACGTCAAAAAGCTCGTCCAGGGTCGCTGCGATTCTCCGTTGACCGACCTGGGCCGCAAGCAAGCGGGAATGGCAGCCGCATGGCTCAAAGCCCACGGCGTCGTCCCCGACAAAGTGGTCTCTTCGCCCTTAGGCCGAGCCATGGACACGGCTCAGCTCGTCGCATGCGAGCTCCTCGGCCCGGACACAGCAGTCGAGCCCTGCGAAGGCATCATCGAACGCAGCTACGGCACCTTCGAAGAAGGCCCCCACGACGCCCTGCCCACCGACGTCTGGGACCCCGGCGAGGACCTGATCCCATTTGGCGGAGAAGGAAGCCATGCCCTGCAGGAGCGCATGGTGGGCGCCCTCACCAATCTCATGGGCGCCGAGGGCATCGAAACCCTCCTAGCAGTAAGCCACGGCAGTGCCAGCCGCCAATTCATCAAGGCCGCAGCCCCAGAGGGCTTCGAGCTCCCAACAAAACTCCCCAACTGCGCCATCATGATCTTCGATTTTGACGAGGAAAAGTCGGGAGAAGAGGGCGACACGCCTCAATCCAAGTTCACCTTGCGGCAAATTATTGATCCCCAACAAAGTCATTAGCCTGAGCGAGCAAGGTTTAGCAGACATCAACGTGGCGTTCCCAGTGTGCGGCGGAGGGGGCGGGCCTGAGACATATTAAGGTTGTCGCGAGTTCCGCACGAACAGGAGAGCACTTAATGTGCTCTCCGTCGTGAGCAGGACTGTAGAGCAGCAACCTTAATATGTCTCAGGCCCGCCCCCTCCGCCGCACACTGGGAACGTGCCACGCACTTTACCTGCGTAAACAATGTGAGTGAAATATGAATCTCGATGGATACGCCCGCAGCCGTGTATACTAAACAGCTGTGTGAAACCAGGGGAGTATTCTGGCTGGACAAAATGCCTGCTTAATAGGGTTGTCAGGTAGTCCGGGCGAAATACAAGGCTGGGGAGCACGTCGTGTAAGTAGTGGTCCTCTAGGGGCGTACGCTCGGTGGTGTACGCATTGTCCCAAGACCACGCGAGAGTTGGGATCATATCTTGATCAGCATGATTCTCGGCCGCAAGATTGGCATGACCCAGGTTTGGGACGAGGACGATAACGTCGTTCCCGTCACGGTCATCCAGGCTGGCCCCTGCGCTGTCTCGCAGGTTAAAACTCAGGCAACCGACGGCTATGACGCCGTCCAGATCGGTTTCGGCGACATCAAGGCCAAGAACGTGAACAAGCCCATGGCTGGTCACTTCGCCAAGGCTGGCGTCGAGCCTGTCCGCTTCCTTCGTGAGGTCCGCGTCGAGAACGGCGAGGAGCACAAGGTCGGCGAGGTCGTCACCGTCGCTGATTTCGCTGATGTCGAGAAGGTCGACGTCATCGGTACCTCCAAGGGTAAGGGCTTCCAGGGTCGCATCAAGCGCTGGGGTCAGCGCCGCGGTCCTATGACGCATGGTTCTCACTTCCAGCGTCACCCCGGTTCTATCGGTCAGTGCGCCTATCCTGCGCGCGTCCTCAAGGGCGTCAAGATGGCCGGTCACATGGGTAACGAGCGCGTTACCGTCAAGAACCTTTCCGTTGTCCGCATCGATGCCGAGCAGAACCTCATCTTGGTCAAGGGCGCTGTCCCGGGTGCCAAGAATGGTCTCGTCGCCATCCGTATGGCCTAAGGGCCCAGCCCATTTAGCCCAGCGTCATACCAAGGAGAACACTTAAATGGCAAAGTTTGAAGTAAAGAACAGCGAGGGCAAGAAGGTCGCCGAGGCCGAGCTCGCCGCTGAGGTGTACGGCATCGAGCCGAACATCCACGTTATGCACCACATCGTCAAGTGCCAGATGGCCTCTTGGCGTCAGGGCACCCAGTCTGCTAAGGGCCGCTCTGAGGTTTCCGGTGGCGGCAAGAAGCCTTGGCGTCAGAAGGGCACCGGCCGTGCCCGCCAGGGTTCCATCCGTGCTGCCCAGTGGCGTCACGGTGGCGTCGTCTTCGCCCCCAAGCCCCGTTCCTACGCTAAGCGTATGAACAACAAGGAGGTCAAGCTGGCTATGCGCTCCGCGCTGTCCGCCAAGCTGGCCGATGGCGAGCTCGTGCTCGTCGACGACTACGGCTTCGAGAAGCCTTCCACCAAGGCTGCCGTCGCCATGCTCAAGGCTCTCGGCCTTGAGGGCAAGCGTCTGACCATCATCGTTCGCGATGAGGACGTCAACGCCTACCTGTCGTTCCGCAACATTCCCAAGACGTTCATCATCACCGCTGACGAGGCCAACACCTACGATCTCGTCAACAACAACGCTGTGCTGATGCCCGCCGACATCGCCGCTCACTTTGGGGAGGTGCTTGCATAAATGACCGCCCACGAGATCATCATCCGTCCGATCGTGTCCGAGCGTTCCTTCTCCGGCATGGAGCTGAACAAGTACACGTTCGAGGTCGCCAAGGATGCTAACAAGTATCAGATCAAGGACGCTGTCGAGGAGATCTTCGGCGTCAAGGTCGTTCGCGTGAACACCCTGACGGTCAAGCCCAAGACCAAGCGCGTGCGCTATGTCGCCGGCAAGACCCGTTCTTGGAAGAAGGCCATCGTCACGCTGGCCGAGGGCGACACCATCGAGGTCTTTGGCAACCAGGCCTAAGACTCGCTGCTGTTGAGTGAGCTCATGCCTCCCAAATAGGGGAGGCGAGAGCTCAAGGTTCCGGGCGTATAAAATGGACACGCCCGGAACCGTGTATACGTCCGGTGTCATCGCACCCGAGGCAGAACCTCGAATCCCTGTCTGCGATGGCTAACGGATTCCTATTGAAAGGGATTGTAATGGCTGTAAAGCACCTTAAGCCGACCTCCGCTGGTAGGCGTTGGCAGACGATCTCCGATTTCTCCGAGATCACCTGCACCAAGCCCGAGAAGTCTCTTCTCGAGCCCCTGCCCAAGAAGGCCGGTCGTAACAACAACGGCCGCATCACCACCCGCCACCAGGGCGGCGGCGTGAAGCGTCGTTACCGCGTGATCGACTTCAAGCGCAACAAGGACGGCGTGCCCGCCAAGGTTGCCACGATCGAGTACGATCCGAACCGTTCCGCTCGCATCGCTCTGCTGCACTACGCTGACGGTGAGAAGCGCTACATCCTGGCCCCCAAGGGCCTCGAGGTCGGTCAGACCATCATGTCCGGTTCTGACGCCGACATCAAGCCGGGCAATGCTCTGCCCCTCGCCGACATCCCCGTCGGTACGCTCATCCACGCCGTCGAGTTCCAGCCGGGCAAGGGCGCTGCTATCGCCCGTTCCGCCGGTAACTCCTGCCAGCTGATGGGTAAGGAGGGCAAGTACGCTATCGTCCGTATGCCTTCCTCCGAGATGCGCCGCATCCTCGTTACCTGCCGCGCCACCGTCGGTGAGGTCGGCAACGCCGATCACGCCAACATCGTCATCGGCAAGGCCGGCCGTAAGCGTCACATGAACGTGCGCCCGACCGTCCGCGGTACCGTCATGAACCCTGTCGACCACCCGCACGGCGGTGGCGAGGGCAAGAACCACACCTCTGGTCGTCCCTCTGTTACCCCTTGGGGTAAGCCGACGAAGGGCCTTCGTACGCGCAAGAAGAAGAAGGTCTCGAACCAGCACATCATTCGTCGCCGTAAGAAGTAATTTCGGATACCGAGTTTTAGGAGAAAGCACTTATGAGCAGAAGTCTCAAAAAGGGCCCGTTCGTGGAGACTCGCCTTCTCTCGCGTATCACCGCGATGAACGAGGCTGGCAAGAAGGACGTCGTGAAGACCTGGTCCCGCGCGTCCACCATCTTCCCCGAGATGGTTGGTCACACCATCGCCGTCCACGACGGCCGCAAGCATGTGCCCGTGTATGTTACCGAGTCCATGGTTGGTCACAAGCTCGGCGAGTTCGCGCCGACTCGTACGTTCCGTGGCCACAAGGCCAAATAGGGGGTTAACCGTAAATGGCAACTAAGTCTATTGAAACTGAGGCCACCGAGGTTCGCGCCGTCGCTAAGTACGTGCGTGTTTCCCCCAGCAAGGCCCGCCTGGTGGTCGATCTGATCCGCCGCAAGCCTGTCGCTCAGGCCTTCGACATCCTCCACTTCTGCGACCGCGCCGTCGCCGTGGATGTCGAGAAGGTTCTCCGTTCCGCCGTTGCGAACGCCGAGAACAACAATGGTCTGCGTGCCGACAACCTGGTTGTCGCCGCTGCCTATGTTGACGAGGGTCCGACGCTTAAGCGCATCCGTCCCCGCGCCAAGGGTTCCGCTTCTCGCATTCTGAAGCGTACTTCCCACATCACCGTCGTCGTTGCTCCTCGAAAGGAGGCGTAAAGCTGTATGGGTCAGAAAGTCTACCCCACCGGCTTCCGTCTTGGCATCACCGAGAACTGGCGCTCCCGCTGGTTCGCAGAGAAGGATTACGCTAAGACCCTCGGTAACGATCTCGAGATCCGCAAGTACCTCGAGAAGCGTCTTTCCCGCGCAGCTGTCTCCCGCGTCGAGATCGAGCGCGCTGGCGACAAGGTGAAGGTCATCATCCTCACCGCTCGCCCCGGCGTTGTCATCGGTAAGAAGGGTGCCGAGATC
Source organism: Collinsella aerofaciens (assembly GCA_021641225.1). Lineage (GTDB taxonomy): Bacteria > Actinomycetota > Coriobacteriia > Coriobacteriales > Coriobacteriaceae > Collinsella > Collinsella aerofaciens_AJ. Next base: position 2,867 of record JAJWXI010000076.1, on the reverse strand, counting down.
GATACCCTCCGCACCGAGCTCGAGAAGGTCGCTGGCGTCTCCAAGGGCCAGCTCTCCGTCGACGTTGTCGAGATCAAGCGCCCCGAGCTCGACGCCAACCTCGTTGCTCAGTCTATCGCCGAGCAGCTCGAGGGCCGCGTTGCCTTCCGTCGCGCTATGCGCAAGGCTGTCCAGTCTGCCCGCAAGGCCGGCGCTAAGGGCATCCGTATCCAGTGCTCCGGTCGTCTCGGCGGTGCCGAGATGGGCCGTCGTGAGTGGTACCGCGAGGGTCGCGTGCCTCTGCACACCCTCCGTGCCAAGATCGACTACGGCACGGCTGTCGCCAGCACCACCATGGGCGCTTGCGGCGTGAAGGTCTGGATCTACCTGGGCGAGAAGCTCCCGGGCCAGCCTGTTCCCAACCCTGCACTCGAGGGCTCTTCCCGTCCTCGTCGTCGTAACTCCGAGAGGAGGGGTCAGTAGTGCTTGCCCCTAAGCGTATTCTTCACCGCAAGGTGCAGCGTGGCTCCATGAAGGGCCAGGCCAAGGGTAATACCGAGCTGCATTTCGGCGAGTTTGGTATCCAGGCTCTCGAGGCCCATTGGATCACCAACCGTCAGATCGAGGCCGCTCGTATTGCCATGACCCGCTACATGAAGCGTGGCGGTCGTGTCTACATCACGATCTTCCCCGATAAGCCCATCACCAAGAAGCCTGCCGAGACTCGCATGGGTTCTGGTAAGGGTAACCCCGAGGAGTGGGTGGCCGTCGTCAAGCCCGGCCGCATCATGTTCGAGGTCAAGGGCGTGCCCGAGGAGGTCGCTCGCGAGGCTCTGCGTCTTGCACAGCACAAGCTTCCCATCAAGACCAAGATTGTTGCTGCCAAGAACGCTGAGCAGCGCATCGAGAAGGAGATGGCTGAGGAGGCCGCTCTCGAGGCCAAGTGGGCTGCTGAGGACGCCGCCGCCGCCAAGGAGGAGAACTAATGAAGCCCGCAGAGATTCGTGAGCTCTCGGACGCTCAGCTCGTTGAGAAGCTGAAGGAAATGCGCGCCGAGCTCTTTAACCTTCGTTTCCAGATGGCCACCAGCCAGCTGGACAACACCGCTCGCGTCAACACCGTGAAGAAGGACATCGCTCGCGTCCTCACGGAGCAGCGCGCCCGCGAGATCGCAGCGGAGAAGTCCGCTGTCGCCGAGTAGGACCTAAGGAGAGAACATGACTGATTCGCGTAACTCGCGTAAGGTCCGTACGGGTGTCGTTACCTCCGTCTCCGGTGCCAAGACCATCGTTGTCACCATCACCGAGCGCAAGCGTCACCCCAAGTACGGCAAGATGATGACCAGCTCCAAGAAGCTGCACGCTCACGACGAGGAGTGCACGGCTGGCGTGGGCGATACCGTCCGCGTTATGGAGACCCGTCCTATGTCCAAGATGAAGCGTTGGCGCCTCATCGAGGTCGTCGAGCGCGCTAAATAAGCAGTCGCTCTTACGACTTGTACGTTTCCGAAGATGTGCGTATGCCTGGCTTGCATACCACGGGCCGTATAAAGGCTGCGCACCTCTCTTCGGTTCTTAGTTCGGAGGAACATCTACCATGATTCAGATGCAAACCATGCTGAACGTCGCCGACAACTCCGGCGCTCGCAAGATTCGCTGCATCAAGGTGCTTGGCGGTTCCAAGCGTCGTTATGCAGGCATCGGCGATGTGTTCATCGGTGCTGTCCAGGAGGCTACCCCTGGCGCCAACGTCAAGAAGAAGGACGTTGTCCGTTGCGTCGTCGTTCGCACCGTTAAGGAGATCCGCCGCAAGGATGGCTCCTACATTCGCTTTGATGAGAACGCCTGCGTTGTCATCAACAACGATGGTTCGCCCGTCGGCACCCGTATCTTCGGGCCCGTCGCTCGCGAGCTTCGTGACAAGAAGTACATGAAGATCGTCTCGCTCGCTCCCGAGACCCTGTAGTTAGGGGAGATATATGTATATCAAGAAGGGCGATAAGGTCCAGGTTCTCTCTGGTAAGGATCGCGGCAAGCAGGGCGTTGTCCTGCGTGCTCTCCCCGCCGAGAACAAGGTCGTTGTCGAGGGCGTTTCGGTCGTCAAGAAGGCCGTCAAGCCCAACGCTGCCAACCAGCAGGGCGGCATCGTTTCGCAGGAGGCTCCCATCGACGCCTCCAACGTCAATCTCGTCTGCCCCGAGTGCGGTAAGGTTACCCGCGTCGGTCACGAGAAGGACGGCAAGAACAAGCTGCGCGTCTGCAAGAAGTGCGGCCACAAGTTCTAAGCTGCCCGCAACATCAAGTTGCTAGCAAAGGCCCGGATGCCATGGCACCCGGGCCTTTTTCTATCCCTACTCGATGGCTTCGGTTCTGCCGTCCTGTCATTCCGGTTGCATCCAGTTTTCGGTGCCGTCTCGAATCGAGTGCCGCCAGGTGACACCCTGTCGCGTTTCGTCGGCTTCGGGGACAAAAGTCGGGACAACTCCAAAAACTATTTTCGAACTCAGGGCTTTGAGTTTTTGTTTTTGTCCCAAAGGGCGCGGCGGGATGCCTTTGGAGGCTCGATAGCGCCGAAAACGCCCGTTTTGAAACTTAAATGCCTTTTCGCGTGCAAGCCGCCAGCTGCAATAGGAAGTGAATCAACGCAGGTGGCTTTCAAGCAGTTTGCAAAACTGCAGGTCGCAGGTCTTCATTGCCAGTAGGAGAAATGAGTAGTCTCAGGTGGCTTGCCCATGAGTTGACGAACGGGATTTGAGATTACGCTGACGTCCGGAAACGCTTCGAGCACGGCGTTACGTTTTTGGGGTTTGGGCGTAGCCCCTGCACCCGCGAGCGCGGGCCTTAAGCCCGCCGAGAGGGTGACGCGTCGAAAACGAAGGGGAGAGAGAG
>JAJWXI010000075.1:5005-8521 GCA_021641225.1 Collinsella aerofaciens | reverse complement strand
GCACGCCGATAATCTGCGTCACCGACGTGATGAGCTGCGTCACGCTCTGGTTGAGTGACTGGCCGAGCGTATCGACGTCGTTGGTGATGCGGCTGAGCACGTCGCCCTTGCTGTGTCCGTTAAAGTAGCTCATCGGCACGACAGCGATCTTGGCGGCGATCTCCTTGCGCATGCGGTAGCAAATCTTTTGCGTGACGCCGGTCATGAGCCAGCCCTGGATGAGGCTGCAGACAGAGCTTGCCAGATACAGGCAGAGCAAAAAGCCGAGCGTCTTGGCGATCCAGGCAAAGTCAACGTCGCCGGTACCGTTGACCTTGGCAACCAGACCCTCGAACAGCTTGGTCGTAACCTGGCCGAGCACCTTGGGCCCCACAATGTTAAAGATGACCGAGCACACGGCAAAGGCGACGGCGGCAAACACGGCAATCTTGTGCTGGCCGATATAGCCGAGCAGCTGCCTCATGGTGCCCTTAAAGTCCTTGGCCTTTTCGCCACGGCGCATGCCACCCATGCGGCCCATGGGACCACGCTGGCGGGTGGGCTTGGGAATCTGAGTCTTGGTCTCGTCTGCCATTAGCGCTCGCCTCCTTCCATGACGGCTGCAATTTCTTCTTGGGTAAGCCCCAGCTCCTCGGCGGAAAGCTGCGACTGTGCAATCTCCAGGTACGCCGGGCAGCCGTGCAGCAGCTCCTCGTGCGTGCCGGTGCCCACTACGTGACCGTCGTCGAGCACGATGATCTGGTCGGCGTGCATGATGGTCGCGATGCGCTGGGCCACGACCACGAGTGCGGCGTCGGTGACGTTTTTGGCCAGCTCCTCGCGCAGGCGCGCGTCGGTCTTGTAGTCGAGGGCGCTAAACGAGTCATCGAACACCACAACCTCAGGCTTTTTGGCCAACGCGCGGGCGATGGCCAGGCGCTGACGCTGGCCGCCCGAGACATTGGAGCCGCCCTGGCTGATGGGGGAGTCGTAGCCGCCCTCGCGCTCGGCGATAAAGTCTTCGGCCTGGGCGATGTGTGCCGCCTGGCGCATGTCGTCATCGCTCACCATGTCGCCGGCAAACTTGAGGTTGCTCTCGACAGTGCCCGAGAACAAGCGACCCTGCTGCGGGATGTAACCAATGCGGCGGCGAAGCTCGGAAAGGGTCATGTCGCGCACGTCGATGCCGTCGAGCGAAATACTGCCGCCCGTGACGTCGTACAGGCGCGGAATCAACTGCACGAGCGTGGACTTGCCCGAGCCCGTGGAACCAATGATGCCGAGCATCTGGCCGGCATGCGTGGTGAAGTTCACGCCGCTGATGACATCGGCGCGGGCATCGGGATACTGGAAGCTCACGTCGCGGAAGGTGAGCTCACCGCGCGGCGCGCTGGCAGCAGGCAATTTGGGTGAGGCAGGGTCGTTGATGCTCGTGGGGCAGGTGATGACCTCTTCCACGCGCTCTGCTGCGACCTCGGCGCGGGGCAGGATAACCGAAACCATGGTGAGGATCATAAACGCCATGACGATCTGCATGGTGTAGGAGATGAACGCCATCATGTTGCCGACCTGCATCACGCCGTCGGACACGCCCTGCGCGCCAAACCAGACGATAAGCACGGTGATGCAGTTCATGACGAGCATCATGAGCGGCATCATAAAGCTCATGGCGCGGTTGGTGTAGAGCTGCGTGGTCATCAGGTCGAGGGACGCCTGGTCAAAGCGCTCGAGCTCATGCTCCTCGCGGTTAAACGAGCGGATGGGCATAAGGCCGTCGAGCAGCTCGCGGGCGGTAAGGTTCACGCGGTCCACAAAGCTCTGCATTTTTTTGAACTTGGGCATGGTAAGACCCATGAGCACGCCGACGACGGCCGAGACCGCGATGATGGCCACGGCGATGGTCCACTCCAGGCCGGTGTGGTTGGCCAGGACGCGCATGACGGCGACGATGCCCATAACAGGGGCCATGAGGCACATGCGGATAAACAAGGTCGCGGCCATCTGAATCTGCTGAATATCGTTGGTGCAGCGGGTGATGAGCGAGGCCTGACTAAACTTGCCTACCTCGGCAGGGGAGAAGTGCATGACCTTGTTGAAAGTCTCACGGCGCAGGTCGCGGGCGATGGAGCAGGCGGTGCGCGATGCCACGGCGCCGGTCAGGATGGTGGCGACCAGCGACACCAGACACAGGGAAAACATCGTTGCGGCCATGTGGCTCAGATAGGCGTTCTGCACGTCGGCGGGGTCGATACCCTGCGCCTTGTACTCGTCCTGCACGTAGGCCACGGCGCGCTGGGTGACGATGGAGCCCGACATGGAGCCCATCTTGTCAGCCATCTCGTTGGCGCCGTCGACAAGCTTGCTCTGATCGATCAGGCCGCCCTCGATGCCCAGGCGTAGGCTTGCCATGGTGATCTTGCCACCGTCGGCGTCGATCTGCTTTTGCATGTTTTGGGCCGCCGTGGCCTTCTGCTGCATCTCGGCGAGCTGCTCGGGCGTCATAGCAGCCATCTGCTCGGGGGTGGGCATGGACTGCTGGGTGCCGTCGCCAGTGTCGCTCGTGCCGGTCATGTCGCCCATAGAATCGGCGTCGATACCCTGGTTGAGGGCCAGAACGACGGTCTCGGGCAGGCTCATGATGTCGGCGAGCTTGCTGCCGTCGGCGCGCTCGTCCTCGGTGCCCTGGTAGGTGCGGATGCCGTTCTTGTCGGCCTTGCCAAACGCGGCCTCCACCGTCTTGGCGTCCTTGGCGCTCATAAAGAGCTCAAGGTCGTCGAGCGCGTCGGCGCGGATGGTGTCGGGCACGGGCGAAGCGATGCCTCCCTGCTGCACACCCACGTCGACGATGTCGCTCATATACGTGGGCAGCGCCAGGTCGGCGTTACAGCTGATCACGATGAGCACGATAGCCGCAAGCAGTGCCAGCACATGCTTCTTAAAGAGCTTGAGAATCCTCACTCGGCATCTCTCCTTTCTTGGTTATGGTCAATAATTTGGTTGGTGCGACGAAGGAGACGCACCAACTCGTTGGTATCTTCTTCGCCGAGCTGCTCAAGGAATGCCGCAGCGCGGTCCTCAAACTCCCGACGCTTGATTTCAAGATCTTGTCGACCCTTGTCGGTCACGGTCACATGTACGCGACGGCGGTCGGTCTTTGAGTGCTCGCGCTCGACCCAACCCTTGGCCTCGAGGGCGCGCAGGATATTGGCGATGCGAGCGCTCGAGACCCATGCCTTGTCGGCAAGTTCGCTCGGCGTGAGCGAGCCGCCGGCGAGCAAAAGGGCGCGCATAACGGCCATCTCGCCGCTCAAAGCCTGGTCCGTAAAGCGCGAAACGCGCTGGTGCAGGCTGCCAAACTCGAGAAAGAGCTGGCGTCCAAGCTCGTGGAAATCGGTACCTTCCACTGAAAACCCCTAACACTAGAAACTATTTTCGATGAAAGATGATACCCCTACACGTGCGCCATAATCGATAGATTTCTGGGCATGTCTCAAAAATCTACCGGAGGCTGTGCGATATAAAGGTCGTATAAACAAT
>JAJWXI010000075.1:0-4995 GCA_021641225.1 Collinsella aerofaciens | reverse complement strand
GAGTGGGATATTCGAAACGGGCTTCATGGGTGCGCGCCTCCTATGACGGGATGACTGTTTAAGCATATAGGGGGTTGCTTTACGGCAACAGGTCGTTTCGCGCCAACTGTCCGTCTATTTGCGCCAATGTCCCAAAACCAACCATTTAACTGGGCAAATAAAGACCGTATAAAGGAATGAAAAATTCAATATTTGTAGCGCTTCAAAGAACTACTATGCACGCGGTTAGGCGAGGGGTTGTCACCACCATGACGACTGGGACTCAATTATCGCCACGCGCGATGCTCCAACTTCCCGCAAGGAGACACCTGAATCAAGGGGGTTGGAGTCATGGCATTTGACTTCACGGGTAAAACCGCGATCGTTACCGGCGGCACTCAGGGCATTGGCCTCGAGATCGCCAAGGGTATCGTGGAGGGCGGCGGACATGTCGCGCTCATCGCAAGGAACGCTGCTAAGGGCGAGGCCGCTGTGGCCGAGCTTGGCGAGGGCAACAAGTTCTATCAGCTCGATGTCGCCGATGCGCCCAAGGCGCGCGAGACTGTCGAGCAGATTTTTACGGACCTGCCGCAAACCAACATCCTGATTAACTGCGCTGGCGTCATCAGCACCAAGAAGTTCGACGAGATCGATGACACCGAGTGGCGTCGCACCATCGACATCAACCTCAACGGTACCTTCACCATGATGAACGCCGTGTACCCGCACTTTAAGGCGGCCCATGCCGGCACTATCGTCAACGTGAGCTCTGTTGCCGGCAAGATCGGCGGCGGCCTGCTCGGCACTGCGGCTTACGCGAGCTCCAAGGCCGGTGTTAACGGTCTAACCAAGGCAGTCGCCAAGGAAGGCGGCAAGTTTGGCGTTCGCTGCAACGCTGTATGCCCGTCGCTCACGCTTACCGATATGACCTCGATCCTCTCTGACGAGAACTCTCAGCGTATCATCAACGGTATTCCTCTGGGCCGCGCCGCCCAGGCCAGCGAGCCTGCGCAGATGGTGCTCTTCTTTGCCTCCGACCTCGCCAGCTTCGTGAACGGCGAGATCGGTGACTGCGACGGTGGCATCGTCCTGGACGGGTAATACCCCGCGGTGATCGTTTGGCGGCGACCCTGGCGACTCGGGGTTGTCGCCTTCTTTCTGACATAGGCGCGTGCGGCTACGTTTCGCATGCATCCAAAGGAGATATATATGAGTGAATCGACTGCGGTGGAGGCGCCGGCGGCAAAGGAGCCGTTCTTTAAGATGTCCTCCATCCCGGGTGCCAATATTTTGGTGCCGCTTTTGTTGGGCTGCCTGCTCAACACGCTGTTCCCCGACCTGTTCAAAACGCTCGGCAGCTTTACGCTCGGCATGACCCAGCAGGGCGCAGGCCCGCTTGTTGGCGCTTTTTTGCTCATCGTCGGTACGACGATTTCGTTTAAGAGCGCTCCTGCCGCCGCTGCCCGCGGCGCCATCATCATCGCCGTCAAGCAGATCGTGGTCGTTGCCGTGTCGCTGCTCATCCTTTATGTGTTCAACGACAACCTGTTTGGCATCTCGGCCATGGTGATGCTGGCCGCTTGCACGGGTGCCAACAACGCTATGTACGCCGGACTGATGGGTACCATGGGCAACGAGGCCGAGCGTGGCGCCGTCGCCATCACCACGCTGGTTGTCGGCCCTCCGGTCACGATGATCGTGCTCGGCGCTGCCGGTCAGGCTCCGATCGGCTGGTCGCTCGTGGGCGCCATCCTGCCGATCGTCGTCGGCATTATCCTGGGCAACCTGTTCCCCAGCTTTAAGAAGATGATGGCCCCGGCGCTGTCCGCCATCATCGTGCTCGTCTTCTTTGCCATGGGTTCGACCATGACCTTCGGCCAGCTCATCAATGGCGGGCTCCCCGGCATCCTGCTCGGCGTGATCTGCTCGGTGGTCTTTGCCATCCCCGTTATCGCGGTCGACAAGCTTACCGGTGGTACGGGTGTCGCTGGCGCGGCAATCTCGAGCTGCGCTGGCGCCAATGTTGCCACGCCTGCTGCTATGGCAAGCGTCAACGAAGCCATGTACGGCGGCGCGGTGCTCGCGACGGCTACGGCTCAGGTCGCAGCCTGCGCAATCGTGACGGCCATTCTTACCCCGCTGGTCACCAGCTGGTGCTACAAGCACTTTAACGCCAAGGACAGCAATACCGTGCAGAGCGGAAAGGCTGTTGCATCGGCATAGCCCTGCTAGACAACCTGATTGGACATGGCCCCGACCTTGCTTATCCCATGCAAGGTCGGGGCTTTTTTAACCCGTTTGAATCGGGTGGATACCGTTTACGGATGATTTTCGACCGTTCGCGGAAGTACCAGAGAGGCCAAGTATTCAATTAAATGATTCATCCATGCAATAGCACTCATTTTGATCAAAAAAGATGTCCAAAATGGCACGGCATCAAGCACGTCCGACAGATCGAGTTGTTCACTTTCGATTTGCGATGGCAAAGAAACCCCAGTTGCGTTGTACAGGAAAATTGAACAACCGGTATGCAATTTGTACCGTCATGACCATAGTTGTACCGTCAGGTTCATTTTAGGTATAACAAGGCTGTCAAACGACAACACGCGCAAGGAGGCGGCATATGACAAACCACATTATCAACTCTGTTCCCCGTCATACCCAGGCTGCCAACTACCTGCGCGAGAAGATTTACAGCCACGAGTGGTCCGAGGACCAGCAGATCCCCACCGAGCATGAGCTCGCGGAGACGCTCGGTATGAGCCGCGGCACCATCCGCCGGGCAATCGCGTCGCTTGTCGATGAGGGCATGCTTGTTCAGATGCGCGGAAAGGGCACGTTCGTGTCGCGCTCGATCATCACGCACCCTTCGGGCAGCTGTCTGATCTCGTTCGCCGAGTCGCTCAAGGCTCAGGGAATCGATTTTACGACCAAGGTTGTCGAGCATAGGGTCGATAGGGCGGACGAGTTTGTCGCCGGCAAGCTATTCATTCCCGTCGGGTCGCCGGTTTTGGTGCTCAATCGAGTTCGCTCGGTCGAAAACGAGCCCATTATCTTCTTTGAGAGCGTCATCAATTTGCTCGCGCTGCCCGGTCTCGAGGACTATGACTTCAATCGCAACAACCTTTTTGAGGTTATCGAGCGTGACTACGGAAAGCGCATCGGCCACAGCCAAGCCCAATATGCTGCCCGTGTCGCGGGCGAAGAGCGCGGCCGCATGCTAGACGTGCATCCCGATGCCCCGATCCTTCATCTGCAACAGCAGATCTTTCTTACCGACAACACCTCGATAGAGTGGAGCAACGTTTGGCTCCGCGCAAATAAGTACGTGGTGGGCACAGTGCTCCAGCGCGTATAACGATAGTCCGGTAATCACGCAAGACAATTTGATTTGCCCTGACCGCCCCGCGCGGTGACGGCACAGCTTTATCAATCGACATGGCGAAAGAGGAGCCCTTCGGGGTTATGGGAAGTGCTGTGTCAAAACGCCGAAAGGAGTGCATATGAAATTCATCCTAGCGTCGCACGGGAGGTTTGCCGAGGGCCTGCTCGACAGCATCAATATGCTTTTGGGCCCGCAAGACGAGATCGAGGCTTATGGCCTGTTTCCCGAGGAGGAGCCGGCGCGCTTGCTCGAGCGTCTTGAGGGCGCCCTCGAGGGCGTTGCCGACGGAGATGCCGTCTTTTTTACCGACCTGTATTTTGGCAGCCCGTTTAATCGTGTCGTCGAGCTCGCCCGCGAGCGCGATATCTATCACATCACCGGAACCAACCTGCCCATTTTGGTTGAAGCAATCGTCGCACGCAATTCCGGTGCGAGTGCAGAGCAGGTCTGCGCCACGGCGCTGGCTGCGGCAGATGGCAGTGTCAAGGACGTTCGTAAGCTATTGGCAGAGGAGTCCTCTGTCGACGAAGAGGAGGAATGGTAATGAGAAACGTAGTGCTGGCCCGAGTCGATGACCGCTTGATTCACGGCGAGGTGGTAAGCGTTTGGACGCCGAGCCTTTCGGCCAACTGCATTCTGGTGGTCGACGATGATGTCGCTGCCGACAAGTTTAACGTGCGCGTTCTTAAATCGCTTGCGCCCGATGGCGTAAAGGTGTTCGTCTCCACGACCGAGAAGGCAGTCGCGGGCATCATGAAAGATCCCGTTCCCGGCGAGAAGGTCATCATTCTCACCAAGACCCCCATCACCTATGCCAAGCTCGTCGAGGCTGGCGTTCCCATTAAGGAAGTCAACCTTGGCGGCATGGGCATTCGCGGCGAGCGTAAGCCGTTTATCAAAAACGTTGCCGCCAGCCCCGCCGAGATCGAGGCGATCGAGCAGATGCGCGCCGCCGGTGTGCACGTCTATTATCAGCTGGTCCCCGAGCAGGGCGTAATTGAGGTCGACGAGGCGCTTGCAAAGGCCAAGGAGGCGTAAAGCAATGACCGTTATTCAGGCTATTCTTTGCGGCGTACTGTACTGGCTCGCCGTGGGCAATCTTCCCTTTGCGGGGCTGTGGTCAGTTCAGCGTCCGCTTGTCTGCGGCCTCATCGTAGGCTGCATCCTGGGCGACCCGGTGACGGGTGCCGTTACGGGCGGTGCCATCAACCTGGTATACCTTGGATTCATATCGGCAGGCGGCTCCATGCCCGCCGATATGGCGCTGGCCGGCATTTTGGGAACTGCCTACGCCATCGTTGGCGGCATCGATGCCCAGACGGCGCTCGCCCTGGCTGTTCCCATCGGCATCTTGGGCACCATCGTTTGGTATCTGCGCATGACGCTCGACTCGATTTTCGTCCACATCGCCGACGGCTATATCGCGAAAGGCGAATACGGCAAGATCTGGATCGCCAACGTGCTGCTGCCTCAGCTGTTCGCCCTCGCTATCACGGCGATTCCGTGTGCGCTGGCGGCATATTTTGGAGCCTCGTATATCACGGGCCTGCTCAACGTACTCTCGGGCCCCATCCTGACGGTATTCCAGGTTATCGGCGGCCTTATGCCCGCACTGGGAATTGCCATCACCC
>JAJWXI010000074.1 GCA_021641225.1 Collinsella aerofaciens | reverse complement strand
CTGACGACGTCATCAGCGACGAAACCGCCGCTCCCGCCATGCCCGAACCTACCGCCACGCTCGACCTGGGTGACGGCAAGCCGCTGCCCGTGCTCATCCCCGAGTCCGAGCAGTTCGCCAACCGCCTGCGCAAGAACGCCCGTCTGCGCCGCAAGTGGGCCAAGCGCGAAGGCGTGAGCTGCTACCGCGTCTACGATGCCGACCTGCCCGACTACTCCGCCGCCATCGATCTGTACGAGGGCTGCCCGCAGACGCCGGGCCGTTGGCTCGTCATCGCCGAATACGCCGCACCTAAGACCATCGACCCCGCACTGGCCCAGGCCCGCATGCTCGACATCTTGGCCATCGCGCCGCGCATCCTAGATGTTCCCGCCGAGCATGTGCACGCCAAGGCCCGCATGCGTTCGCGCGGCGGCTCGCAGTACGGCAAGCAGGGCGCCGGCAAGGGCGGATCGGGCGAGCGCGCCAACATCGCGCGCCGTCGCCTGCCGCTCATCGAAGAGGGCGGCCTCACCTTTGCCGTCAACTTTGACGACTATCTGGACGTGGGCATCTTCTTGGACCACCGCGTCACCCGCAACCTGGTGCGCGAGCACGCCAAGCAGGCGCGCCGCTTCCTCAACCTGTTCGCCTACACCGGAACCGCCACCTGCTATGCGGCCGACGGCGGCGTCGAAGAAACCGTGACGGTCGACCTCTCGAACACCTACCTGGACTGGGCCGAGCGTAACATGCGCCAGAACGGCTTTGTGGGCCCGCAGCATCACTTTGTGCGCGACGACGTGCTCGCCTGGATTCGCGACCAGCGCCAGACCCGCAATCGCTGGGACCTGATCTTTGTCGACCCGCCCACGTTCTCGAACTCGTCCAAGATGGGCCGCCGCACCTGGGATGTCCAGCGCGACCATGTTGAGCTTTTGGCTGGCGTATCGCGCCTGCTCGCGCAGGGCGGCCACGCCATCTTTAGCTGCAACCTGCGCGGCTTCCGCCCCGAGACGCGCAAGCTCGCACGCGCGGGCGTCGTGCTGGAGGACATTACGGCGCAAACCATCCCCGAGGATTTCGCGCGCAACCAGAAGGTGCACCATTGCTATATCGTGCGCCGCCTGCCCATCGAGGACGCCATGGCCGAGGTCGGCTTTAGCGCCGAGGAGATTGCCGAGCGAACCGAGGAGCTGCGCAACCCCGAGGCGCGCAAGCCTCGTGCAGCAGCGCCCGCGCACGCGCAGGCCGGCAACGGCAAGTCCAACTTTGCCGGCAAACCCTCCCCCGCCGGCAAGCCCAAAAAGAAGAAGTTCTACGCCAGCAAGCCCAAGGGCAAATAACAAAGTTGCGGTGGAATACGGACTGTTTTGCCTGGAATTAGGCAAATTTAGACCGTATTTCACCGCAACTCATATTGGGATGATGGTTGACGACCTAGCCTTGGGTGACCAGGCGATAGCCGATACCCACATGCGTCTGGATATAGCGCGGATGCGCGGGGTCGGACTCGATCTTTTTGCGCAGCGTGCCCATAAAGACGCGCAGGCTCGCCAGGTCGCTCTTGGTCGCCGTGCCCCAAATCTCGTGCAAAATAAACTGGTGCGTGAGCACCTTGTCGGCGTTGTGTGCCAGCAGGCACAGGAGCTTGTACTCGATCGGCGTCAGGTGCAGCTCCTCGCCGTCCATCGTGGCGATGCCGGCGTCAAAGTCGATATGCAGCTCACCGGTATCGAACGAGCCCTCGGAGACAACGCCGCCCGCTTGCGCATACGAAAGACGCCTGAGCGTCGTGCGAATGCGCGCGAGCAGCTCCTCGACCGAAAACGGCTTGGTCAGGTAGTCGTCGGCACCGGCATCGAGTGCGCGAATCTTGTCCGCGTCCTCGCTGCGCGCCGAGACCACGATGATCGGCATGCCTGACCATGTGCGCACCGACTCCACCACCTTGACGCCGTCCATATCGGGCAGGCCCAGATCGAGCAGCACGATGCTCGGCGCCTGCGACGAGGCGGCGGCGATAGCGGCATGGGCGGTCTCCACAGCCATATGGCGCAGGCCGTGCGCCTCGAGCGCGGCAACGATGAGGTTGCGAACGGCGGGATCGTCCTCAACGACCAAGATGAGCGGTTTCACGGCAGAGTTCGGCACGGTGCTACTCCTTATCAAACGAAACGTCGGCGGCGGGAAGCTCAATCGTGAAGACCGAGCCGTGCGGATCCGCCGCGGCAACCTCTATGCTACCGCCATGCGCCAACGCAATGGAGCGGCAGAGCGAAAGCCCCAGGCCCACGCTGCGGTGACTGTCAGCCAAGCCGTGGTTGGCGGTGTAGAACGACTCAAAGATGCGCTCACGGTCCTCGGGTGCGATGCCCGGCCCGTCGTCAGCGACCGAACACCTCACGCACCCGCCGTCAGCGCCAATCGAGATCACAATATGCGAGCCTGCGGGCGTATAGGCGATGGCGTTGTTCACCAGATTGACCACCAGCTGCACCATCAGGCGCGCATCGACGTTGACGAGCGCCGGCTCGTCGCACGGCACCACCTTAAGGTCGTGCTCGCGCACGGCCGGGTTCACGTGGCGCAGCGCCTCCTCGACGATATCGTCCATGAGCTCGAGCGTTGTCGACAGATGCATGCCGCCGCCCTCGAGCTTGGTGATGGCAAGCAGGTTCTCGACGGTGGCGTTGAGCCACAGCGCATCCGAGCGAATGGATAGCAGCAGGCCGCGGCGCGTCTGGGCATCGAGCACCGCGGTGCCGGTCGAGCCCTGGTCGAGCAGCACGTCGGCATTGCCCGAAATACTGGTAAGCGGCGTGCGTAGATCGTGCGAGATCGAGCGCAGCAGGTTGGCGCGCAGCTGCTCATTTTTGGCAAGCACCGCCGCCTCCTCGCGAGCCTCCATGGCGCGAGCGCGATCGAGTGCCAGCTCGCCTTCGCTCACGATGGCATCGGCAAGTGTCCGCTCCTCGTGCGTCAGCACGTCGGGCTCGGCAACAATAGCCAGCACGCCCACCACCGAGGCGGGGTCGCCCGAGCGCACGAAGCCGTCGCCTGTGCGAACCGTCAGGTAGATGCCATAAAACGCCGAGCCGCCATAGGTGGCATCGAGCGGCGTTCCCACATAGGCGGACGCCGAGAGCCGCGGCGGCATCTGCGGCGCCAGTTCATGCACCGGCGCGACATCGCCCACGGCCGTGTATGTCGCACGCGGCAGCAGGTCATCGCCCTCGGCGTCGGCGCTGTACCACACGACCGGACAGCCCGAAAGACGCGCCAGCTGCGTTGCCATGGCATGGACAATCTGCTGCTGATCGGCACACCGCTGCAGCATGCGGTTGGTCTCAAGCACCATATGCGTGCGGCGGTCGCTGGCGGCAGCCTGTGCCAAGGCGCGGCGCAGGGCCAACGCAATCGAGCTCGACACAAGCGAGACCACAAACATGATGAAGAACATGCCGGGATAGACGCGGTCGATAAACGACAGCGAGTAGCGCGGATCGACAAACAAGAAGTTGTAGAGCGCCGTGGCGGCAGCCGAGCTCAACAAGCAATACAGGCGACTCCAGGTAAAGAATGCGCACAGCTGAACGGCGAACACATAGACGATCATGATGCTCGGCGCGAGACCCGGATGGTCGAGCAGCGCGCTCACAATCGTCGCCGCGACCAGCAGCCCCACCGATACGCAGGCGTCATACAGAGGACTGCGACGCGTCAGCGTCGTGCGCCGCCACCAAAAGTTCTCGGCAATATCGCCGTCCGCACGGACGTCCATCAGCGCCCCGCCCCTCTCTCAAAAACAAAAACCACCACAAAGGGGACAGGCACCTTTGTGGTGGTTTTCCCTTGTGGTGGTTCTAAGTGTAAAGCCTTCTACGACCGACAGTCGTTAGACAAACAGCACGTGCGCGAGCAGGGCGCACACGCACACCGCCCCAAATACCAGTGCCACGATCGAAATTACGCGATCAGCCATGTCCATGTTGGCACGATTCGTAAAGAACCGATCTTCGGCGGCGTCGGCGCGTGCCTCACGCACCATCTCGGCAACCACCTCGCGGCCATCAAGCATCCTTGCATCCATGTTTGCCTCCCCGGCCCCAATCTTGTCCATCGAAAACCAACTCCATGCAACCCGTCGGCGCCTACGGGCGCTCGTTGGGGGCCAGGCGCTGCATCTTGCTCACGGCCTTAAACTTGGTGAACAGCGGCACATACTCAAAGCTCACGTTGGAGTTCTCCAGACCGTACCAGCGCGCCGGCGTGCCGGCGGCGCGGCGGATGATGTACTTGAGCGTAATGGCCGTGCGCTCGCTGGGCTCCACGTCGCTCTCGGGCGCCAGCAGCTTGCGGATCATGACGAACTTGAACGTGCCGATGTTGCCCGGATCCTTGTAGACCGAGTAGTCATGCGTCTGCGCCGGCAGCTCGCCGGTGGCGGCCAGGTCCTGAACGACCTGACGCAGGTAGGCATTGACGCGCTGGTTGATCTTGTAGCCCAGGTACAGATGCACGCGGAACACGTAGTCGGTGCCGAACGTCTCGACCGAATAGGCAAAGGTATGCGGCTCGTCCATGGTCTCGACATTCACGAACCACCAGGCGCGAGCGCGCTTGGGATGCTTGTCCAAGATCGAGTAGACGATATCACGGTCGATGTAGTCGGTATGGGTGTCCTTGGTCAGGTACACGATGTTGTCGCTCAGGCGCTCGTAGCGATCATCATCGCGCAGGCGCTTGAGCTGCGGCAGGTAGCTGCGCAGCGGCAGCAGCGTAAACTGGCGCTGCTCGACCGCCGTGCCGTTGTACCAGCACACCATAATGCCCATAATGAGTGCAGCCATGAGGATGGTGAAGTAGCCGCCGTGGAAGAACTTGGTGAGCGAGCTCACGAAGAAGAAGCCTTCGAGCAAAAGGAAGAAGGCCGCGAAGATCCACGGAGCAACCTTGAGCTTGCGCTCCTCGTGCAGGTAGAAGAAGAGCAGCAGCGTGGTGCACATCATAGTCAGCGTAATGGCAAGGCCGTAGGCGGCTTCCATATGCGCCGAGTTCTGGAACAGCAGCACCACGATGACGCAGCCGACGAGCATGACGTTGTTGACCATGGGGATGTAGAGCTGGCCTTTGGTCTCGGCAGGGTAGAAGACCTGCATGTGCGGCATGAGGTCCAGACGGCTGGCCTCGGACACCAGCGAGAACGCGCCGGTAATGAGCGCCTGCGAGGCAATGATGGCCGCGATGGTTGAAAGGCCGACGGCAAACGGGCGCAGGCCCGGGGCGAGCATCTGGTAGAACGGGTTAAGGTCGGCAATGCCCATGAGCTCGGGGTTGGCAGCGTTGTTGATAAGCCAAGCGCCCTGGCCCATATAGGACAGCAGCAAGCAGCACTTAACGAACGGCCAGGTGGCGTAAATGTTGCCGCGACCCACATGGCCCATGTCGGAGTAGAGCGCCTCGGCACCGGTGGTGGCGAGGAAGCAACTGCCCAGAATCATGATGCCCGCGTGGTTGTTGGGGCTCAGCAAAAAGGCGATGCCGCGCACCGGGTTGAGGCACAGCAGCACGGCGGGGTGCTGGAAAACAAAATACAGACCCGTGCCGCCCAGGAACAGGAACCACAGCGTCATGATGGGACCAAAGGCATGACCGATCTTGGCCGTGCCGATGCGCTGAACCAAGAAGAGCACGACGATAATGGCGAGCGTAATGGCGACGACGCGGCCCTGGTCATCGCCCAGCACGGTATGGACCGCCGGGATGGTGCGTAGGCCCTCGATGGCCGTGGTAACGGTAACGGCCGGCGTCAGGATGCCGTCGGCGAGGAGCGCGGCGCCACCCAGCATGGCGGGGATGATAAGCCACTTGCCGCAACGCTTGACCAGGCTGTACAGGGCAAAGATGCCGCCCTCGCCATGGTTATCGGCGCGCAGTGAGATGAGCACATACTTGATGGTGGTCAGCAGCGTGACCGTCCACACGACAAGGGAGAGCGCGCCGAGCACGAACTCCTCCGTGACGCTTCCGATGCCGCCGTTGCCGGCAACGAGCGCCTTGGTTACATACATAGGGCTGGTGCCGATATCGCCATACACCACGCCCAGCGTGACGAGCATCGCCGAGATGCTCACAGGAATCGCAGCGTGCGAGGCTGCCTCCTTGGCCTTTTGTTCCATAAGCCGGTTTCCTCCCAACTTTAATGTTCGAAGGGATTATAGGCAATCGGCCCATGTTTTAATGCACCGTTTTCCCAGCTAGATAAACATTTATACGACCTTTATGCCATCGCGCGATATGGAATGTGGCAAAGGGACTGTCCCTTTGTCGCGTTCGTCATTTTCCGAGCCAGTTTTTGAACCACCACTCCATGGAGCGGCTCATCTCGGCCATAAAGGGGCTCGTGTGTTTGCGGGTGTAGATATCCACCACGCGCTCGCCTACCTCGCGGGCATGCGGGCGAAACATCGCGTCCATCTCGGCCACCTGCGCGTCCATGGTCGCGGCATCGGCCCGGCGATAGCGCTCCTCGTGCACCAGGTTCACCACGGGATGAGCAATCGCCGGGCGCTCTTTGCGAGGCGTGCCGATGATGAGCATCGATAGCGGCATGGTATAGGGCGGCAGATCGAGCAGCTCGGCAACTTCCTCGGCATTCTCGACGATATCACCGATGTAGCAGCTCCCCAGCCCCAAGGCCTCGGCGGCAACCACGGCGTTTTGCGCGGCGATCACGGCATCCTGCGCCGCGATGGCAAAGTCGCCCAAACCCGGCGCGCGGCGGGGCGCCTTGCCCGTGCGCTCGGCAAACTCGGGCTCAAAGCAACCCACGTGCTCAAACAGATCGATCCATTTGGCATAGTCGACCACAAATATTAGTGCCCAGGGCGCCTTGGCGATCATGGGCTGGTGGTCGCACAGGTCGGCAAGACGATTCAGCGTAGCCTGCTCGCGAATGCTCACGATGGAATACATCATCATGGCGCCTGCCGACGGCGCGCGACTCGCCGCATGCAGAATCGCCGCCCGCTGCTCGTCGGTCACCGCTGCGGGACGGTCGTCGTCATCACGCGCGAAGGCACGCGTAGACGAGCGATGCTCCAAAATGTCCAGCACCGCGTTGCCCGTAGTCTCGACCGGATAGCCGCACGTATCGACCGCCGCTCCGTCGCCGCCCATGTCCGCCTTGCAAACCTGCTCGCTCATCGCCCTACCCTCGCCATTTCTTTAAGAAGCCTTTACGTTTCCGTGTAATTCCCGTCCATTATCGCGCAGGTCGCCGCTACATTGCGCAACACCGCCACGCACGCGCGTTATTATGGCTGGTTGTTGTGCGCAGTCACCAAATGCAGCGCATATCTTGGTAACAATCGGGTAAACCCCCGCTTTCGTAGGTTTTAGTTTGTGAGGAGTCTCAGCATGTTCGCTGCCGCCATCTCGCTCGTCGGTCTTGCGGCGACCGTCTACCTTGTCTTGCGCGAGGCCAAGGCCATTCGCGCACAGTCGGGCACCGTTGCCAAAAGCGCTCTTGGGTGGAGCGTCGCCTTCGGCCTGTTCCAGCTCTTTTTGACCATTTGGGGCGCCATTGGCCTCGTCGCCCAAAACGAGCCGCTCGCCTTTGTGATGCTCATCCTGACCAACGCCATTCTCACCGGTTGCGCCTGGGCGAGCATCGCCCGCGATCGCATTGCCCCGCGCGTCTTTGCGTTCGCTGCTACCGATGCCCCCGCCCCCACCGGCAAGCTCGCGCGTCTGCGCGGCGCCTTTGTGGGCCGCCCGCTCGTCGCGGCCGTCCTGTGCCTGCTGCTCGCCGGCGTCTTTGCGCTGCTGGGCATGGAGGTCTCGTCCAACCACGACTTTACCTGGGTCTACCCCCTGTGCATCCTGCTTGAGTGGGCCATCATCACCGTGCTCATGGCCGGTCTGTTCTTCCTGTTCCAGCGCCACGGCGCAGCTCCTGCCGTCCTGGCCTTCGCCCTCTTTGTCCTGGGCATTGCCGAGTTCTTCGTCATCACGTTTAAATCCATGCCCATCCAGCCGGGCGACCTTTCGGCCATCTCCACCGCCGCCGCGGTCGCCGGCAACGGCTACACCTTCTCGATCTCGCTGTTCTGCGTGCTGTCGATGGGCTTTGCCGCCATCGGCATGCTGCTGTGCGAGTACGCCGGCCTGGTGGCGCCGCATCGCCAGAAGGGCGCCGCCAACGCCAAGCGCATGCTGCTCACCAACCTGCTCGTTGCCGTGCTGTGCCTGGGCGGCGTAACCGCGCACGTCACGCTCATCGACTACTACAACACCCTCGGCATCACCGTCTACACCTGGCGCCCGCTCGAGAGCTACTGGCGCGAGGGCTACCTGCCTGCCTTTATTAGTGCGGCGCAGTCCATCAAGCCGCCTAAACCCGCCGACTACTCCGTCGACGACGCCAAGGCCACGCTCAAAAAGTACGCCAAGGCCTACGACAAGTCCGATGCCGCCAAGAGCGACGAGCGCGCTGCCGCGAAGGAGCAGTTCGATAGCGAGAAGCCCACGGTCATCGCCATCATGAACGAAACCTTCTCGGATCTGTCGATCTA
>JAJWXI010000073.1 GCA_021641225.1 Collinsella aerofaciens | reverse complement strand
GCGTTCACCACGAGCGAGCTGCCGTTGCGGGCATCACCCGCCACATACACCGGCGCGGCATCCGCGGCGACACCCTCCGTGCGAGCCGCGAGATGCGAGCCCTCGGCAGCCATCACCGGCAGCGGACGACCAGCGGTGGCAACAGGCACGCTCACCGCATCGAACACGCCGTGCTCCGGACCCGTAAAGCCGCAGGCGATGAGCACCAGCTGCGCCGGCACCTCGTGCTCGGAGCCCGCGATGCGCTCGGGCTTTCCCGCCGACCAGTCCAGATCGACCACGCGCAGACCCGCAGCCGCACCCTTCTTGTCCAGCAGCACCTCGAGCGTATCCACGCCCCAGGCACGCATCTCGCCACCCATCGCAGCGATAGCCTCCTGCTGGCCGTAGTCGGTCTTCTTAACGTTGGACCACTGCGGCCAGGGGTTGCTCGCCGCGCGCTTATCGGGCGCAGCCGGCAAGAACTCAAACTGGCGCACGCTGCGCGCGCCCTGACGCACCGCGGTACCCACGCAGTCGTTGCCGGTATCGCCACCGCCAATGACCACGACGTCCAGGCCGCGCGCGTCAATAGCAGGCTCACCGCCATCGAGCACCGAGACGGTCGAAGCCGTCAGGTAGTCCACGGCGTACACCACGCCCGGGGCATCAACGTTCGCGGCCGAAAGACCGCGCGGGGCACGGGCGCCAGCAGCCACCACGACGGCGTCAAAGCCGTTGAGCTTGGCCGCCACCGCAGGGTCCGTCACATCGGCACCCAGCTCAAAGACGATACCCAGCTCGCGCATGAGCGCCACGCGACGCTCGACCACGGACTTCTCGAGCTTCATGTTGGGAATGCCGTACATGAGCAGACCGCCCGGGCGGTCATCGCGCTCAAACACCGTCACGCGGACGCCGCGACGCGCAAGCTCCCATGCCGCCACCAGACCAGCAGGACCGGAGCCCACCACGGCAACCGTGGGTGCGCCCTCCCCCGCCGGCTCAAAGCGGCGCGGGCCACCGTTTGCCCACTCATGGTCGCTGATCGCACGCTCGTTGTCATGGATCGTAGTGGGCTGGCCGTCGACCGAACCCAGGTTGCACGCGGCCTCGCACAGCGCCGGGCACACGCGGCTCGTGAACTCGGGCATGGGCGAGGTGAGCGACAGGCGCTCGGCAGCCTCATCCCAGCGGCCGCGGTACACCAGCTCGTTCCACTCGGGAATCAAGTTGTGCAGCGGGCAGCCGCTCGGGCGCGCCTTGCCAAAGCTCGCGCCCATCTGGCAAAACGCCACGCCGCACATCATGCAGCGGCTCGCCTGGGCGCGACGTGCGTCGTCATCGAGCTCCACATACAGGGGATCAAAATCATGACTGCGCTCCTCCACGGGGCGAAGCTCGTGGGTCACGCGATCGATATCAAGAAAAGCACCGGGCTTACCCATGGCACTTACGCCTCCTTCTTGGTCGAAGCAACAGAGCTGGCGGCGGCGGGCACAGCACCAGCGACACCACCCGCCACATCGAAGCGAGCGACATCCGCGGCGCTCGCGCGACCGGTCACAATGTCAAACGCCAGCTCCTCGGCCTGCGCATGTGTCTTGCCGGCAGCCTCACTCGCAGCGACAATCGCCAGCACACGCTCGTACTCGGTCGGAATGACCTTCACAAAGTGCTTGCTCATCGTCTCAAAGCTGTAGAGCAGCTTGATGCCGCGCGGGCTCTGCGTCGTGTCCACGTGCTCCTGGATGAGCTCGCGAATCTGCGCCAGCTCGCCGGCAGTCGGGGCCTTGAGCTCAACGCTCTCATGGTTCACGCGGGCATCGAGCGTGCCGTACTGGTCAAAGACATAGGCCACGCCACCTGTCATGCCGGCAGCGAAGTTCTGCCCGACCTCGCCCAGGATAAGCGCCAGGCCGCCCGTCATGTACTCGCAGCCATGGTTGCCGCAGCCCTCGACCACCACGGTGGCACCGGAGTTGCGCACGCCAAAGCGCTGGCCGGCCAGACCGTTAATGAAGCCGCGGCCGCTCGTAGCGCCAAAGAACGCAACGTTGCCCACGATGATGTTTTCGTCGAACTTGTAGGTCGCATGCGGGTTGGGGCGCACCGACACCTCGCCACCCGAAAGGCCCTTGCCAAAGTAATCGTTGGCGTCGCCGCACACGTTGAGCGTAATGCCGCGTGGCAGGAACGCGCCAAAGCTCTGACCGGCCGAACCATCGCAATCGATGGTGATGGAGCCGGCGGGCAAGCCCTCGGGATGCGCCTTGGTCACCGCGTTGCCCAGGATGGTGCCCACGCAACGGTTGACGTTGGCGATATCGGCGCGGAAGCGAATCGGGCGCAGGTGCGCGCGAGCGTCGGCCGTGTAGGGCACAAACAGCGTGGAGTCGAGCGTCTTGTCGAGCTCGCTGTCCGCGGCCATCTGGGGCAGGAAGTGACGGCCGCCGGCACCCGGGATGTGGGCACCGAACTCGCAGGTCGCGCTTGCCAGCACGGGCGTCAGATCGAGCAGGTTAGCCTTGCGGTTGCCCGGGACCTCGATCTGGCGCAAGCACTCGGGATGGCCGACCATCTCGTCGACGGTGCGGAAGCCCAGGCTCGCCATGACCTCACGCAGTTGCTCGGCAACAAAGAGCATAAAGTGCTCGACGTGCTCGGGCTTGCCGCGGAAGCCGCGACGCAGGCGGCAGTTTTGCGTAGCGATGCCGGCCGGGCAGGTGTCCTGCTGGCAGTCGCGCTGCATGAGGCAACCCATGGAGATGAGCGGCATGGTCGCAAAGCCAAACTCCTCGGCGCCCAGCAAGCAGGCGACGGCAACGTCGGTGCCGTCCATGAGCTTGCCGTCGGCCTCGAGCACCACGCGCGAGCGCAGGCCGTTTTGCAGCAGCGTCTGCTGGGCCTCGGCAAGGCCAAGCTCCAGCGGCAGACCGGCGTGCCAGATCGAATCGCGAGCAGCGGCACCCGAGCCGCCATTGTGACCGCTGATCAAGATCTTGTCGGCAGCGCCCTTGGCCACACCGGTGGCGATGGTGCCGACGCCGGCCTCGCTGACCAGCTTGACCGACACGCGCGCGCCAGGATTGGCGTTCTTAAGGTCAAAGATGAGCTCGGCCAGGTCTTCGATGGAGTAGATGTCGTGATGCGGCGGAGGCGAGATCAGGCCGATGCCGGGCGTGGACTGACGGACCTCGGCAATCCAGGGGTAGACCTTCTTGCCGGGCAGGTGGCCACCCTCGCCGGGCTTGGCGCCCTGGGCCATCTTGATCTGAATCTCGAAGGCGCTGCACAGGTAGCGGCTCGTCACGCCAAAGCGCGCACTTGCCACCTGCCTGATCGCGGAGTTCTTGGAATCACCGTTAGCCAGCGGGGTCTCGCGACGCGGATCCTCACCGCCCTCGCCGGAGTTGGAACGGCCGTGCAGGCGGTTCATGGCGATGGCCATGCACTCGTGTGCTTCCTTGCTGATGGAGCCGTACGACATGGCGCCGGTGTTAAAGCGGCGGACGATGTTGAGCGCGGGCTCCACCTCGTCGAGCGGAACCGGCGTGCGGCCGCTGGCATCAAAGTCGAGCAAGTCGCGCAGACGCACGGCACGGCCGGTGCGGTGCAGGCGGGCGCTGTACTCCTTAAAGGTGTCGTAGCTGTCCTCACGGCAGGCGGTCTGCAGCAGGTAGACGGTCTGGGGGTCGATGAGGTGTTCCTCGCCGCCGAGCGGGCGCCACTTGGTCAGGCCCAGCGTGGGCAGCTGAACGGGAGCCGGGCTCTTAAGGATAGCGAGCGCGGCGTCGTAGCGCTCGTTTTGCTCGCGTTCAACGTCCTCGACACCCATACCGCCCACACGGCTCACCGTGCCGGCGAAGTACGCGTTGACGAACTCCGGCGTAAAGCCCACGGCCTCGAAGATCTGCGCCGAATGGTAGCTCTGCACCGTGGAGATGCCCATCTTGGACATGATGGAAACGATGCCGGCGGTCGCAGCCTTGTTGTAGTTGGCGATGCCCTGCTCGGCCGTCACGTCCAGGTCGCCGCGTGCCGCCAGATCGCGGATGCACGCATGCGCGTTGTACGGATAGATGCCGCTTGCGGAGTAGCCCACCAGCGCCGCAAAGTCGTGCGGAGACACGGCGTCGCCGCACTCCACCACAATATCGGCAAAGGTACGCACACCGGCGCGGATCAGGTGGTTGTGCACGCAGCCCACGGCGAGCAGCGACGGCACGGGCACCTCGCCCGCAGCGGCACGATCGCTCAACACCACAATGTTCACGCCGTCGCGGACCGCAGCCTCAACGTCCTCAGCAAGCTGTTTGAGCGCAGTCTGCAGCGCGCCCTCGCCGGCATCGCGGCGGTAGACGGCACGGAAGCGACGGGTCTTAAAGCCAACGCGGTCGATGGCACAGATATGCTCGAACTCTTCATCGTTGAGCAATGGGCGCTCCAAGCGCACCAGCTGACAGGCCGTGCGGGAATCCTCGAGCAGGTTGCCGTGGTTGCCCAGGTAGAGCGTGGTCGAAGTCACCATGTGCTCGCGCAGGGCATCGATCGGAGGATTCGTGACCTGAGCGAACAGCTGATAGAAGTAATCGAAGAACGAACGCGTCTTCTTGGACAGGCAGGCCAGCGGCGCGTCGATGCCCATCGAGGCGAGCGGGGCCTTGCCCTGCTGGGCCATGGGACGCACGACCTCGTCGACGTCATCCCAGTGGTAGCCGAGCTTGGCCATACGCACGGCGGCGGGCACCTCGGCGTCCTCGGCGGGCGCGGGCGCGGCGGGCTCATCGAGCGCGTCGACGGTCAGCGTCTCCTCGGCAATCCAGTCGCGGTAGGGCTTCTCCTTGGCATAGCGGGCGCGCAGCTCGTCGTTGTAGATCACGCGGCCGCGGGCAAAATCGACCTCGAGCATCTGGCCCGGTCCCAGGCAGCCGCTCGTCAGGATGTTCTCGGGGCGTACCTCGATGGTGCCCACTTCGCTTGCCAGCATAAAGCGGCCATCGCGCGTCACGTAGTAGCGGGCGGGGCGCAAGCCGTTGCGGTCGAGGGCGGCGCCCAGCGTGCGACCGTCGGTAAAGGCGATGGCCGCCGGGCCGTCCCAGGGCTCCATGAGCATGGACTGGTAAGCGTCGTAGGCGCGGCGCTCCTCACTCAGGCTATCGTTGTGGTCCCACGGCTCGGGCAGCAACATGGACGCGGCACGCGTGAGCGGGCGACCGTTCATGACCAAGAATTCGAGCACGTTGTCCAGAATCGCGGAGTCGGAACCCTCGCGGTTGATGATGGGCATCACGCGCTCAAGATCGTGCTGCAGCACGGGGCTGTACAGGTTGGGTTCGCGGGCGCGAATCCAGTTGACGTTGCCCTTGAGGGTATTGATCTCGCCGTTATGGATGATAAAGCGGTTGGGGTGCGCACGCTCCCAGCTGGGCGTGGTGTTGGTGGAGTAGCGCGAGTGGACGAGCGCCACGGCCGTTTTGACGGCGGCGTCGTTGAGGTCGATGAAGAAGCGGCGCATCTGCGTGGCCACAAGCATGCCCTTGTACACGATGGTGCGCGAGCTCATGGAGCACACATAGAAGATCTTGTCGCGCAGGGCAAACTCGGCGTCGGCCTTCTTTTCGATGGTGCGGCGGCACACGTACAGGCGACGCTCGAAGGCATCGCCGGCGGGTGTGTCGTCGGGGCGGCCCAGGAAGGCCTGCAAGATGGTGGGCATGCAGGCGCGGGCCGTCTCGCCCAGGTCGTGCGGGTCGACGGGCACCTCGCGCCAAAAGAGCAGCGGCACGCCGGCCTCGGCGCAGCCCTCCTCAAATACGCGACGGGCATCCTCTACGCCTTTGTCGTCCTGCGGGAAAAACAGCATGGCCACGCCATAGTCGCCCTCTGCCGGCAGAATCTGGCCGCACTTTTGAGCCTCTTTGCGAAAAAAGTGATGCGGAACCTGGAACAGGATACCGGCACCGTCGCCGGTGTTCTTCTCGAGTCCCGTGCCGCCGCGGTGCTCCAAGTTGACCAGAATGGACAGCGCGTCGTCCAGAATCTGGTGATGGCGCTCGCCGTTGATATCGGCAAGCGCGCCGATGCCACATGCATCGTGGTCGAATTCGGGGCGATAAAGGCCCTGCTGCTGAGCGGAATCTGCCTGCATCGCGATCCTCCCCTAGATATTTAGACAGTCAGTTGACTAGGCATACTAGAAGCATCACCGGCCCACTGTGTTTCCCACCCGTTTCGAAACAATCGCGTAACGCACACCGACCATCAACGTCTTGCTATCAAACATGTACGTCAGCCCCCAAACATGTCGAAATTTGACATCTTTGGAGGCTGACGTACACGTTTTAGTGCAGGGACAGCCGGCACATATGCATCTGGCCCCTTTGAATCATTCTGGAAACAAGGGCCATGCGGACTTTTGCATGATGGGGCTCGACACAACAGGCCTCAAGGGCGGCAACAAGACGCCCAAGTTCGGCCTGTAAGCTCACCGCTTCAAACATCTCAATCTGTAACAGGAAGACCCAATTTTGGCGCCTAGATGTTACAGATTGAGATTTTCTGCGGGACGGTTTTAGTTTGTCTCGATCCGTAACACCTAGGCCCAATTTCCATCCCTAGTTGTTACAGATCAAGACAGTTCGCAGCCCCCCTTCATCATCCTATTCAAATACAACAATTTTGTTAGTCTTGGTTAACTTTTAAGCTTAAAACGGGTATCCTTTGCGGCGTCAAGCAAACGGCACGCACACCGTGCCAGATCAAGGAGGCCCCTATGGCGCACCGAGCAGACCGACAGACAATGCAACTTGTCCTTATCCGTCACGGAGAATCCGAGTGGAACAAACTCAACCTGTTCACCGGCTGGACCGACGTAGAACTCACCGACACGGGCCGCGAAGAAGCCGCAGCAGGCGGTCGAGCCCTCAAAGAAGCGGGCTTCGACTTCGACGTCTGCTACACCTCGCGTCTCAAGCGCGCAATTCACACCCTCGACATCGTGCTCGGCCAAATGGATCGCGAGTGGTTGCCCGTCATCAAATCCTGGAAGCTCAACGAGCGCCACTACGGAGCGTTGCAGGGTCTCAACAAGGCCGATGCCGCAGCGGAGCACGGCGACGAGCAGGTGCTCATCTGGCGCCGCTCCTTCGATGTCTGCCCGCCGGCACTCGAGCCGGACGACGCGCGCGATCCCCACACCCAGGAGCAATACCGTGATGTCGCGCCCGATCAGCTGCCCTATACCGAGTGCCTCAAGGACACGATCGCCCGCGCCTGGCCTTATTTCGAAGACGAGATTCGCCCCCAGATGCTCGCCGGCAAGCGCGTACTCATCGCCGCACACGGCAACTCCCTGCGCTCACTCGTCATGAAGCTCGAGCACCTCACGCCCGAGGAGATCCTCAAGGTCAACATCCCCACCGGCGTGCCGCTCGTCTACACCTTCGACACCGATTTCAACGTCCTCGACAAGCGCTACATCGGCGACCCGGCGACCATCGCCGCCAAGATCGACGCCGTGGCCAATCAGGGCAAAGCGCACAAGTAGCCCCAACCCAAAACCGACGCGTGGCGCCGCACGGCCCAGATGCGACGTCACGCCGCCCATACACAGGAGCGCACCATGCTCAACCATCTCAAACAACACTTTGGTTCCCGGCGCACCGGCGGTCACGGAGGCCTAGACATTGCGCGGCATATCGGCCCCGGGCTGCTCGTGACCGTCGGCTTTATCGACCCGGGCAACTGGGCCTCCAATATGGCCGCGGGCTCGCAGTTTGGCTACGCGCTGCTGTGGATCGTCACGCTGTCCACGATTATGCTCATCGTGCTGCAGCACAACGCGGCGCACCTGGGTATCGCCACGGGCGCCTGCCTTGCCGAGGCCACGACACGTTACCTCCCCCGCTTCGTTGGACGCACGGTACTCGCCAGTGCCTATCTCGCGACTGTCGCCACCGCCATGGCCGAAGTCCTGGGTGGCGCGATTGCCCTTCAAATGCTCTTTGGGCTGCCCGTGCGCGCGGGCTGCGTCATCGTGGCGGCAGTATCGATGGCGATGCTCATGACGAGCTCCTACAAGCGCGCCGAACGCTGGATCATCGCCTTCGTGGGTGTGGTGGGACTCTCGTTTTTAGCAGAGCTCGCGCTGGTCAAAGTCGACTGGCCGCAAGCAACCGCAAGCTGGATCACCCCCAGCATGCCTGCCGACTCGGCAACGATTATCGTGAGTGTCCTGGGTGCGGTCGTTATGCCACACAACCTTTTTCTGCACTCCGAGGTCATCCAATCCATGCACTTCGAAGGCCAAGGCGAGCAAGTTATCGAAGAACGTCTGCACTACGAGCTCTTCGACACGCTCTTTTCGATGGGCGTGGGCTGGGCAATCAACTCGGCCATGGTCATCCTGGCCGCAACGACCTTCTTTGCGCACGGCATGATCGTAGACGACCTCGCCGTCGCAGCGGCCACGCTCTCCCCCATCTTGGGCCCGGCAAGCTCGACCATCTTTGCCGTGGCGCTGCTGTTTGCGGGCCTCTCGAGTAGCGTGACGGCGGGCATGGCGGCGGGCACCATCACCGCGGGCATGTTCGACGAGGAATACGACATCCACGACCGACATTCCTCGATCGGGGTGGCGGCCTGTTTCGTCGGCGCAGTGACGGCGTGCCTGGTCGTCCC
>JAJWXI010000072.1 GCA_021641225.1 Collinsella aerofaciens | reverse complement strand
TACGGTTGCGACATCCTGGTCGCAACGCCGGGCCGTCTGGTCGATCTGATCGAGCAGGGTGCCTGCCACCTGGGCGAGGTCAAAGTGCTGGTACTCGACGAGGCCGACCGCATGCTCGACATGGGCTTTTTGCCCGCCGTCCGCCGCATTGTGCGTGAGACGCCGGCCGAGCGCCAGACGCTGCTGTTCTCGGCCACACTTGACGAGGAGGCTGTGGGCGAGATCACCGACCTGGTGAGCGACCCGGCTCGCGTGGAGATCGCACCGGCCACGTCGACCGCCGACACCGTCGACCAGTTTGTGTTCCCGGTGTCCATCGAGGCCAAGAACAACCTGCTGCCCGAGTTTCTCAAGAAGGAGGGCCCGGAGCGCACCATCGTCTTTATGCGCACCAAGCACCGCGCCGACAGCTGCTGCCGTCGTCTGGAGCGCAAGGGCATCAAGGCCGCCGCAATCCACGGCAACCGCAGCCAGGCCCAGCGCGAGCGCGCGCTTTCTGCCTTCCGCGATGGCACCGTCGACGTGCTGGTGGCAACCGACGTGCTCGCCCGCGGCATCGACATTAGCGACGTGCGCTACGTTGTGAATTTTGACGTGCCGGCCGAGCCGACTGACTATATCCACCGCATTGGCCGTACGGGCCGCGCCGGCGAGCTGGGCTGGGCCATTACGTTTGTGACCGAGCAGGACGTGGACGAGTTCTACGAGATCGAGAAACTCATGGACAAGACCGCCGACATCTACGAGGCCGGCGACCTGCACGTGGGCCCCAATCCGCCCGCGGTTGATCCCGAGCGCGACCCTGCGGCCTTTAAGGTGAAGAAGAAGACCAAGCGAGGCAAGTCCAAGAGCAAGAAGAAGCTTGAGCAGGCGCGTCGCGACGGCAAGCGCAACGGCGACGATTACGGTGATGTGGCCGGTCGTTCCAACCGCGGTCGTGACGAGCGTCGCGGCGACGGCGAGCGTCCGAGCCGTCCTAAGCGCGGCGGCAAGACCCGCGTGCGCGAGGGCGTTCAGGCTCGCGTGGACGAGGCTGTGGAGAGCGTGGCTCGCGAGGTGGCTGCCGAGGAGCGCGCTGGTGCTGTTGAGCAGGGCCCGCGCGGCAACCGTGCCGAGCGCCGTGCCAAGCAGTTCCAGGGCGAGGCACACCGCCGTCGTCGTGAGGACGAGGACCGTGGAGGTCGTCGCCGTGTCGAGCGCGAGGACGAGGGCCGCGGTTCGCGTGGCGGCAAACGCGGTGCGGGCGACCGTCGTCGTTCCGGTCGTGATGACGAGCGCGGTGGCCGTGACGAGCGCCGCGGCGGCGAGGGCCGTGGTGAGCGTAGCACCCGCGGCGGCGAGTCCCGTGGCGGCAAGCGCTTTGAAGAGCGCGGTAGCCGCGGCGGCGAGCGTCGCGAGGGTGCTCGCGGCAATGGCGGCCGCGGCGGCGCTGGCCGTTCTAACGAGTCGCGCGATCGTCGTGACCCGCGTGCCAGCCGCGATCGTCGCGATGACTGGCGCAACTACGACGACACCCGCGAGGAGCGCCGTGGCGGCTATCGCGGCGGGCGTGGCGGCAACCAGGCCGGTTCCCGTGGCGGCCGCGCCGGCGGTCGCGATAACCGTGGCAGCTATGGCAACAGTCGTGGTGGCAAGCGCGGTAGCAGCTCCCGCCGCCCCGGTGACGGCGGCGGCAAGCGCAAGTAACATACGCATCGCGCGCTAGCGTGAGACAAGCTAAGGGCCCGAGCAAACAACGCTCGGGCTCTTTTGTTTGCCGTGTCCATCGCTAATTCAAACGTGATTTTCTCGGGAATGCATCTGGGGGATGCCGAGGACCTATTTTCCGCCATGCAGCAATGGGTCCTATGGGGTGCGCCGTGCATTTTTTGGAGTATTCTGCAGTTCGAGTTGTCTGCATATGATTCGATGTCGCCAACGGTGGCCTTCGGATATCCCTAGCGAGCGTTCTGAGTCAGATTTCGTCGTTTTCCGGAGCAGGGGCGCGTCATTCTCGCCATGTCGGGACTTAAAAGGATGCGGCGCCCTACAGTTTTGCCCATCCGCGGCGGTGCTGGCGCGGTCACGTTGCAGAATACTCCGTTTTTTGCACGGGCCAGGATGGGGTACCTTGGGAGAACACGGCGGTATCCCGTAAATATATACAATCTGTACCGTAATTTATACAAAACGAAGAGGCAGGCAGCGTAGGGTTGGTGCATTGGGGTGCTTGGTGCGCCAAAATGGGGACCCCACGTGCCGTATACTCTGGCTGGATGTGAAAACGGCTTGACGCGTTGCTGAGCGTAGGGGGAGGGTGTCTAGATGAGCGTATTTGAAATTGTGTTTAGTCCGACGGGTGGAACGGAGAAGGTGTCTTGCCTTGTGGCTGGAGCGCTGGACAAGAATACCGTTACCGTCGATCTGACCGATAGCGGGCTAGATTTCAGCGCTGTCTCGATGACTGAGGACGACGTGGCCGTAATCTCTGTGCCGGCGTATGCCGGTAGAATCCCGGCTGTGGTGGCTGACCGGTTGGGCATAGTGCGCGGCAACGGGGCTCGGACTGTTTTGGTTTGTGTATACGGAAACCGCGCGTTTGAGGACACGCTCGTAGAGCTGGAGGACGTTGCGAAGCGCGCCGGATTTAGGGTGGTCGCAGCGGTTTCTGCTATTGCTGAGCATTCCGTTGCTCGTCAGTTTGCTGCTGGGCGACCGGATGCGCAGGATGCGGCGCAGCTCGCAGAGTTTGCGCAGCAAATTCAGCAAAAGCTGTTGGCTGAGGATGCATCCGAGCCCTCTATCCCCGGCAATCGTCCTTATAAACAAGCTGGAGGTCATCGCATGGCACCCGAGGCAACAGAGGATTGCGTCTCCTGCGGTGCATGCGCCGCGGCGTGCCCCGTTTGTGCTATCGACAAGGGTGACCCCAAACGAGCAGCTGGCGAGGCGTGCATCTCCTGCATGCGCTGCATTGCCGTATGCCCGCGAGGCGCTCGTAAGCTTGATCCCAACAAGCTATCCGCTGTTTCCCAGATGCTGAGCAAGGTTTGCGTCGTGCGGAAGGAATGCGAGCTCTTCATCTAACGCATGCGAAATTGCTGCAAGGAGTGTCCCTGGGTACTGGCAGTAAAGGAACGTCCCTAAGTGTCGCTTAAATACCGTTTATCGGAGAAAAAATACCGTTCGCCGGTCATAATGATTGTTCCGGCTTTGGGCTTGTCTACAATAACCCCCGTAAAAGAAATGCGGAAGGTTACCGAGTCCCTCGGACGTGGGCCTAACCAAAGTCTTTGAACGGGTGTGTCTCTATGGACGCATTCGCTTGATTTTGGTTGGGCTATATTTATGAAGGGACATGCCACCATGGGTTTCTTTTCTCGCCTTATGGGCGGCTCGGACAAGCAGGCGACTGCATCTTCCGAGTTCGAAATCCTCGCTCCCGTTTCCGGCGAGCTTGTTCATCTGGAAAAAACCAATGACCCCGCTTTTAGCAGCCGTGCCGTGGGCGATGGCGTTGCCGTGGTTCCCCAAGAGGGAACGGTGTGCGCTCCTGTTTCCGGTACCGTCGCGGCGCTGTTCCCGACCGAGCATGCACTGGGCATCATGTCCGACGACAGCTCTGCTCAGGTGATGCTGCATATCGGAATCGACACTGTTAAACTTGAGGGCAAGGGCTTCCATGCGCTTGTTGCCCAGGGTGACCATGTCGACGCGGGCCAGCCCCTCGTTGAGGTCGATTTTGACGCGGTCCGCGCCGCCGGCTTCGATCCCACGGTCTTCGTTATCGTGTGCGAGCGTTCGGAGAACTCGACTCTTCGTGAGCACGCTTCCGGCCCTGTTGCTGTTAAAGAGCCTGTCGTCTGGCTTTCCGAGTAAATTCTTTTGGTGGGTACCGTGGTTATCAAGCGAGTTTTCAACAATAACGTCGCAATGGTCACTTCGGACGATGGCTCCGAGCTCATTGTCATCGGTCGAGGCCTCTGCTTTGGCCGTCATGCCGGCGACGCTATCGATGAAGCATCGGTCGAAAAGACCTATGCGCTGCAGGAGGGCACTTCTCAGGATTCGCGTACGATTGACCGCTTGGCACATCTTTTGGAGTCCATCCCCACCGTCAACCTCGTGATTTCCGAGGACATCGTTCAGATGCTTCGTCGAGAGCTCAATGTTGATATCAACGACAAGATTCTCATTGCTCTCGCAGACCATATCAGCCTTGCTTTGGAGCGCGAGCGCAAGGGCGTCCCCTGCGAGAATCCGTTGCTGCTCGAGATCCAGCAGTTCTATCGCAAGGAGTATGCGCTTGCGGGCCGTGCGCTGCAGATTGTCAAGGAGTATATGGGCATCCAGATGAGCGAAGAAGAGCAGGGTTTTATTACGCTGCATATCGTCAACGCCACCATGCCGCAACGCTCCGACCGTCTCATCATCTCGGTCCAGCTTGTTCGCGACGTGCTTGCGATTGTTTCCGAGCGCTATGCTACGACCCTCGATGACACCTCGCTGCCTTACGAACGTTTCGTTCGTCACCTGCAGTTTTTCGCACAGCGAGCGCTCGATCCTGCGGCCGGGCAAATCAATGGCGACGCGCTGTTCCGAATCGATGAAACGGCGTATCCGTGCGCATTCTCGTGCGCGGACGCCATAGCTGCCCACTTGTCGTCTACCTATAACGTTGTCGTTACCGATGCCGAGAAGAGCTATCTCGCATATCACATTGTTAACCTGCTTGGAGAACCTGGTCTCTAGGCATAACGTGCCCACACATCGATTGATATAAGGCAGGGCTTATGGCCTTGTCCAGGGCACATCTGTCTTAATTTGCGGAAAAGGAAGGGGAGTACCGCTATGACCGCAAAAAAGAAGTTCAATTTCAAAGCGCCGTTGGAGGTGTTCGCGAAGTCGATCGTTCAGCCGATGATGTATCTCTCGGTTGCCGGCATTCTGCTCATCGTGGGCATTATTCTGACCAACAAGACCATCTGCGCCGTGATCCCCGTACTGGGCTCCGGTCCGTTCCAGCTTGTGGGCGCCGTTGTCTATCAGTCGCTGATGTTTATCATCAACAACCTCTCGATTCTGTTCTGCGTGGGCATCGCCGGCGCCATGGCAAAGAAGAACAAGGGCCATGCTTCGCTGATCGCCCTGATGTCGTTCTTCCTGTTCCTGCAGGCTAACAACATCGTGCTCAACGCCACCGGCTCTCTTGCCGAAGCGAGCGGCATGCTCGGCCTTACCGGAACCGGCCAGGCCACCGTTATGGGCATTCAGGTGCTCGATACCGGCGTGTTCGGCGGCATCATTCTTGGTTGCATCACTGGTGCTGTGTTCAACAAGTACTCGAACAAGCAGTTCCCCATTGCCCTTTCGATGTTCTCGGGCGTTCGCTTCCCGTTCCTGATCATGATCATCATCTCCTGGATCATGGGCGCTGGCTTCTGCATCGTTTGGCCTCCGGTTCAGGGCGCCATCTCCTCCGTTGCCGGCATCATTAAGGAGTCGGGCAACATCGGTCTGTTTATCTACGGCATGCTCAACAAGCTGCTCGTTCCCACCGGTCTGCACCACCTCATCTACACTCCGTTCCAGTTCTCCGATGTGGGTGGCACCCTGACGTTGGGCGATCAGGTTATCGCCGGCGCCTATCCCATCCGTGTCGCCGAGATGGCAATGACGGGCCAGCCCTTCTCCGATAGCACCTACTTCAACAGCTACACCTTCAACAACCTGTGGCCCTACATCGGTATCGGTCTCGCCTTTATCTTCACCGCTTACAAGGGGAACAAGGATAAGACCAAGGCCGTTATCATCCCGCTGATCATCACCGCCGTGCTCTCCTGTGTCACCGAGCCCATGGACTTCCTCTTTGTCTTTGCCGCTCCCGTGCTCTTTGTCGTTCACTCGGTTCTTTCCGGCATCTTCCTGGTCCTGCTCAAGGTCCTCTCCGTGCCCGCTTCGACTGCAGGCGGTATCATCAACATCGTGGTTTCCAACCTGGTCCTCGGTGTCGACAAGACCAACTGGCCGGTTATGCTGGTGCTTGGAGTCGTCAACGCCGCTCTGTACTTCTTCCTCTTCACCTTCCTTATTAAGAAGCTCAACCTCCACACGCCTGGCCGCGAGGAGGAGTCCGAGCTCGCCGAGTCCGTTGCCGAGGGCGAGGCCGCCGCGTCTGTCGCGGTGAAGCAGGGCGCTGTTGCCGCAGCTCCCGCAGAGGGCGTCGATGCAGGTATTGCCGACCTGGTCGCAGGTCTTGGCGGCAAGGACAACATCGAGGAGCTCGAGAACTGCTTTACGCGTCTTCGCGTGAACGTTAAGAACCCGGACCTCATCGATGAGAGCCTCATCAACCATGTGCCCAACAGCGGCATCAACCGCAACGGCAACAATATCCAGATCATCTTTGGCATGAAGGTCGCCGAGATGCGCGACAAGGTCGAAAACGCAATTGAGAAGGAGCAGTAAACAATGATCATTACTCTGTGTGGTGGCGGATCCACCTTTACCCCCGGCATCGTCAAGTCCATCGCCCTGCGCAAGGACGAGCTCGACGTTGACGAGATTCGTCTGTACGACATCAACGAGGAGCGTCAGCGCAAGATTGGCGTGCTCGTGGACTGGATTTTGCACGAGGATCTTGGCCTGGACATCAAGCTCACGGTGACCACCGACAAGGAGACTGCCTTTACGGATGCCAGCTTCGTGTTTGCCCAGATGCGCGTGGGCGGCTACGCCATGCGCGAGCAGGACGAGAAGATTCCGCTGCGTCACGGCTGCGTGGGTCAGGAGACTTGCGGTTGCGGCGGCCTTGCCTACGGCATGCGCACCATCTTCCCCATGGTCGAGCTGATCGATGACGTTGAGAAGTACGCCAAGAAGGACTACTGGATTCTCAACTACTCCAACCCTGCCGCCATCGTCTCCGAGGGCTGCCGCGTGCTGCGCCCCAACGCTCGTATCATCAACATCTGCGACATGCCGATCGCGATCATCGACGTGGTTTGCGCCGCGCTCGATATCGACAAGAAGGATGTCGAGTACGATTACTTTGGTCTCAACCACTTTGGTTGGTTCACCTCGATCCGCCACAAGGGCGAGGAGGTTCTGCCGCAGCTGCGCGAGTACATCAAGGAGCATGAGATTCTGCTGCCCGACTCCTACCTCAAGGGCATGGGCTCGCTCATGGCAAAGAAGCCCGAGGAGGCCACTGACGAGCACCCCGAGCAGAACCGTCACACCAAGGGCAGCTGGTACTACGTCTGGAAGGGCGAGTACGAGATCATGGAGTGCTTCCCGGAGTACCTGCCCAACACGTATCTGAACTACTACCTGCAGCAGAAGGAGTTCGTCGAGCATTCCAACCCCGAGCGCACCCGTGCGAATGAGGTTGAGGAGACGCGCGAGAAGAACCTCTTCGACGGTATCGATCACTACGAGAAGACGGGCGAGATCGACGAGAGCACGTTCTATGCGGGCAGCCACGGCGACTGGATTGCCGACCTGGCCATCGCTCTGAAGAACGACACCAAGCAGCGCTTCCTGGTCATTTGCGAGAACAAGGGCGCTATCCCCAACATGCCCTACGACGCTATGGTCGAGCTGCCTGCCTACATTGGCAAGAACGGCCCCGAGGTCATCAGCCGTGACAACATTCCTCTGTTCCAGCAGGGCCTCATGATGCAGCAGCTGAACTCCGAGAAGCTCGTGGTCGAGGCTACGATTGAGGGTTCGTACGAGAAGGCACTCAAGGCCTTTACGCTGAACAAGACCGTGCCGTCGATGAAGGTCGCCAAGGAGGTTCTCGACGACATGATCGAGGCCAACAAGGGTTACTGGCCCGAGCTTAAGTAAAAGCAACAGGGTCGCTGGCCGCATACCATGAGCAATGCCCCGTCCACGTGATTGCGTGGGCGGGGCATTGTCATTTGGTAACGCGTTTTATCAAATATGGCATTTATCTGCGGTAATGTTCTATTTCACCGCCGAGGGTGACATTTCATACCGCCTGCCGAACTGCGTGGAGACCTAACAACTTTTTAGGTCAGTGTTGTGCGTGTAGCAACTTCGCCCGGCCTCGCCTCCGGGCTGCCGCATGAGAGGGGATCTTATGGCACGACTGCACGTAATGGAACGCAGCCACGCTCAGGCCGTCATGGACGACCTGCACGATGCGCTCGGACGCCGTCTGGCGGTGAGTCCGCTCGCCCCATGCCCCGTTGAGTTTACGGCGGCGCTCGTCAACCTGTGCTCCACCCAGAGCTGTGGCAAGTGCACGCCCTGCCGCGTGGGCCTGAGCGCGCTGAGCGACCTGCTCGCCGATGTGCTCGAGGGCCGCGCCGACGAGTCCACGCTCAATCTGATTGAGCGCACCGCCCGCACCATCTATCTTTCGAGCGACTGCGCCATCGGTTACGAGGCCGGCGCCATGGCGCTTACGGCTATCCGCGGTTTTCGCGACGATTTTGAGCACCACATCCGCGAGCACTCCTGTGGCTTTGACCGCGAGGCCCGCGTCCCGTGTGTCTCGGGCTGCCCGGCGCACGTCGACATTCCCGGGTACATTTCGCTGGTCGAGGCCGGCCGCTATGCCGATGCCGTTAAGGTCATCCGCAAGAACAACCCGCTGCCGCTCGTTTGCGGCCTGGTGTGCGAGCATCCCTGCGAGATGCACTGCCGTCGCGGCATGGTCGACG
>JAJWXI010000071.1 GCA_021641225.1 Collinsella aerofaciens | reverse complement strand
GGTGTGAAGTCCTCGGGTATCGTGCGTATCATTAAGGACCTGGATATCGACATCCGCGGTCGCGACGTGCTGATCGTCGAGGACATTCTGGACTCGGGCCTGACGCTCAAGTACCTGATGAAGAACCTCGAGAGCCGCAAGCCCGCTTCTCTGGAGGTTGCCGCCTTCCTGTGGAAGGACGTTGAGGACCGTACCTCGGCCGTCACGCCCAAGTATGTTGGAACCCATTGCCCCGATGCCTTTGTGGTGGGCTACGGCCTCGACTATGCCGAGCGCTATCGTAACCTTCCGTATCTGGGCATTTTGAAACCGGAGGTTTATTCGTAAGATGCCCGACGACCGTAACGACAACAATTCCCAGACTCCCCGGGAGCCCAAGATCCCGGGGATGCCCGGAGGCAAGAAGCCCACGCGTACGGGCTGGCTGTATTTTATTTTGGCTTGCGCGCTTCTGGGCTATGCCTTCTTTAACATGGGCTCCGGCTTTGCCAATTCCAGCAATACCGTAAAGCTCGCGACGAGCGAGATGGTCAACGCCATTAAGCAGGATCGCGTCGAAGATTTGACCTATACGGTTCAAGACGGAAGCGTGGCGGGTCATTACTGGAAGACAAAAAAGGACAAGGGCGATACGAGCGAGCTCAAGAGCTTCTCCTCGACCTATGTCGGCTCCGATTCGCTTGCCGAGCTTATGGCGGAGCACCCCGATACCAAGTACATCGTCAACACCAATGACCCCGATTTTTGGGGCGACTTGGCGATGAGCGTGCTGCCGACGATTGCCCTGATCGCCATCATGTTCTACTTTATGCGCCAGATGATGGGCGCCAATAATAGGAACATGCAGTTTGGCAAGACCAATGCCAAGACCAACGAGGCTACGCGTCCCAAGGTCAAGTTTGAGGATGTTGCCGGCGTGGACGAGGCCGTCGAGGAACTCGAGGAGATCCGCGACTTCCTGAGCGATCCGGACCGCTATCGCAAGCTGGGTGCCAAGATTCCGCGCGGCGTTTTGCTGGTGGGCCCTCCGGGTACCGGTAAGACCCTGCTGGCTAAGGCCGTTGCCGGCGAGGCGGGCGTGCCGTTTTTTAGCATCTCGGGTTCCGACTTCGTCGAGATGTTCGTGGGCGTCGGCGCCAGCCGCGTGCGCGACCTTTTTAAGGAGGCCAAGTCCCAGGCTCCGTCAATCATCTTTATTGACGAGATCGATGCCGTGGGACGTCAGCGCGGAGCCGGTTTGGGCGGCGGCCACGACGAGCGCGAGCAGACGCTCAACCAGCTGCTGGTCGAGATGGACGGTTTTGAGGAAAGCGAGTCGGTCATCCTGATCGCCGCGACCAACCGCCCCGATATTCTGGACCCGGCATTGCTGCGCCCCGGTCGTTTTGATCGTCAAGTTACGGTCGACCGTCCGGACGTGAAGGGCCGCGAGCAGATCTTGCGCGTGCATGCTGAGAACAAGCCAATGGACGAGGACGTTAAGTTTGAGAAGCTCGCCCAGATGACCGTTGGCTTTACTGGTGCCGATTTGGCGAACCTGCTCAACGAGTCTGCGCTGCTGGCCGCTCGCCGTCATCGTTCCGTGATCTCGATGGACGAGGTCGAGGAGTCGATGGAGCGCGTGATTGCCGGACCGCAACGCAAGGGTCGCGTGATGACCGAAGCCGAGCGCACCACGATTGCCTACCATGAGAGCGGTCACGCTTTGGTGGGCCACATCCTGGAGCATTCCGATCCGGTTCATAAGATTTCGATTGTCAGCCGCGGCCAGGCTCTGGGCTACACGTTGCAGCTTCCGCAGGAGGATCACTTCCTCAAGACCAAGAACGAGATGCTCGACGAGCTTGCCGTGTTCTTGGGCGGTCGCGTCGCCGAGGAGCTCATGTGCGATGACATCACGTCGGGTGCGAGCAACGACCTGGAACGCGCGACCAAGATGGCGCGCGAGATGGTTACGCGTCTGGGCATGAGCGAGGAGCTGGGCACGCAAGTGTTTGGCGAGGCGCAGCATCAGGTGTTCCTGGGTCGCGACTATGCCGATCACCAGGATTACTCCGAGGAGACGGCGCGTCGCATCGACATCGAGGTCCAGCGCATTATGCGTGAGGCCCATCGCCGTGCGGTCGAGATTTTGGATGCCCGCCGCGATCAACTCGATCTGATGGCCAAGGTGCTGCTTGAGCGCGAGACCGTCGAGGGTGACGCCGTGAACGCCCTGCTCGACAACGAGTGGGACGCTTACCTTGAGCGCGAGGGCGATATCCTGGCGGCCAAGGAGGAGCGCAACGCCAAGGCGGCTGGCATGCCGACCAAGAAGTGCTCGCCTCGCATGAGCGAGGAGGAGCTGGCGGCTGATGCCGCGGCCTTTGCACAGGCGGCTATGCAGGAGGATGCCGACGTCGCATCCGAGGATGCCGGTGATGGCAATGCTGTCAACGCTGACGGCAACACCGACGCCGACAAATAGTTCTTGTAGCGAAAGCCTCCGCGGGGAAACCCGTGGAGGCTTTTTTTGAGCGATATGGGACCGTCTGTTGATTGGGGACAGACTTAAATGAGCGTTTTCACGCATTTAAGTCTGTCCCCAATCAACATTGCTGCGGCACTTTGCTCAGCTAAAGCGTACAATAGCGCCTATGTGAAAGGGGAACAGATGATCAACGAAACTATGTATGCTCGCGGTGCGGAAAGCTCCATCATCCGTGAGATCTTTAGCTACGGCCTTGATCGCAAGGCACAGATCGGCGCGGAAAACGTGTTCGATTTCTCACTGGGTAACCCGAGCGTTCCGGCACCTGCCGCCGTGGCTGAGTCCATTAAGAAGGCCTTGGAGCTGCCGAGCGACCAGCTGCATGGATACACGCCTGCACCGGGTCTGCCGCAGTGCCGTACCGCCGTGGCCGACTCGCTCAACCGCCGCTTTGGCACGAGCTATGAGGGCAAGGACGTCTTTATGACCGTGGGCGCGGCGGCTTCGCTCACCTGCACGCTCAATGCCGTTACCAATCCGGGCGACGAGGTCATCGTTATCGCTCCGTACTTCCCGGAGTATCGCGTGTGGATCGAGAAAGCTGGTTGCACGTGCGTCGAGGCGCTCGCCGATGAAGATACGTTCCAGCTGAGCGTGAGTAACGTGCTCAAGGCGATTACCGATAAGACCGCTGCCGTCATCATCGACTCGCCCAACAATCCGACCGGTGCCGTATATACACGCGACACGCTGACGCGACTGGCCAATGTTCTGCGCGAGGCCAACGCTCAGCGCGATCCCGAGAATCCGATTATGCTCATCTCTGATGAGCCGTACCGCGAGATCGTGTACGGTGCCGAGGTGCCTTGGGTGCCCTCGATCTACGAGAACGCCGTGGTGTGCTACTCGTATTCCAAGTCGCTTTCGCTACCGGGCGAGCGCGTGGGCTGGATTTTGGTTCCCAATACCAATCCGCAGGCTGCTCGCCTGATGCCGGCCGTTGCCGGTGCCGCCCGCACGCTGGGCTTCGTGTGCGCACCGGCCCTCTTCCAGCGTGTAATCATCGACTGCAGTGATGAACCGAGCGATGTCGAGGCCTATGCGCGCAACCGCACCGCGCTTACCGACGCACTAGCGGAGTACGGCTACACCTATGTTGAGCCGGATGGCGCGTTCTACCTGTGGGTGAAAGCGCTGGAGCCCGATGCAAACGCCTTCTGCGAGCGCGCGAAGAAGTATGAGCTGCTCGCGGTGCCTTCGGATAGCTTTGGCATGCCGGGCTGGTTCCGCCTGGGCTACTGCGTGAGCTATGAGACAATCGTCAACTCGCTGCCTGCCTGGAAGCAGCTGGCCGACGAATATCGTCGAAAGTAAAGCGCTCTGCTTACAATGTTTTACGTGAAACGGGGTTTGGTTTTAAGCCAGACCCCGTTGTCTATGCCGTTGTGTGATTGGGATGAAGCAGTTTTACGACTGCCGAAAGCTATGCGTACAATGAATATACGCGACGGCCATAC
This sequence comes from Collinsella aerofaciens, assembly GCA_021641225.1. Classification (GTDB taxonomy): domain Bacteria; phylum Actinomycetota; class Coriobacteriia; order Coriobacteriales; family Coriobacteriaceae; genus Collinsella; species Collinsella aerofaciens_AJ. The sequence continues at coordinate 4,692 of JAJWXI010000071.1, read as the reverse complement.
TGGACAAGGAGACCCGATGCCCTACCTTCTTTCTTGTGATATTCATACTCATACGATGTTCTCTGCGCATGCGTACTCAACCATCGAGGAGAACATCTATTGGGCGGCAGAGCGTGGCCTTCAGGTGCTCGGTTCCGCCGATCATTTAAGCTCGATGGTTACGCCTTGTCCCAATGACCTGCGCAGTTTCCAATTCTTTATTAACCAGGATATCTGGCCGCGCATTTGGAGCGGCGTGCTGGTGCTGCGTGGTGCCGAGGCTGATATCGTTTCGCTGGACGGCAGCTTGTTTGGCGAAGACATTCCCGTTTCGCTCGATATCGCCGGCGATTCGTATAGTCGTGAGCATTCGCTGTTCGATTTGGTGACGCGTAATTTGGATTATTTGGTGGCAAGCGTGCATAACCCGCAGTTTGCCGAAGGCGCGACGCTCGCCCAAACGACCCAGATGTACATCAATGCCCTGGAGCACCCCAAGGTGTTCATGCTTGGGCATGCGGGTCGTTCGGGCGTGCCGTTCGATATCGATGAGGTGCTGTTGGCGGCCAAGGCCAAGCACAAGATCATCGAGATCAACAACCATAGTCTTGAACACGGTGTCGACACTGAGCATTGGGCCGTATGCCGCAAGATCGCCGAGCGCTGCGCCGAGCTGGGCGTGGGTATTGGCGTGTCGACCGATGCCCACATTGGCATGGCCATTGGCAAACTCGATCACGCGCGCAAGATGCTTGACGAGATTCACTTCCCGCTGGATTTGATCGTGACGCGCGACCGCGAGACGCTGCTGCGCGAGATGGCGGCGGCAGGCGTGTGCGACCTGCGCAAGAGTATGTAGCGGAGCTCATAAACCAAGCGAAGGGGGCGGTCCAGACGGGTCGCCCCCTTTCTTGTCTCGAAAATCTACCGGGGTGGATTAGCGGCGCCCGAGGACCGCTACGGTTTCGGTGTGGTCGGTGTGGGGGAACATGTCGACGGGCGTGATCTTGAGCAGGCGATAGCCTCCATCGAGGAGCTGGTGCAGGTCGCGCTCTTGGGTCACGGGGTTGCAGCTGATATAGGTGATGCGGCGCGGCTTGAGTGCGCAGGCGGCTTCGAGGAGCTCGGGGGTGGAGCCGGCGCGCGGCGGGTCGATGGAAAGGACATCGATCCGCTCGTTGTTGTCGGCGGCATCGAGGATGTAGTCAGTGGCATCGTCAGCCATAAACCACGCGTTACGGGTGAGGCCGTTGAGCTCGGCGTTGCGACGTGCGTCGGCAATGCCGGCGGGGTTGCGCTCTACACCGAGCAGCATAATGCCGGCGCCTTTGTCCTGGGCATCTTTAGCTGCGCACAGGCCGATAGTTCCGCTACCGCAATAGGCGTCCATGAGTACGTCACCCTGCTGCAGATCCATACCGTCAATGGCGAGTTGATAGAGCAGTTCGGTCTGCTGCGGGTTGGTCTGATAAAACGCGGTGGGGGAGATGTCGAAGTCGCAGCCGAGCAGCTGATCGCGCATGCATTCGGCGCCATAGACGATACGGGTCTCCTCGCCCAAGATGGCATTTCCAGGGCGTCCGTTGATGTTTTGAGCGACGGTGACGATATGCGGATCAAGCGCCGCGACGGCTTCAAAGAACTCCTGCGCATGCGGCAGGTCGCGCTGAGCGGTCACGAGGGTGACCATGATCTGGTCGGTGCGCCAGCCACAGCGAACGACGGCATAGCGAAGCAGCCCCAGATGCTTATCTTCGTTAAAGGCGGGAATGTGCAGACGTTCGGCCTCGCGCGCGATGCCGTTGAGAATCTGACGAGCGCCCGGCGCCTCAACGGGGCATTTGGGAACGGCAACGATCTTGTGCGTGCCGCGCTCAAAAAAGCCGCAGCGGACAGCGCCCTCCTTGCCGGGAGCAAAGGGGGTGGCAGCCTTATGACGAAAACCGCGCGGAGCAGGATACTTGCCCGGGTCGCCCAGGGTAACACCCATACCGCGAATGGGATCCACGGCAACACCCTCGCGCTCACAGAGCTCAGCAAACAGCTCCTCCATAGCAGCCTGCTTGGCCGCCAACTGCTTCTTATAAGGACGATTGAGCGCCGTGCACCCACCGCAAGCTTTCATGATCGAACAGGGAGACTTGGGGTCCACAACCTTACGCGCAGACGAAACCGGATCTTTATGCGAGCGCTTGGAGCGAGTCTGAGATGCCTTATCCTCGCTCCGACGAGAACTGGAGCGCTTGGCCTTAGCCTTGCCCTTGGCCGACTTACCCTTCGCATCCTGAGACGACTTGGATTTCGTAGAAGATTTTTTCTCCTCCGACCCCTCAGCCGCCTCGATCAAAGCACGACGAGCCTTACGCTCCGCACGAGATTCTGCCATGAATTAACTCCACTATTAAAGAAAAAGAAAAGTCCGAAGCAATTGTACCGTGCCAAGCTAGTGGACGATATGCAAGCGGCCATTTCATGTCAGCGATAAGTCCAACGACGTTTGCCCGGCGCGGGCGGGGAGCGGCGCGGAATTAAGTTTATCGCGAGTTCCGCACGCAAAGGAAAGCACTTAATGTGCTTTCCGTCTTGCGCAGGACTGTAGAGCAGGAAACTTAATTCCGCGCCGCTCCCCGCCCGCGCCGGGCAAGCCCTCCCTTGTACTCTATCCCACTAAAGTGTATGATTCTGAACGTTACATGACTCACTTTACTTAACTAAAGTGCCATCAAGGGGGAATACCATGAATACCGATATGTCTCGTCGTCAGTTTGTTGGTCTAGCCGGCTCGCTTGCCACGGTGCTTGGCCTTGGTCTTGTCGGCTGCGGCGGTGGTGCCGGCAAGGGCTCCGCTGCTGGTTCTGCCGCGGCCAAGGATGTGAAGGGCGCTGCGGAGTCCAAGAAGCTCGTGGTGGGCTTTGATAAGTCCTATCCTCCGTACGGCTTTGTGGGCGACGATGGCGAGTACACCGGCTTTGATCTCGATCTGGCCAAGGCTGTTGCCGATAAGCAGGGCTGGGAGGTCAAATACGAGGCCATCGACTGGGACGCCAAGGATACGCTGCTTAACTCAGGCGCCATCAACTGCATCTGGAACGGCTTTACCATGGAGGGCCGTGAGGACGACTACACGTTCTCCGAGCCGTACATGCTCAACGAGCAGGTGCTCGTGGTCAAGAAGGACGCGGGTATCAAGAGCTGGGACGATCTTGCCGGCAAGACGGTGATTACCCAGACTGATTCCGCTGCGCAGGACGTGCTCGAGGGTGACCAGAAGGATCTGGCCGCGACGTTTGCCACGCTCGATACCATCGGTGAGTACAACACGGCGTTTATGCAGCTCGAGAGCGGTGCGGTCGATGCCGTGGCTTGCGACCTTTCGATTGCCCAGTATCAGCTTGCCGCCAAGCCCGATGCCTATACGCAGCTCGACAAGCCGCTGTCCAGCGAGCACTACGCCGTCGGCTTTAAGAAGGGCGACACCAAGTCGGCCGATGCTGTAACCGAGTCGCTCAAGGCGCTCTACGAGGACGGTACGGTCAAGGACCTCTGCGATAAATACGCAGATTACGGTCTTTCCTTCGACAACTGGGTTCTCAAATAGCGGCTTTCCCAGGCACCCGATTTTGCCGTTCAAACCGTCGCTTGCGTACATTTAGTACGCGGCGCTCCTCTTTCACGGCAAACCCGGGCACCTGGAAAACCCGCTTTAGCATTGGGTTTGCTGTTCCGTTACTGCGAAAGAGAGGGTAGGTTGTCTATCCAAGTCATGATGCAGATGCTTGGCCAGGGATTCTTGGTCAGCTTGCAGCTGTTTGTGCTGACGTTGCTCGGGTCGATTCCGCTGGGAATCCCCGTGGCGTTTATGCGCATGAGCAAGGTCGCGCCGCTGCGTTGGATTGCGCGCATCTATATTTCGGTGATGCGCGGCACGCCGCTTATGCTGCAGATGTTTGCGATCTACTTTGCCCCGTACTACGTGTTTGGCATCTCGCTCACGCCCGATTCCAAATGGACGGCGTGCGTCGTGGCATTCATCATCAACTACGCCGGCTACTTTGCCGAGATCTATCGCTCGGGCCTGCAGTCGATTCCGCGCGGTCAATATGAGGCCGCCGAGGTGCTGGGCTACTCGCGTCTGCAGACGTTTCTGTATATCGTGATGCCGCAGGTCGCCAAGCGCATTTTGCCGGCGATGGGCAACGAGATCATCACGCTGGTCAAGGACACGTCGCTGGCGTTCGCCATCGGCGTGGGCGAGATGTTCTCGACGGCCAAGGCACTGGTCGCCTCGCAGGTGAGCATGGTGCCGTTTGCGATCGCGGCGCTGATCTACTGGGTCTTTAACTTCGTGGTCGAGATGCTGCTGGGCGCCGCCGAGAAACGACTCGACTATTACCACGACTAGCCTGTTCCGTCATGCTTTTCAAATACATGGAGGTTCCTGTGTCCGGAACGGTAATGAGAATAACGAATGCGCGTAAGGCGTTTGGCGGCAATGAGGTGCTCAAGGATATCTCGCTCGAGGTGAAGCGTGGCGAGGTCGTGGCGATTATCGGGCCTTCGGGTGGCGGTAAGTCTACGCTGCTGCGCTGTGCCACGCTGCTCGAGACGCTCGACGGCGGCTCGCTCTCGTTTGGCGATCTTGCGGTCGCGACGGACGCGGGCTCGGGCGCGGTCTATGCGAAGGGCGATGTGCCCAAGCAGGCGCGCTCGCGG
>JAJWXI010000005.1 GCA_021641225.1 Collinsella aerofaciens | reverse complement strand
GCTTCCGCAGTTATCGCAGCTGCCGTTGCCGCAGCCGGCGAGTGCCAGCTTGATGATTTCCTCGCGCTCGGCACGCGTCGTGTCTTTGATGAGCTTGCTTTTTGCCATGACGTTCCTCGATTCGCTTGTTGCCACCTGTCGCGCATGTCTTGTAGATACCGACGGGCTTTGCCCATCATAGGCTTTTGCGCGGGTAGAATGCATGGATAACTTGATGCTTAAGGGCGACGGAAAGGAATCGTTGCATGGACCAGGATAAGACGACCGTAATGGGCGGCTACGGTTCCGCGCAGGCTGGCGATAGCGCCGATGCGACCCGCGTTGTTCCCAACCCCGGTTATACCGACCCCGCCGCGACGCAGCCTTCTGCCGAGCCCACCCGGGTTATGGGCTATGGCGACACGGCGCAGGATTCTTACGCTGCATCTTCGCAAGGCCCCTATGGCAACGCAGCTCCGGACCCGTTTGATTACGCGCCGCAGGATTCTTATGCCGCCTCGACGCCGAATCCCTATGATGACCTGCCACAGAATCCCATTCCGCAGCCTCAGCAGACGACGTATATGCCTCGCACGGCGCAGCCTCGCTACGAGTCGCGGGAGCCGTATCGCGAGTACCCCAAGTCGATTCCGCAATATGGCGAGGACGAGGAGAAGAAGCCGTCGCGTTCGTCGAGCGTGATCAAGAAGATCCTCATCGTGCTGGCGATCTTCTTTGCGCTGTCGGTTGTGTTTGCCATTGTGTCGGGCATGCTCAACAAGCGAGGGAGTTCAACGGCCGATACCGCTGCCGAGCAAACCGAGTCCGCCTCGTCTAGCACCGTCGATCTGAGCGATATCCCGGGGCAGTACTGGTCCAACGCCAAGAAGCTCCTCAAGTCGCGCGGCGCCGATCTTTCGAATGCCGTGGTCCTGACTGATGATGGCTCAACGCCCGTCGTCGATGCCAACTGGGTCGTTACTTCTGCCTGCTATAACGACAACGGCAACCTCGAAATTCAACTCACGCACAAGAACAGCTCGGGCAACTCGTCCGGCGGCCAAAGCGGTACCGACAGCTCGAGCTCCAATACGCTGGAGGACCTGAGCAACAAGGCACAGGAGCTTGGGGATAAGGCCCAAGAGCTGGGTGACACGGCCCAGAACCTGGGCGACACCGCTCAGAACTTGGGCGACATGGCGACGGATGCTTGGAACGCCCTACAAAACGGCATCTCGGGCGCGCAGGGAAACTAGCTGTTAAGCGGGCTACAGCTGCTCGGCCGGACGGTCGGGCGAGCTAAAGCCTGAGTCAAACGTAACGACGCACGAGACGTTGGGCCGGCGCTCGTGCACGATGCGCGTGACGAGCTCCAGCAGCTCCTCGTCGGATATGTCAAAGCCGTCGGGACGCACCAGGTCAAACGAAACGAACCCGTCGTGCTCGTGCAGGTCGTGGATGGAGAGCGCGGGGTCGATCTGCATGATGCCGCGCTTGACCCAGCCGCGCAGGTCGTCGCCGGTGGTGGCGATGGGGTCGCAGTGCAGCGTGATATCGATGCCCATCTGGCGCTTGATGTCGTGCTCGATGGTGTCCAGAATCTCGTGGTGTTCAAACGCGTCGCCCTCGCCGGGCATCTCCACGTGGGCGCTGGCAAACTGACGACCGGGGCCGTAGTCGTGCACCATCAGGTCGTGTGTGCCCAAGACCTGCGGATAGGACATGATCTTGTCGCGGATTGCCTGGACGAGCTTGGGGTCGGGCGCTTGTCCCAGCAACGGGCTGATGGCGTCGCGCACTAGGCCCATGCCGCTGATGCAGATGAAGATGCCCACGCCCAAGCCCGCCCAGCCATCGAGGTCAAAGCCGGTCGTTTGTGAAATAAGCGCCGCCGCTAAGACCGAGCCCGAGGTGATGACGTCGTTTTTGGAGTCCTGTGCTGTGGCAATGAGTGTTTCGGAATCGATACGGTTGCCCAGCGCGCGGTTGAACGCGGCCATCCAGAATTTGACGAGCATGGACAAGACGAGAGCGGCTAGGGAGACCAGCGTGTAGGCGGTGGGGGAGGGCTTGATGATCTTGGTGACCGACTCGAGGATCAGGTTGATGCCGACGGCGCAAACCAGGACGGCGACAAACAAGCCGGCGAGGTACTCGTAGCGGCCGTGGCCATAGGGGTGGCCTTCGTCTGCCGGGCGGCTGGCAAGGCGGAACCCGAGCAGGCTCACGATGTTGCTCGAGGCGTCGGAGAGGTTGTTGAAGGCGTCGGCGATGAGCGAGACAGAGCCGGCGAGCAGGCCCGCGATGCCCTTGGCCAGGCACAGAGTGATGTTGAGGCCAATGCAGATGAGGCTTGCGGCGAAGCCCGCGTTGGTGCGGCAGGAGGTATCGACCGGCTCGCCCTCGCTGCCGGGAACAAGCGTATGTACCAGCCGATTTACAAATAGCATAGCGGTCGTCCTCACAATCATGTTTAAGGGGATAGTGTAGCTCGCGCGGAGGCGCTGTGCACCGATGCTCAGAAAATGCAGCAATGGTCTGCCGGTGCTAACGAGCGAGCCTTCTCGTTTGCCTGGGTGGTCCATTTTGGGCCACATGGGTATGGGCATGTGCCTGTTTGCTCGACATACTTAATGTCGACAGCCCCTGTGCAAAGGAGGACGTTTCCATGGACGAGATGTTTGCCATTAAATGTCAAAACTGCGGCGGCCCTATGTACTCGCACCAGGCTAAGCGCAGCTTTGAGTGCGCCTATTGCGGCACGGTCATCCCATGGCAGGCGGACGCCGGAGAGCCCAAGAGCGCTTTGGGCATTCGTCATACGCCGTTGACGGTGGTGGATGGATTGCTCAAGCTCACGCATGTGTCGCAACTCGAGCGCCCGGAGGACCCGGACTGGTATTTCTTCAATTCGTACTGGCGCAATCAGTCGGTCCTGGAACATCTGCTGTGGGAGGATCGCGGCACGGCGCAGGAGTTCCAAGAGGCCACGCATGTGAGCATTCCTTGCCCCTTCTGCGGAGCGTCCTTTGAGGGCGAGTCAACGCAGCGTGTGTTTGAGTGCCCGTCCTGCGGTAACAAGATCGGCATTGCCGACCTGCTCAAGCCCGGTACGTTTAGCAAACGTCTGACCATGGGCGTGGGTGCGGAGTATGTGCCGGAGCAGGGTATTCCCTGCGAAATCTCGCCGCAGCAGGCACGTGCCAACGCGCTGCAGCTGGTGCGCCAGTACCCGGATGCCTTTGCCGGGCACGACGTGGAAGACGCGATCCAAAACGACATGATGCTCTTCTATTTCCCCATGGCGCTGGCGGACCTGCGTATGATGGCGAGCTTCCCGGGCAAGGGCCTGAGCAAGGAGACCCTGGTGTACTACGAGGTGCTCGACTGGGCGTATCCGAGGGCAAACTATCTGGACGTTCGCCTCATGGGCATTTTGGAGCCGTGGGACTTTGCCAAGGTCGGTCCGTTCGATCCCGCCATGCAGGAAGGCGACTTCTGCGTCGTCTCCGTCGATGCATCTACCAAGGACCAGGTGGTCATTGATAAGTTGGCGCTCGACGTTGCGGGCAACGATGCCGAGGCCGTACTGGGGCTCAATAAAAAGAGCATCCGAACCTGGGCGCGCAAGGCCCGCAAGCATAAGGATGGCCTGGTGATGGTGCCGGTCTACTTTGTCGATCGTCCGGCGACGGACAGCCGCGATGGCGAGCAGGTGCGCATTGCCGTAAACGGACAGACGGGCCGCGCGGCCGCGGTGGTGTTTAGTGACAAGCGCGAAACGCACGTCGTGGCGCCGCTCAATCCGAGCCTGCATCTGTCCGGTGAGAGCACCGTGCATGCCACGCCCATCGAGGTCAAATACGTTAAGTCGCCGTTTCTGTACCAGATCGTGCGCCGTGGAGGCGGCGAGCAACCGCGCCAGGTTGCAGCGGTTGCCGAGGGTTCCTACCGAGAAGAAAAGCCCAAACGCAAGGGCTTGCTCGCTGCGATCTTTGGGAAGTAGGGAAGCGCAGCATGGGACGGCTCGCAGGCATGCGGGCTGCCGTCCGGTAGTTTGGCAGGGGGTAGATGTAAATAAACGGTGGAGCGGCTGCAAAAGAGCTGCCTCGCTGGGCAAAATCAGGTTGTGCCGCGGAACCCGCTCCTCAGTTAGTCACACTTCGGAAGCGCGGGCAACGCAGACGCAAGTGTCTTAAGGGCCGGCTGCAACCGGCCCTTTTCTGTGGCAGCCAATGGGCCCACATCAGACGAAGGTCGCGTTTTTGCCTGTCAGGTCACGCTCGCCAGCCACGGCTAGAATGTCGTTGCCGGCGTCCATGACCGGTATTGTTTCGTAGCGTGCGCCTCAACCGCGGGTGCGCCTGCGACGGCTGCGGTGGTTTCGGTCGCAACGTGCTGCTACCCTTGCGTTTCGCCATTAGTCGCTTCGTTGATGGCGCGGTACTCGGCACTCAGCTCGCGCGCCAGCTCTTCCTTGCTTGGAAGATACGGCAGGTATTTGGCGGTAAACACTTGGTCGTTGTCTTCGGGCAGCGTGTACTCGACGATCGAATCGCTTTTGTCCGCGCAGAGCACGATGCCTATGGGCGGATTGTCGCCTTCGTTCATGAGCTCACGCGTGTAGTAGTTCACATACATTTGCATCTGGCCCAGGTCCTGATGCGTAAGGTCATCGGTCTTAAGGTCGATGAGCACGAAGCAGCGCATCAGATAGTTGTAAAAAACAAGGTCAATATAGAAATGGCGTCCATCAAAGGTGATGCGCTTTTGGCGCGCCTCGAAAGCGAAGCCACGGCCAAGCTCCAGCAGGAACTTCTGAAGATGCGTGATGAGCGCCTGCTCTAGATCGCTCTCGCGAAACGTAGCATCGTCCGAGAAACCTAAAAACTCCAGTACATATGGGTCGCGGATGATATCCTCGGGGCGACGAGCCGGGGCGCTCTCTTGGATTTCCTGGGTGACGGCCTCTTTGTCCTTGCTGGCAAGTAGGCGCTCGCGGAACATGGTGTTGATCTGGCGTTCGAGCTGACGCGTGCTCCAGCGAGAATCGGCGCATTCGTTCATGTACCAGGTGCGAGCTTCGGGGTCAGGAATGCGTATTAACCTGCGGTAATGTGTCCAGCTCAATTCGGGACGCAGTGAGTCCCGAATTGGAAATGCAAGATAGAACTGACGCATTTTGCGCAGCTCTCTTGCTTCAAAACTTTTACCAAAATCCTTGGTAAGTCTGATTGCGAGGGCCTTGAGCAGCGCCTCTCCATACTTGGCGCGCCCCTCTCCGCCCTGTTCATCAACAATACTCTTGCCGATCTCCCAATATGCCTCAACCATCGCAAAGTTAACGGCGGTATAGGCCTTGTCGCGAGCGGCGTTGAGAATCGAGGAGACCTGCTTGTAAAAACCTTCGGGCACGATTGCCGATTCTCCACGGTTTACCAGTTCGCCCATCACTGTCGCCCCACTTTCCTTTTGTGGAATGCGTCTTTATCGCATTTAGTTTAAAGCCTCGCGCGGACACGAATTGCTGTGCTGTCTGACATCTTCGCATGGGGCCTTGCGGTGACTAAAATGTGACCATAGAGGCAGTTTTAGCGAATCCCACGGGAGTGACGCGTATGGACAATAACACGCTGCTATTCCAGGACAAAGGTTCGGGTAGGTATAAAGACGTCAAGATCTACCCCAACCGTATTGAGGTGCTCAAGAAGGGCACTTTTGGTGGCAAGCACACCGAGATTGTCTATCTTAAGGACATTACGGGGGTCAACAGGATCAAGGGCCGCGATGTTTTTCTGCGTAACAGGCTGTTGACTGCTTGTGTTTTTAGCCTGAGCAGCCGTGCGAAGGCCCAGGAGTTTGTTAACGCGCTGAACATGGTGATGTAGCCTATGGCGGCGTTTGGGCCAAGGTAAAAATCGGGGGCACAGAACGGTGTCCTGCGCCCCCCATTGAGTCGATGTGTCTAAAAGGCCGGCTTGCCTATTCGCTACCGTCCCCAGCGTTTTCGCGGTCGTTGGCAAGCATTGCCGCGCCGGCGACCGTTGTCGCTACGGCGGCGGCAGCGAGCCCGGCGGCAATGCCGGAGCCGTCGCCCGTGTCGGCGAGTTTTCCGCCCGAGTTCTTGCCCTTGTTGCCCTTACCGTTCTTATCAGCGCTGCCTGCGTTGGAACCCGTGCCACCGTCGGTGCCGGTGCCGCCTGCACTGCTCGAGGCCGCTACGGTAAAGCTCGCGGCTCCGTCATTAGCAAGCTTGTAGTTTTGCGCCGCGTCGCCCAAAAGACCGTTCGCGCGCACCCAGTACGTTCCCGCGGTAAATGCCTCGCCCTCGGCCATTGCCGTGCCCGGAGCGCCGTCCGCGTCGTGCACAAACTCGAGCTGAGCCGTGCAGGCATCGTTTTCGAGTTTGCCCTCGAGCAGCGCCGCGACCTTTGTGCGCACATCCTCGCCGGCCTTAAGGCCTTCGAGCCCCTCAAAGTGGGGTGTCAGTGCGCGCGGATCGATATCGATGGGCACGGATCCCTGCAGCCCCGTAACGGTCTCGTTGCCCAAGGCGTCGACATCCACGTATTCGATGGTAAACGCATGGCCCGAAGCCGCCACGTTGAGTACGTTGCTGCTGTCGACAAGGCGGAAATGGCCCTCGCCAACGGTCTTGCCATCCTGGAGCGAGGCATCGCTCAGCGAGTCGCCGTACGTCATGCGCATGCGGGTCGGGAGGCAGCACGAAGCCGACTGCGTGTGCTTCGTATCGTAATTGTAATTGCGCTGGTAGATGCTCCGGGCCAGCGCCGCATCAACAAAGTCGGATGCGATGATGCCAATGTGCTTGAGGTAATCTGACTTTGTATCCTCGGTGCCGCTGGGATTGATGTACGGGCTCTTGTACAGATGCTCGTTGACTACTCGTGCCGAGGTAAAAGGATTGCCTCCGTGCGACAAGCCCGTGCAGCTGGTGTAGTTGATAGACCAGCAACGCTCCTGGACTTGCACCTCGGCCCCGGCATCGTCCACGACGTCCACCTTGTTGCACGTGCGCCCGGTCGTTTCCTTCAGCGCATTATCGACCCAGCTGAGCTTGTCGGTTCCCGTGAGTTTGTACTTGTCCTGGGCATATACCTTGGTGCAATAGGGCTCTTCATTGCCCGTTTCCCCTATGGCTTCAAATCCCCGCGCGTCTTGGACGAGACACATCGACTGCCCGGAATGCGCCTTGATCTTGTCATCCCATTGGGTGAGGTCGAGGCCCCACGTGTGGCCGCTTACGCTGTTGCCGGCGAGCCCAAATCGACGCAGCAGGACGATCTTTCCGCGCACCTCGCCCAGCGTGGGGACGTGGCTCGACGTGTAGAACAGGTTGGGGTTATCGGCCATAACCTTGGCGAAGGCCGTCGTTATGCTTTCGTCGGTAGCCTCATCGTTGCCGCGCGATGCGAGCATGATGAGCGCTTCTGACGGGTTTTCGTTCAAAAACGTTTTGAAGTACCCGATGACATCGGAGAGATGCAGATAGTTCCCGTCTTTTTTGAGTAGGTAGAAAATCCCGTGGTCGATGCCGGGGTCATCGCCCTTTCCGAGCCGGATATCAAAATAGCGAATGCCTTCGAGCAACTGCGTGGGAATGTAATCCTGCTGGCATTTTACTTGCGAGGATTGGGGCTCAGTGTCGTTGTCCACGCTGCAGGTGCCCGAATCGTGCGTACCCGGGATGCTCAGCTCGTCGAGGAACTTGTTGTCGTCGACGTATTTCATCCAACATGGTCCGTCGACGTAGCTGCTGTACGTGATCCAGTCGAGGCTGCTAACCGTGGCATCGTTCTTTTTCATGTCGTAACCGATAAGTTCGAGCTCCCACGGAATGCTCTTACTCTTATGGCAGATCTTATTGTTGTCCTGGTCTTCGCCGTTCGATTCTATTGCCAGGTACTTAATGTCTTTTTTCTCGGTTTCTTTCTCGACCGTGCGGTCTCGGATGATGTAGGTTCCGTTTGATTGACGCTCGAACGCAAAAGCGCGGCTGGGCTTGTTGTCATACTCGCCGCCCCATACGTGGATGACCTTTCCATCTTTGTCCGAGTCGTCGTCGACCGACCAAATGCTGTAGCCCGTCTTTTTATGCTCTTCGAAATTGAGCAAGGTGCGGATGGCGTACCAGTTTGTATCGTCCTTCTTGGTCGTTACGTTCTCAAGGATGAGCTTGCTGGACGTGCCGTCGTTAAACAGGTGGCAGACGTTGCCGCGAACGTTGCCGTCTTGGTTGACGCTCGCGGTGCGAAAATAGCCCGCGGGGCGAAGGCGAATGACGAAATTGTGGAGGCTGTCCGACGCTGTGGCAGCGTCGTCTGCAAATGCCGCGCGCACGGGAAGGCCCAATCCCGCGGTTTCGGGCAGGCTTACAAAAGGCGACAATGCTGCGAGTCCTAGGCCCAACGTGAATGCTCGACGGCTGATGGTGTGGTGTTCGGTCATAACTCCTCCGTTCGCAGGGTGCGGTTATGCGCTCGTTTTGGATACTATACTGCCCAGATGTTTAAAGGCGTCGGCTTAAATTGTCTGCATGGCGCTATTAATCGGCGGGCGGACGTGCTGAGGCGCTTGTCTATTGGTGCTACTGGCGCGCTTGGGATAGTTTTGGAGTCCGGCATCCTCGCGTTCGCCAGCTACCGGCATAAGAAAGGGAGGGCCGGTGAGCCGACCCTCCCTTGGTACGAAGCGCTGGGTTACTGTCGCTTGCTTCGCTGCGCTCGTGTTTCCCGTTGCGCTCGCCAGTCGCTTAGCGCTTAATCTCGATATCGTCGAGCTTAACATCCATGGCCTCGGTCTTGGCCTCGGCGATGTCGTCGGCAAACTCCAGAGACTTCATCATGGTCTCGACGGCGTCCTTGTGTTCCTCGACGTTGTCGATGCGCACGTACACGCTGCCGCCGTCAACGTCGGTGAAGTACTCGGTCGTCACGCCGCCCGAGTGCGTAAAGTAGGCGCTGCGCCAGGTCTTGCCGTTGTACTTAACGGGATCGCTCTCGGTCCATCCGGAGTTGGCCTTCCACTTTGCCTCGTAGTCGAACAGTTCATCGGCGTTCTTGTCAGGATCGAAGACGGGGATGAAGCGGTCGCTGGCATGCTCGCTCTCGGTGAACTTAAACTGGGCCCTGTCGGCGGTATCGCCTGCGACGTCCGTGATTTCGACGCCCTCGGGCACCTCGACTTTAAACCAAATGAAGTCAGTCCTCATATCCACGGCTGGCTTTTCCGCTCCCCCGCCACCACTGCTGCCGGTAGCGCCGTCGCTGCCACCGCAACCCACCAAGGCAACTGCGGCAAAGAGACTGATGCAGAGGGTGAGAATCGCAAAGGCCTTCTTTTTCATGGTCGTGTCCTCCTCGATCTGTAACCGCCCATGGATTACCTGTCTTTACTGTACGCGTGGACGGCTCGCTAGGGTGGGCCATGTGTCCCATTCTGAGGGCCGGATTTGCGCCGTTAAGTGGCAATATGTTCGGGCGCAAAAGAGGGGAGGGCTGGTGCTGTCGGCCCTCCCCGGGTTGGGCGCCCGTTGTTTTAATGGGGCGCATGTGCGCGGGTGCGCGTAGGCGCGTGCGGGTGTCCCGTTACTTGATCTCGATGCTCGAAATCTCGACTTCGCGTGCCTCGGAAACTGCCTCTTCCATGTCATCGGGGAACTCGATGGAGTTGAGGAGTGCCTCGGCTTCTTTCTTGTGCTGGTCGAAGTTCGAGATGAGGACGTAGACGCTTCCCGGCTCAACATCGGTAAAAAGCATGGTTGAGATGTCGCTGTTGTCCTCGTATGTTCCGACGAGCCACGTCCTGCCGTTATACTCGACGGACCCGCCATCCTTCCACTGGAACGTATCCCCCTTCTTTTCCGCCTGGTCGGCGTGGGATTCCTCGGCCGTCAGCGCTTTTTTCCAAACGGGGATAAAGCGATCGGCCGAGGCGTTCTCGTCTTCGGGGAAGGTGAGCTGGACCCTGTCGGCATTCTTGCCGGCAGAGTCGCTTACGCCGACGCCCTCGGGCATCTCGACCTTAAACCAGATGTAGTCGGTCTTCTTGGCGACGGGGGCCTTTTCCTTGCTCTCGCTCTTGGGGGCGCTGCCGCCGCCCGATGCGCTCCCGCCGCAGCCCACAAGGGCGAGCGCGGCAAAGAGGGCGATGCAAAGGGAAAGGATCGATAGGGTCTTTTTCATCATGGTGGCGTCCTCCTTGTCTGCTGATGACATCACGGCGCCGCATGCTGTTGGGGTACTGATTGCGCTGGCGGCGGATGTCTCTGTGTACTGTGCGACTTATGCCTCCGTTCATCGCTTGTGGTCGTTGCGCGGCCGTTCCCCAACGGGTTCCTTACTTATAGATATGCCCCAGCTTGTGCTGCTCGGGAGTCTCGAAAGGTGGGCCATGTGTCCCATGTTTGCGGTGCCGACGCCTATCGTTCGTCATAGAAATCCGCGATGGCCAGGTGCGCTGACGCTTATGTACTTATGGGCTAGACTTAGCACCATTATGTGATCGATGCGGTCGGTCGGCGGTTTCCACCCGACCGATGTATATGACTTGAAGGTGCATGCGTATGAGCCAAGAGATGATGGACAAGACCTGCCGCGGGTTTGCCGAGGCGCTTGCCGCGCGCGAGCCGGTTCCCGGCGGTGGCAGCGCGAGCGCCTTTGTGGGCGCGCTGGGCGCCTCGCTGTGCGGAATGGTTGCCCGCTACGGTGCGACTAATCCCGCGCTTGCTGATCGTGCGGATGACCTGACGCGCGCGTTTGCCCAGGCTGATGAGCTGGCTCAGGAGCTTGTCGAGTTGGTTTCCGAGGACGTTCGTGCCTACAGGCGGGTGTCCGCGGCGTACGGTATTCCGCGTGACGATCCGGCTCGAGCGACCGCGATTCAGGATGCGCTGCATGTGGCCGCTATGCCGCCGTATCGCATTATGGATGCCT
The DNA here is from genome assembly GCA_021641225.1 of Collinsella aerofaciens. Taxonomy (GTDB): domain Bacteria; phylum Actinomycetota; class Coriobacteriia; order Coriobacteriales; family Coriobacteriaceae; genus Collinsella; species Collinsella aerofaciens_AJ. Next base: position 26,128 of record JAJWXI010000005.1, on the reverse strand, counting down.
GCGGGCGTGCGCTGGCGCTGCTCGAGGACATGGCCGACAAGGGTTCGCGTCAGCTGCTGTCCGATGTGGCGTGCGGCGCCGTGTTCTGCCGTGCCGCTATGCAGGGCGCGAGCTTGACGCTCTTTGCGAACACCACGTCTATGAAAGATCGCGTTCGTGCCGAGGAGCTCGAGACGGCGTGTGATGAGCTGCTCGACACATGGTTGCCGCGCGCCGATGCGCTGGCGCGCCGCGCCGCCGACGCTGCAAGGAAGAGAGGATAGCCATGGCTGAGCTACTGAAGGGTGCTCCTGTTGCTCGCGCGCTGACCGAGGAACTTGCTATTCGCTGTGCCGCTTTGCGTGAGCGCGGCGTTGTGCCGACGCTCGCCATCGTTCGCGTGGGCGAGCGCGAGGACGACCTATCCTACGAGCGCGGTGCGCTCAAGCGCTGTGAAAAAGTGGGGATTGAGGTTCGTCGCATTTTGCTTCCCGCCGATGTTTCGCAGGACGAGCTGTTGACGGCCATCGAGGACATCAATACCGATTCGGCTGTCCATGGCTGTCTGATGTTCCGCCCGCTGCCCGCCGGCCTTGACGAGAACGCCGTCGCCGCAGCGCTCGATCCCGCCAAGGACGTTGACTCCATGACGCCGGCTTCGCTGCTCACCACGCTTTCGGGGCGCGGTGAGGGTTTTGCCCCCTGCACAGCCGAAGCCGTGCTTGCTTTGCTGGATCATTATGGCGTTGAGCTGGATGGAGCTAAGGTTGCTGTGGTCGGGCGCTCGCTGGTGATCGGGCGTCCTGTTGCTGCCATGCTTACGGCGCGCAATGCGACCGTGACGACGTGCCATACGCATACGCGCGACCTTGCTGCCGAGTGCCGTGCGGCTGATATTGTGGTTGCCGCCGTTGGACGCGCGCGCACGATTGGCGTGGATGCCGTTCGCGAGGACCAGACGATCATTGATGTGGGCATTAACTGGGATGAGGACGCTGGCAAGCTGGTGGGTGACGTCGATTTTGTTGCCGCGGAGCCGGTTGTTGGTGCCATCACCCCCGTGCCGGGCGGCGTGGGCGCCGTGACAACGGCGATTCTCGCCAAACACGTGATCGAAGCGGCCGAGCGTGCATCGAAATAGGCGTTTTGGGCTGTTTGAGGGGTTAGCCATATACCACGTGGTCAAAAAACGCCAAATATGAGTACTGTTGCCAAGATAGTCACATATGTTTTTTGTCCTTTGGGCTCCCTAACGATATTCATTCTCGTTGGGGAGCCCATTTTATTGAACCTATGGGGAATAACGTTGTCTTGCTTTTGGACAATTGGGGATTTCTGGCACTCATTACAAGGAAATTTGCTGCTACTAAATTGGTGACAGTACTCATATTTGGCATTTTTTGACCACAGGGACTGCCGGGGCGGCGGTTTCGCCCTTTTTGCGTCGAAGCGATACACTGTTGCCGTTTGATTTCTTCGCTCAAGGAGGATGCGCATGCCGTGCACAACGATTCTGGTCGGTAAGAACGCGAGCTACGACGGGTCGACGCTTGTCGCGCGTAACGAGGACTCGTCCAACGGGGTGTTTGAGCCCAAGCGTATGCGCGTAGTGCATCCCGACGAGCAGCCGCGTGTCTACACGAGCGTCCTGAGCCACCTGACCGTTGAGCTGCCCGATAACCCCATGCGCTACACGAGTGTCCCCGATGTTGTCCCGGGCCACGGCATCTGGGCCGAGGCCGGTTTTAACGAGCTCAATGTGGGCATGTCCGCAACCGAGACGCTCACCACCAATGAGCGCGTTCGCGGCGCCGACCCGCTCGTGGACTACGTGCCCGCCAAGGGCAACGAGGGTGAGGACGGCTATGTGCCGGCGCAGCCTGGTGGCCTGGGCGAGGAGGACATGGTGACCCTGGTCCTGCCGTACGCTAAGTCCGCCCGCGACGGCGTTCGTATCCTGGGCGACCTGCTCGAGCGCTACGGCACCTACGAGAACAACGGCATCGCCTTTAGCGACGTGGACGAGATCTGGTGGCTCGAGACCATTGGCGGTCACCACTGGATCGCCAAGCGCGTGCCCGATGACGCCTATGTGACCATGCCCAACCAGCTGGGTATCGACAGCTTTGACCTAGATGACGCCGAGGGCGCCCAGGCAGACCATATGTGTTCCGCCGACCTGCGTGCCTGGATGGCCGAGTGGCATCTGGACCTGACGCTGGGCGTCGAGGGCGACGGCCCGGCTGCGGTCTTTAACCCGCGCGAGGCCTTTGGCTCGCACAGCGACAGCGACCACGTCTACAACACGCCGCGCGCGTGGTACATGCAGCGCTGTCTCAACCCCAGCGACGTGTGGGATGGCCCCGACGCCGACTACACGCCCGAGAGCGACGATATCCCCTGGAGCCGCGTGCCCGAGCGCAAGGTGACCATCGAGGACATCAAGTACGTGCTTTCGAGCCACTACCAGGGTACGGAGTACGACTGCTACGGCAGCAAGGGCACGCCCGCCACGCGCGGCGCCTATCGCCCCATCGGCATCAACCGCAACAGCCAGCTCGCCGTGTTGCAGCTGCGTCCCTATGCGCAGCCGGCGTATCGCGCCGTGCAGTGGATGGCGTTTGGCTCCAACTCGTTTAACGCACTCGTGCCGCTGTACGCCAATGTCGAGACCATGCCCGAGTACTATGCCGACACCCAGGCTCGCGTGACGTCCGAGAATTTCTACTGGGCCAACCGCCTGATCGGCGCGCTGGCTGACGTCCGCTTCCATGAGTGCGGTCGCGCGGTCGAGGATTATCAGGAGAAGGTTGGCGGTATGGGCCACAAGCAGATTCACGACGTTGACGCTGCCGTTGTCACCCTGCCCGAGGCCGAGGTGCCCGCCGAGCTCGCCCGTGCCAACGAGGCCTTTGCCGAGCTCGTACGCGTGGAGACCGATGCTCTACTGGGCAAGGTGCTCTACACCACGAGCTGCGCCATGAAGAACTCTTTCGCGATGAACGACAACGTGAGGTAGGGATTTCCCGTCGATCGAATAGCGCTAAAACGCTTTGTCGCTTTCACTCGATCTTGGGTACAAGAACGCCAATGCAGTTGTTTATGATTGGAGACAACCATGGTTATGAAACTCGATCAGCTTGTTAACGGCGCCATCAACGTTGGCTTTGGCGCTGCCGCCGTTGCTGTCGAAGGCGGCAAGAAGGTCCTCGACGACCTTAACACCAAAGGCGAGCAGGTCCGCAAGGACACCGCCACCCCCGATATCGCCCGCAGTGTGTCCGACATGTTCGAGCAGGCCGGCGGTACCATCTCCGATCTGACCGAGCGCTTGGGCATGCAGGGCGAGACCGCGGCCCAGCGCGTGCTCGACGAGCTCATCCTTGCTCGCGTCCGCGTCATGACCGCCCCCGAGCGCACGGCCTTCCTGGCCCATGTGCGCGACATCGTCGATTCGGTCGAGGACAACGTGACCTCGGTGCCCGTCGAGTCCGTTGAGCCCGACGATGCGAAGGATACCGAAGAGGCCGAGTAGCAGCGCAGATGGCAGATTCCACCACCGATTACAACAATCAAGATCCCTTGTGTGACGAGGCGGCGGTTGTCGACGAGGTCGATGCCGCCGTCTCGGGCGCTCGCAAGAAGCCGCGCGCTGTCGATATGGTCCCCGAGGAGCCCGACGCGATGGCGCCGGACGAGGAATACCAGCTCACGCCGGCTGGTCGCCGCGAGCGCATCGGGCAGATTGTTCGCCTGGTCAAAAAGTACCGCGTGTGGGACAACCTCACGCCGGTTCGTTTGCGCCGCCTGCTCGAGGAACTCGGCCCCATGTTCGTCAAGATGGGGCAGATTCTGGCCAACCGGTCTGAGATTCTGCCGCAACGCTTTTGCGACGAGCTGCGTCGTCTGCGGTCCGACGTGGAGCCGGTGCCGTACGAGGTCGTACTCAGTTGTCTGGAAGAAGAATACGGCCTGCGCCTGGGAGAGATGTTCGATGCGATCGACCCCAATCCGCTTGGTAGCGCATCGCTCGCGCAGGTGCATCGCGCTCGTCTGGTGACGGGCGAGGACGTGGCCGTCAAGGTGCAGCGCCCCGGTGCGCAGCAGGTTATGGCACAGGACATCGATATCATCCGCTCGGTGGTGCGTATCGTTTCCAAGTTCGTCAACACCGATCAATTCGTTGACCTGCACGGCGTAGTCGAGGAGCTGTGGACCTCGTTTCGCGAGGAGACCAACTTTTTGGCCGAGGCCAAAAACCTCAACGACTTCTACGAGTTCCATAAGAGCGTTCATGGCGTGACGTGCCCTAAATCCTATCTGGACCTGTGCGCCGAGCACGTTGTGGTCATGGACTACATCGACGGCATTTCGATCGCCGATCCTGAGCGCTTGGTGGCCGAGGGCTATGACTTGGAAAAGATCGGTGCCGCGATTGTCGAGGACTACTCGACGCAGGTGCTCGATGACGGCTTTTTCCATGCCGACCCGCATGCGGGAAACATTATTCTCAAGGACGGCATCGTTTACTTTATCGACTTGGGCATGGTCGGACGCATGTCGAGCCACGATCGCTGTATCGTAAAGGACATGATTTTCGCCGTGGCCGAGGGCGACGTGCCAAAGCTCAAGGATTCGCTCATGCGCTTCGCCGTGACGCGTGGCGATTCGGCTGAGCTCGATCATTCGGCCTTTTTGTCCGATCTTGACTTTATCGTCGCAGACTTTGCGGGCCTTGACCTGAAGGATCTTGATATCGGCGAGTTTTTGACCTCGCTGTTAAACCTCGCGCGTAAGAATGACGTTGAGCTGCCGAGCGTAGTGACGATGTTCGCGCGCGGCATGGTGACGCTCGAGGGTTTGCTGACCGAGTACATGCCCAACGTCAACATGATCCAGATCATCCAGACGCATATCAAAAACGAGAAGAGCACCTATGCGCGCGTGCGTGATATGGGACGCGATCTTGCCGCGAGCAGCTATCGCGCGGCAAAAGGCTCGCTCGAGGCAGCCGAGTATCTGGGCTTGGCTTCGCGTATGCTCACGCGCGGCCAGCTTAAGGTGAACACGCAGATCATGAGCAGCGATAAGGCGCTGCGACAGCTGGGCGGAATTATCGACCGCATGTCGATGGCTATCGTTATCGCCGGCCTGTTTATCGGTTCGTCGGTGGTGTACTACGCACGCATCGAGCCGGTTGTGTTTGGTATCCCGGTCATTGGCTTTATGGGCTACGTGAGCGCGCTGGTGCTGGCGCTTATGCTGGGCCGCAATATCTGGCTTAACAGTCACGGCAGCAAGCACTAGGGGCTGCGACCGTCACCGCATTTTCCTATCGCAAACAATAGCTTTTACCTTGGGCTTCTCCTGTGTGCGGGGCCCTTTTGCGTGCTACCATATCGACAGTAATAATCGATGGCCTAGATGGTGGTGCGGAGACGCACGAATGCGCGGTTTTCCTGCGCGTTTGGGAGAATCGGGGTGCAAGTCCCCGGCTGTACCAGTAACCGTAATTCCTCTTGGCCCGGGATGTTCGCGTCGCAGATCGGACGGCGCGCCCGGGTCGGTAAGGTTAAGTCGGATCGCCTCCCATCTTGTACGCGGCCGTGGCGAAAGCCGCCGGTACGCGTTGGGCTCTGGAGGGAAGGGGGACCCCGATGGGGGTACTCGAGCGCAATGCGCGCGATGACGTGGGGCAGCCGCTGGGCAATGCTCCAAGTGCAGACAGTAGGAGACAAATGGATATGTTTGAGGACGAGCGCCAGCGCGCCTCGTGGCGTCGTCATGGAGCGATTGCCCGTGGCGTAGCCAAGCGCGGTCTGGTGGCGTTCCTGGCTTTTGCTATGGCTTTTGGCACCACGCCGGCGCAACTTTGGGCCGAGGGCGCCGAGGGCATTGCCGAGGCCGTGGCGCAGGCTGCGACGGGCGGCGAGGGCGCGGCGGCCGACGATAGCACCGCTGCCGACACCGGCGCGAACAGTGCGGCGGCGAGCGCTGCTGCCGATGGCGCCGGCGCAGATCAGGGCGCAACTGCGAGTGCCGCGAATGGTGCCGACACCGCCGCAGACAACGCGACTGAGTCCGAGAGCTCTCCCGCGGTGCCTGCTGCTTCGGAGCAGAAGGATGCCGTTGCCGCCGCGTCCGCCACAACGCTTTCCGGTGAGGCAAAGGTCTTCATTCAGGACGCCAAAGATAAGGACAACTCGTATTCCACGAAGTCTGGCGCGCTCAGCGCGGGCGATACGCTCTGGGCAAACATGTACGACGAGGTCGAGGATGACTGGTACGGCACTTCGACTGAGTCCGTTGCCAATCCCGGAACCTGGACTTACACCTGGCTCGCCGGCACGACCAGGGCCAGCAGCAATGTCGCCGACTACACCGAGGTCGTAGGCCACGAGCAGTCGCTCATCGTCACCGCCGCGATGGAAGGCAAATACTTCATCTGCAAGGTAACGGTTGATGGCAAGGACTACTATGGTCCGTCCGTTTCTTCCGGCTCGGGCATCAATGCCAACTACATTCCTGGCCCCGTGCTGGGCGCTGGCCAGATGGAGCTTAACGGTGTCAAGCTGAATAGTGACACGCCGAGCATAGGCGATACCCTGACGGCGACTCCGTACATAAGCTATTATCAGCAAGCCCCCGCCGACGCCAAGGTTACCTACACGTGGTCCGCATCCACCTCGCAGTACTCGGGTTTTACCAAGATCGAGGGCGAGACGGGTGCTTCGCTTGTGGTGGGCGACGACCTTGAGGGCAAGTACATCAGGGTCGAGGCCAACGCTGGCGTCAACACGGTGAACAAGACCACTTCCAGCAAGGTCAAACAGGCCGGTGCGGTTGAGCTTTCGGCCGTGTCCATTATCAACACCAAGGACGACACGAGTGTCTTTGTGGTGGGGGATACTGCTAAGGCTCGCGCCAAGGAGAAGGGCGGCGCGTACGGCGCATTCGTCGATGCGAGCAAGCTCAACTATCAGTGGCAGTGCTCTGACACCAAGAGTGGCACGTATGCCGACATTGCGGGTGCCACGGGTGAGACCCTCGAGCTTACCGACGCTTTGGGTGGCAAGTACCTCAAGTGCAAGGTGTCCTCGAAGATTGGCTCTTCGAGCTTGACCAACTCGACGGGCGCTCTCGTTGCTGCTGCCGGTTCAATTAATGTCACGAGCGTGACTATGAGCCCGACTTCGGGCAAAGTCGAGGTTGGTTCTACGATTACGGCGACCGCCAAGGCGGGTTCCACCGACGTCACCGCCGATTCGCATGTCACGTGGCAGTGGTATAAGGGCACCTCGAACTACGCGAGCTCGTGCAACACGCCTATCGAGGGTGAGACCGGTAATACCCTGACGGTGACCGCCGCCCTTAAGGGCTGCTACGTCGTGGCCAAGGCCAACGGCGGCTATGGCGAGCAGAAGCCCTACTATGCGGCGGGTCCTGTCTCCGTCGCTGGCCAAGTTGAGCTTTACGACGTGCAGTTCGAGGGCTCTCCCGCCACCAACGGCGTACGTGTGGGTGATACGCTCAAGACTAAGGTGCGCAAAAAGGACGGCTCCAACTATCACTATATCGACCGCACCGATAACGTGACCTACCAGTGGCAGTATGCAAACAGCAGCTCGAGCTACGACTCCGCCTATACCGATATCCCCGGTGCTACCGAGGCCGCCTATACCGTTGACGCCGCCTATGCCGGCAAGTACCTGCGCGTGAAGGTGACGAGCGAAAATACCGTCTCCAGCACGCAGAAGAAGAGCTCCTACGGCGGCACGCAGTCCGTTGCCCCGCTCGGCCCCGTGACGCTTAAGGGCCAGTACAAGCTGGCGGGCATTGAGCTTGCCAATAAGAACGTTGCGCTCAGCGTGGGTTCAAAGATCACGCCGAGTGTGCAGGTTCCGGGTAGCTGGTCGGGCTCGACCAAGGACGTGCCCGACGATGCCGAGCTCACCATGGCGTGGTATGCCAAGGGCGAGGGCGATGCCGATTGGACCGAGCTCACCGACGGCATCGATAAGACCGATGGCAGCCTGACCATTTCGGACGCGCTTGTTGGCAAGCGCATCAAAGTTACGGCGAGCGCCCTCGACAACACGGTTGAATGGGTTTCGTCCGATAGCGTCACCACGGCGGGGGAGTACAACCTGCTGCGCGTGATCGCCAACCCGCAGATCAATAGCGATTCGGTCCATCTCGTTTCGGGCGACGGCGTCAAGGCGACAGTGCAGGCCAAGCGCGCTGACGGTTCGGCCACCAACGGTATCGACGTCACCGGTCAGGCGACTGTTGCCTGGTATGCGGCGGACGATGCGAAGGCTCCGGAGGCCGACTGGACGCTGCTGTCCGATATGTCGGGCGCCGAGGCGACGGTCTCGGCATCTGCTGCTGGCAAGTATCTGAAGGCTGTTGCCACGAGCGGCAGCTCGACGGTCGAGCTCGTCTCCGCCAACAAGGTTATCGCCGCGGGCTCGCTTGAGGCTGCAGTCCAAAAGCTCAACGATGCCAATAAGCAGATTGTTGTTGACTACAGCGCCAAGGGTGGCAACGTCAATGATGCGCTGAAGGCGCAGCTTGCCGATCTGGGATTTACCGACGTTGACGTTAAGGTCTCCGAGGGCGGCGTGCTCTTTGGGGCAAAGGACGCCAAGGCCACGGTCGGTATCTCCGACGCTCAGGATAAGACCAACGGCAATGTGACGTTCTTCTACATTGACCCCAACGACTACACCGGTTACAACATCGACGGTCTGCGTAGCGCCGATGTGATGTTTGAGCTGTCGCGCGATGGCAAGACCGAGCATTACCAGCCCAACAAGTCGGTGCAGGTTGCTTGGGACGAGGCTAAACTGCAAGACCTTCTTGACGGAGCCGCCGAATCCCTGCAGATTGGCTACGCGGCGGGCGAGTCCGCCGATGGCGTGACCCAAAATGTCACGCTTCCGTACAAGGCGGGTTCCGCAAAGAAATTCTCTGTTGAATGGACAAGCTCCGACACCGAGCGCCTGTTTGTTTCTGGTTATAGCTGGGAAGATAAGACGGGTAAGGTTTCGCGCGCATCGAGCGATCGCGATGTGACGCTGACCGCCAAGGTTACGGTTACGAGCGGCGACATCAAGCTTACCGGCTCGCACGACTTCACCGTGACCGTCAAGGGCGATCCCGAGAAGGTCGCCGCCGACAAGAAGGCGCTGCAGGAGAAGGTCGATGCGGCCTTTACCTACGACAACATCAAGTACTCCGGCACCGACGCGGTCGCCAATAAGGACGGCCTAACCGCCGACCTGCAGATGCCGCGCACGAGCACGCTCAATATCGACGGCAAGTACTACAAGGTTGAGTACTCCGCCAGCACCGATGACATCACGTTTAACGGTTACAAGGGCACGGTCTATCAGCCGCTGCCTGGCACCGAGGCAGCGAAGACCAAGATCACCCTCACGGTGACCGACAAGTCGAACGCCGAGGTCACGGCAAGCAAGACCCTCGACTTTGCGATTGCTCCGCAGGACCAGGGCGAGCTCAATGCTGAGCTTTCTCTTATGGAAAAGGCGAAGGCCGGCTATGCTGCCGCCATTCTGAATGGCCAGGACGCCAATGCCGTTTCGGCCGACATGCACGCGTTCCAGAAAGCGTATCTGGATGCTGACGGCAACCTTGCCTGGAGCTACAACAAGGCAACGACCGATTCGACGTCCCTCGGCATTGTTCCGGTTGACCTGCCTGGCTATGACGCGATGTCTGGACAGGACTGGCGTCTGTTTAAGTCGAGCAACAGCTCTATTGTCTCTGCTGAGAACCTCAAGGTCACGCAGCCGCAGTACAACACGAAGGTTGTCGTTTCCTCGCGCCTGACGAGCGAGAAGTACGCTCGCTATGCTGAGCGCTATCCCGACAATGCCGCGTATGCCAAGCTTGCCAACCAGGACGTATCGGCAAAGATCACGGTTCTGGGCACGAGCGGTCAAAACGATCCCGAGGTTACGGCGACGTGCACAGTTATCGGCGTCGATTCCAAGGGCAAGCAGCAGACGTGGGCTGCCGCGACGCAGTACACGCTCAAGAATGGCTCGACGGCCGCCGATCTTTCCGAGGAGCTCTTTAAGCAGGCCGGTCTCAAGGTCGACTATGACCCCAATGGCTCTTGGGGTTGGGTACTCAACTCCATTACGTCGCCTTTCGATGCAGGCCGCACTCTTGCGTACGATTCAGCGACGGGCGCGTATTGGCAGCTGTTCATTAACGGCGTCGCCGCATCGGTGGGCGCTGGCAGCTACTCCCTCGAGGCGGGCGACTCCGTCGTCTGGTGCTACTCGAAGTACGGTGACGCTGCACCCACCGACCAGCTTTCGGTAAGCTGCACCGTTATCGGTCAGGACGCTTCGGGCGCCCAGCAGACGTGGGCGCAGCCTACGACTGCACTGGTGGAAGAGGGCGCAACTGCTGCCGATCTTTCCGAGCGGGTCTTTAAGCAGGCCGGTATTGGCGCCGACGTCCAAACCGGTTCGTATGGTTGGTTCCTCAATTCGCTGACTTCCCCGTTCAATAAGAACGTGACGCTTTCGACCGTACAGGTTAACGAAAGCACCTGGAAGTCCTGGCAGTTCTTCGTTAACGGCAAGATGGCCAATGTCGGCGCCGGCAACTACACGCTCAAGACCGGCGATGAGATTACCTGGGTCTATGGTTCCGATGGTGCCATGCCCGGTCAGGTTTCTGTCTCGATGGAGATCATCGGCAAGAAGGACGATAAGGCACAGCGCTGGACCGATCCTTCGACGCAGGTGTTTGTTGAGGGCACGACGATTAAGGACGCCACTGCCGCCTACTTTGATGCTTTGGGCATCAAGTCCGAGATGTACGATCAGCTGGGCTTCTGGGGCGTTCACAGCCTTGTCTCCCCGCTTGACGGCACTAAGCTGGCTGGCGCTTGGTCGTACTTTGTTAACGGTGTTCCCGGACCTCAGCTCGATAGCGACTACGTGCTCAAGCCGCGCGACACGATCGTCTGGGCCTATGCTGCCGGCGATACTGTGCCTAATCCCGACGAGGTCGTAGTCGATCCGAGCGCCCCGCGTCCGACCCATATGAAGTCCGATTGGGATGGCAAGTCCAATGCGGCGGTCGAGAATATTTCGACGCCTACGGGTGCGCTGGCGAGCTCATGGACGTTCGATTGGAAGGCGTACTCGGGTGCCACGAATCCCAACGCAAGTGAGCCTATCGTTGTTGACGGCTACGTATACCTCGCCGTCAACAAGCGTTTGCTAAAGATTAACACCGAGTCGGGCAAGGTCCTTGCCGAGGCGAAACTTAAGGCTACGGTCGGTTACACCTCGCGCCCGATTTACGCGAACGGTTTGGTTATCGTTCCACTCAATGGCGGTGCGGTTCAGGCCCTGACTGCCGATGCTCTTACGACAGTTTGGATTACCGATGCGGTGAACGACGTTGCCCAGTCGAATTCTCAGATGACGGTTGATGGCAACTATCTCTATGTTGGTACCGTTGATGTCGATTTTGGATCGGGTACGTACAACAACGGCCACCTGACGCGCATTAATATGCTGACAGGTGCTGTTTCCTGGCAGCATGTCAATGCCAATGAGGGCTATTACTGGACAGGCGCTACGGTGGGTGATGACTTTGTCTTGGTTCCCACCAGTGCCGGTACCGTCGAGATGCTCAGCAAGTCTTCGGGCGATGTGCTCGGAAGTGTTTCGGTTGGTTCGATTGTCAACTCCACTTGCGTGCTTTCGGCTGACGGCGGCCATGCCTATCTCATCTCGCGCGACGGCAAGCTGCACGTGTTGGCGATTTCTGATGGCGACTCACGCGATGCGGATTCCGCTTCGCGAATTACCGAGGAGCGCGTAGTTGACCTTGGCCTTACCGGCTGCGCGTGTGCACCTACGATGCAGGACGGCAAGCTGATTGTCGGCGGCGAAGCCAATGGCAGCGCGGCGCTCGCAATCATCGATCTGAATAACGACTTTGATACGACGCTGGTCACGACGGCGGACGGCTCTCAGCTGCCAGCCGGACATGGTGGCATCAAGGGCGCTCCGCTCGTGAGTATCCAGGGCAAAGACGCGTATGTCTACTTCACGGTTAACTACGGCGAGAGTCCTGATTTCGTTAACTACACCTCGGGCGGTGGCGTATATCGTTACAAGTTGGGTGACGCTGAGGCTTCTGGCGTGTTTAGCGCAACGGGCCACAACAACTACTGTGACTCGCCAATCGCTTGTGATGCCCAGGGCAACTTGTACTACATCAACGACTCTGGCGCACTGTTCAAGCTGAATGCTGGCGTTAAGGTTTCGTTTAGCGCTGGCGATGGGTCCAAGGTCGATTTTCAGACTACGGCTGCCAACGGGTCTGTCGCCAAGCCTGCCGATCCAACGCGCAAGGGCTACACCTTCGCTGGTTGGTATACCGACGAGGCTTGTACGGAGGCGTATGACTTTAGCGTTGCGGTGACGGCTGATATGACGCTGTATGCCAAGTGGATCAAGAACGCCGTTGCCCCTGACGGTAACGGTGGCTCTGACTCCAAAGGCGGCTCGGGTAACGGTACAAACGGCCAGCAGGCTGGCGGTGCTGTTGCTCCGGGTCAGAAGCCGGTGTCTACCACGACTACGACCGAGACCAAGGACGATAAGGATTCCAAGAAGAATTCCGATAAGTCCGACAAGAAGGACAAGAAGTCCGACACGGGCTCGTCTGCAGCGACCACTGCCAAGAAGTCCGCTGCGGCTCCCTCGCAGGAGTCTGGCTTCAATCCGCTTGCCATCGTCGGCGTTGCGGCAGGCGTGATCGGTCTTGCCGTCATCGGCGTGTTCGTATTCACCAAGCGTCGGTAGGTGAGGGCTGTGTCCAATAAGCCTCAGGACGCTGGCTCCAAGCAGCCCGACTCGTCGTTCATCCAGCTTGACGATGCAAAGCAAAAGGGCGCTGCTTCGGCGGCGTCCGCCCCTCGGCGCAAGGCCCTGCTTGGCGCTCTGACGGCCGTCTGCATTGCGCTGATTGTCGTCTCGCTGGGCTTTGTTCACCCTTCCGCCAGCGGTGCCTGGTCCATCGATTGGATCGCTCAGGCTGTGACAGGGGAGAGTGTCGTTGCCAAGGATGCGTCGGTTTCCGGCTCGACTACCGCTTCGGGTAAGACTGGAGTCAAGGGCTTAAAATCTTCGGATGATGCGAGCTCTGAGTCCAAGGATTCGGACGAATCCGACTCCAAGGACGATTCTGAGTCTTCGGACAAGAAGTCGGACAAGGACTCGAAGGAGAAGAAGTCCGAAGGCAAGGACGGCAAGAAGTCCGGGGGTAAATCGGGTTCGCAGAATTCTGAGTCCACTGGCGGATCGAGCGCTTCTGACGGCTCATCTTCGGGCGGGGGATCGACGACCGGCGGTGGGTCCACTTCTAACGGTGGCGGTGCCTCTGCGGACAGCCAGGGCGGCTCGCCGCAGCCTGGCTACGTCGCAGTGACGGTCTCGGTCACATCGAGTGCCGTGGGCAATCCTGTGTCTTCTAGTGGCACCTTCACCTTTAACGAGGGCGCTACGGCCTACGATGCCCTGTGCGCCCTAGGGCTTTCCGTGAATGCGCGTGGCACGTCGTACGGAACGTATGTTGCCGCCATTGGCGGTTTGGCCGAGATGGAGCATGGCGGCAAGAGCGGCTGGATGTACTCCGTCAACGGCACAACGTACATGACGGCCTGCAGCAACTACGTTCTCAAAAACGGCGACAACGTAGTCTGGTATTACGTAACAGGCTAAATGCCTCGACATAACGCGCCAAACGGGCGGTTCGGACCAACATCCGAGCCGCCCGTTTTCATGCGAATGGGACGCCGTTTCCCAATCGAGGCTCAATCGGAAATTGCATCCCACTCTGAAGGCGAATTCCGGGACACACTTTCCGCATCAGCATCCATTGGGAAAGCGTATCCCGTTCTGGACATCGATAATGGGATGCGCTTTCCGTTTCGGCGTCAGCGGGAAACTGCGTCCCGTTCTGCTGACTGATTCCGGGATGCAGTTTCCGCCGGGGCGGCGTTTCGGAAACTGTGTCCAGCTCTGAGGGCGCAATCTGGGATGCAGTTTCCGCGGGGCGCCCCCTAGGGAAACTGTGCCCTATTCCGACGCTGTAGCTCACCTCGTACGACTTCCTCGGCAGGCTCTGCAAACAAAAAACCGGTTGGAACGTGAATTCCAACCGGCTGCGAAGCGGGATTATGTTGGGTCGTCTACGACTGTGCGCCCTCGAGGAAGAAGCGGCGGCTAAAGTAGTTGTACCAGGTGACTAGGAACGTGGCGATGGCCTTCATGGCCTGGTAGCCGATGCTCAAAAACGTGACGCCCACAAACATGTACAGGTCGTTGAGGCCCAGGCCAATCACCGACAGGATGGTGAAGATCGTGAACTCGCGCTTGCGGCTCATGCCCTCGCGGTGATCGAACACGTACTTCATGCTGAGCCAGTAGTTGACCACGACGGACGTGATGAACGAGATCGTGGTGCTCATCAAAAAGTCGAGGTGGAACAGCTCGACGAGCGCAATGAGCATACCCCAGTCGATGCCAAAGGAGATAAGTCCCACGACAGCGAACTTGAGGAACTGCTTGGTATGAGGTTGTGCCAGTGCCTTACGCACGTAATCACATCCAATGCGTTGATGAATCGAGCAGAGGATACTTTAGAGCTTTTGCAAGGGAAACGTAAGGGCTTTGCCAAGAACTATACGAACTCGCCAAATTTGCAAGAGGCAATCCGCAAACGTGCCAAATTTGCCCGTAAACGAATAAGGCCCGCGAACGCCGCCGCACCCAGTGCACGTCGTTCGCGGGCCTCGTAACGCTGCGAGAAAGCCGAGCTACTTGGTCTCGTCGCCCTCCAGGAAAATCTTTCGGGTCACAAAGTTATAGACCATGACCAGTGCGGTGGCGCAAATCTTGGCGATATTGGCCTCGAGCCCCAGGCCGGCGTTGAGGGCCAGCACAATGCCGTCGTTGAGCACCAGGCCAATAACGGACAACACGACAAAGATGATGAACTCGCGGCGGCGACTCATGCCCTCCTTGTGTGCGAACACGTACTTCATGCTCGCGACGTAGTTAAAGATGAGCGAGATGATAAAGCCGCTGGTATTGGCGATCAGGATATTGAGGCCCAGACCGTAGTGGAGCAGATTCATGATGCCAAAGTCGATGACCGTGGCGATGACGCCGACGACGCCAAACTTCATGATCTGCGCAAGGAGCTTTTGCATGGAACCTGCCTTAAGGTGGCGCCGGGGCGCCGTGGGGATGACGAACTCAGCAAGTTTAGCCAATCCCCACGGATGGAGCTAGGCGCGCTCCTCGATAGCACCGTTTCTATATGCATCGAGCAGCTGGCGCAGGTCCTGGATTTGGCTGCGAATCTTGGCGCCGGTATCGGTATCGCTGACCATGCGGCGGCGGTTGGCCTCGTCAAAGCGGTTGGTCTCGCTCTCGATATCCACGTTGCGCGTGAGCGCTTCGGCAACCGTGGTAAAGGCTTGGTGCGACTTAAGGCGACATCCGCGTGAGCTCGAGATAAGCGTGTAGCCGGCGATGCCCGTCTTGGGATGGTAGGCGCGGCAGAAGCCGCCATCGATGACCAGCAGCTTGCCCTCGGCGCGGATGGGCTGCTCGCCCTTGGTGGTTTTAACGGGTGTGTGGCCGTTGATGATGTGGCCGGTCGGCGAACATGCCATGGGGGTGACGCTGAACTCGCGCATGATGTCGTCGCAGACCGAGGGTGACTTGGTAAGCGTAAAGTACGGGTCCATCGGCTCGGCCCAGGTGCTCTTATCGGCGATATAGGCGCGCTCAAAGGTACGCACCAGGCGTCCGCTGGCGGGTGAGTTAAAGCCGATCCACAGGTACCACATCCAGTCGAGGGCATCGCGGTCGCCTACGCGCCAGGCGCGGCGGGCGATGCGGTCGCAAAAATCGAGATAATCGCGGCCGGCGTGCCAGGTACCCAAGCAGTTCATGCTGCTAAAGGTACCATCTTCGTTGAGCGGCACGCAGCCATGGAACAGCAGGTTGCCGTTGGTGACCTTGTACATCGAGCCGTGGGTGTAGAGGAAATCGATATGGCGATGCAGGTGATCGGCGGTGACAAACTCGGACACGAGCTTGTCGATGATGTGCTGCTCCTCGGGCGTGAGCGTGTAGGGGTCCGCCGGATCGACGGTGGGGAAGTCGTTGGTCGTGAGCGGCCACACGCTGCCGTCGGCGAGCGTGACCGTGCCAGTGTCGTGGCCGATCTTGTCGAGCAGCAGACGGTCGGCCATATCGAACTCGGGGTGGCGCTGGATAATCTGGCCCTCGAGTTTAAAGAGCAGGACGTTGATGGCCTTAATCAGCGGGCTGATGGGGTCGCCGGCGGTATAGGTGGCATCGGCAAAGGCGACGAGCTCGCGCAGTGAAATGCCGTAGTCGTTCTCGAGGATCTCGTAGTTGTCGTAGCGCAGGTTGTTGCGCAGCACCGTGGCGATGCAGGCGGGCTCACCGGCCGCAGCGCCCATCCACAGCAGATCGTGGTTGCCCCACTGAATGTCGAGCGAATGGTAGGTGAGCAGGCGGTCCATAATCTTGGCAGCGCCGCCGCCACGGTCGAAGATATCGCCCACCAGGTGCAGGTGGTCGACGGCCAGGCGCTTGATGAGTGAGGCGAGCGACTCGATAAAGTCATCGGCGCTTGCGGTCTCTAGGATGGACTCCACGATGCGCTCGTGATAGCGCACGCGATAGTTGTTCTCGTCCGGATGCGTGTGCAGCAGCTCGTCGATGATGTAGGCGTAATCGCACGGGATGGCCTTACGTACCTTGGAGCGTGTATAGCGGCTCGAAAGCGAGCGGGCAACCACAATGAGTTGGTCGAGCATGGTCTTGTACCAGGTGGGGGAGTCCTCGTGCTGGCTGCGGACCAGCTCGATCTTCTCGCGCGGGTAGTAGATGAGCGCGCACAGCTCGCCCTTTTCGTCAAAGGTGAGCGTGTCGCCAAAAATCTCGTCGACATGTTCGCGCACGACGCCCGAACAGTTGTTGAGGATGTGCATAAAGGCTTCGTACTCGCCGTGCACGTCGCTCATAAAATGCTCGGTGCCTTTGGGCAGGTTGAGAATGGCCGAGAGATTGATGATCTCGGTAAACGCGGATTGCTCGGTGGGAAATTGTCTCGACAGCAGACGCAGATACTTGAAGTCTTGCGGATTGCGATCGAATGCGACCATGAAACACCTTCCGATATGGTTGGTAAAACTGATAAAACAGCGTCAAGCGTTTATCAGTATGCGCCGGCTTTGTTTCGATTTTGCGCCGGCGGCTGAATTGTCGGCTGAACGGTTTGGTAAATCGATTTAGTTGAGGTAGATATGGCGGTTGAGTGGAGACAAAGCGGGTGGTTTTGCCCATGTTGGCCCATGGCGGGGATGGGGATGTTCATGATAAAGATATTGGATGCAAATGGTTCACATTGGTAAATAGCGGACATTTGTATCGTATTTAGGCTTGCTGTGCGATAATTTGCGCAGCAATACTTAAGGAGCCTCATATGAGTGATTTTGTCCTGACCTGTGAATCCGCCGCCGATCGAACCCGTGAGTTCTTTGCGTCGCGCAATATCCCTGTCGTGTGTTTTCATTACGAGATCGACGATGTTGTCTATACGGACGATCTGTATCAGTCGATTACGCCGGACGAGTTTTTTGCCCAGATTGCCGCGGGCGCCATGCCCAAGACGTCTCAGGTGAGCGTGGGTGAGTACGAGGAGTTTTGGGAGCCGTTTGTTGCCGAGGGTAAAGACGTGCTGCACCTGGCGTTGTCGTCGGGTATTTCGGGCACGTATGGATCGGCCTGCGTTGCGGCGCAGATGCTCGCGGATCGCTATCCCCAGGGCGGCAAGGTGCGTGTCATCGATTCGCTGGCGGCGTCTTCGGGCTTTGGCCTGCTGGCGGAATGTGCCGCCGACGTTCGCGATAGCGGCGCTTCGCTCGACGAGACGGCCGCTTGGATTGAGGAGCATAAACTCAACCTTCACCACTGGTTCTTCTCGACCGATCTGTCGAGCTACCTGCGCGGCGGTCGCATTTCGGCTGCGAGCGCGATCATCGGCACGGCGCTTAAGATTTGCCCGCTTATGACGGTCGATTGCGAAGGTGGACTGTCGCCACGTGAGAAGATTCGCACTAAGAAGCGCGCGATTTCCGAGATGGCTAAGACCATGATGGCACACGTGCAGGACGGTGCGGATTATTCGGGTAAGTGCATCATGTCGCACTCGGCGTGCCGCGAGGATGCCGAGGCCGTTGCGGCGCTGATTGAGGAACAGGTTCCGCAGCTTAAAGGCAAGATTGAGATCAATAACATCGGTACTCTGATCGGTTCGCATACCGGGCCTGGTACGGTGGCGCTCTTCTTTATGGGCGACAAGCGCGTGGATTAACGTTCGTGGGCTGGATGACAATTTTAACGACTGCGCCTGTCCCTCCTGACATTCGATAACAGAAAAGGCCCGTCCCGCTGTTTGCGGGGCGGGCCTTGCTGTTGCGGTTAGCGTTTCTTGCCGCGGAAGAAGAAGCCGTGCAGCGAGGGCTTGAGTCCGCGGTTGCTGCGGCGCTCCTCGATATGATCGTGGATTGAAGCGACACGCTCGATGACTTCGTCGGGAATCGGCACGTCGGGATTCATGTTCTCGACCTGGCTGACCTCGGCAGCGGCGACCTGGTCGATAATGGGCACATCGTCACGCGAGATGACGGGCGTGGCGTCTTCCTTCATCTTGCGGTAGCGCTGCATCATGTCGGTCTGCAGCTGCTGCGCCGAAGGCGGCGTCCAGATGATGGCGTTGGCGCCGGCGGCGATAGTCTCGCGGATGCTCTCGGGCGTCTTGCCACCCGGCGCGATGAGCGGCAGGTTGGGGTAGTGCTCGCGTAGCTCGTGCAGGACCTGCGGCGTGTTCTTGCCGGCGGCGATGTTGAGGATCTTGGCTCCGGCGCGAACCTTGGCATGTGCGTCGTCGTCGCAGCGCACGACCGTGGCGATGACGGGGATGTCCGCCATGTTGGTGATGTGCTCGACCATCTCGGCGGTAGCGGGGGAGTTGACCACACAGCCCGCTGCGCCCTGCATCTCGGAGACGGCTGCCATCTGCACGGAGCGCTTGCCGGTGGTGGTGCCGCCGCCCACGCCCACAAAGACCGGGCACTCGGCGACGGTCAGCAGCGCCTGCGTAATGGCCGGCTGCGGCGTGAAGGGGTAAACGGCAAAGACGGCGTCGGCGTTGGAGTTGCGGATGACCGCGACGTCGGTGGTGTAGATGAGCGATTTGATACGACGGCCGAAGAGCGTGAAGCCGCTGGCCTCCTCAATCTCGTCGGGCATGCGGAGGGCCGCCTTGCGCAGGCGTCCGTCGATGGGCAGGGGCTCCATAGGGAGCAGGCCGTTGGGCGTGACGGCTACCTGGGGTTCGGTGAACTCGTCTGCGAGCTCGACCTCGGAGAAATCGACCGAGGCGACAATGTCCTCGTGAACCTCGGCGGGCACATCGATGGGGGCTTGGTCGTTTGCCGCGGCAGGCGTGTCGAAAGAGCTGGTGCCGACGAAGGCGTCGACGCGCTCATTTAGATCGTTGAGGGTATCCATGGAAGCTCGATTCTATGTGATGACGGCCGGCGCGATGCAGCCGGAATTGCGAATGCTAAATCATTTGACGAGTTGATTTTTCCCCGCCGCGCCATCCGTTAGACCGAAGGGCCGGCGAACGTGAAGGAGCTGTGGTGGCGGGTATTGAGGTGCTATCTTGAATGTCCCGTTTAAAAGAGAGGTGACGCGGTATGGAATTGACAGCAATGTTTAGCTCGATTGGCCTGTGCGTGGGCGCAATCGTTGCCGCCGCGGTCATCTACTTTGTGGTCACGGTCATTAAGGGCAAAAGGGCCGAACGCAAGGAGCGCGCGACGCTTAAACAGCATCGCGACCAGCAGAGCAAACGCGCACGGAGATAGCTTGTTGAGTTTTGGATCCGTGCGCTAGCTGCGTTTTCGGATCAGGGCAATGTAGAAGCCCTCAAAGTCGCGGCTAGGCGGAATGGTGAGCGTGCCGGACAGGCCGTTGGCGATGGCCGATACCTGACCCGCGGCAATGGCCTCGGTTAGGGCGTTGGACTCGATGCGCGGCTCCTCGCCAGCTTCCTGGGCGCGGCGTGCCTCACTTTCGCTTGGCGTGCCGTCGAGGGGGATGAGCTCGCAGTCCATATGCTTGTCGAGGGCCTCTTGCAGGGCGTCCTCGTTTTCCTGCGGCAAGATCGAACAAGTCGAATAGACGAGCGTGCCGCCCGGTTTGAGGGCTCCCATGGCGCGGTCCAGAAGCGCACGCTGCGAGCGGGCGCATTTGACGAGCAGCTGCTCGGTCAGGCCGCGCAGGGTTTTCTCGTTGCCGCTGATAACGGTGCCCGTGCCGGTGCAGGGAGCGTCGAGCAGGATGCGGTCAAAGCGGAAGAACTCGTC
Source organism: Collinsella aerofaciens (assembly GCA_021641225.1). Classification (GTDB taxonomy): domain Bacteria; phylum Actinomycetota; class Coriobacteriia; order Coriobacteriales; family Coriobacteriaceae; genus Collinsella; species Collinsella aerofaciens_AJ. The sequence continues at coordinate 5,604 of JAJWXI010000005.1, read as the reverse complement.
GAGCTCGCGTGCGTCGGTGCGCATGACGGGCACGTTTTTTGCGCCTTGGCGGTGGAGGTTGGCTTCGAGCTTCTCGGCGCGGGGAATGCTCATCTCGCAGGCGGTAAGGTGCGCCTGCCCCTGCGTGAGGGCGGCGATCTGCGTCGTCTTGCCGCCAGGGGCTGCGCACATGTCCAGGATGTCCTCGCCTACCTGAGCGCCCAGGACCAGCGGCGGCATCATGGACGACAGGCTCTGCAGGTAGATCTTGCCGTCGCGGTAGATGTCGAGATCCCACAGATCGGAAACCTGGGCCTCGGGCAGGATGAAGGCGTCTGGGTACCAGGTGACGGGGTTGTGAGCGATGCCGGCGGCATCGAGCGCCGCAGCGATGTCCTCGACGGTTGCCTTGAGCGTGTTGGCGCGCAGCGTGACCGGGCGTGTGGCCGCGGCGCCGAAGCCCTCGATCATGAGCTCGGCATCGGCGGGCGCATAGGCGCCGGCGACCGTGTCGACCATAAAGCGCGGCAGGTCGGCGGCGGAGTGTTGGGCGGCAAGCTGGTCGGAAAGCTCGGTAGCAGCAAACTGCCTGAGCTTGAGCTCGGGCTTAACCTGCTTTTTCTGCTTACGACGACGCGGCTTGGACATCCGTCTTTCCTTCCCATTCCATTACATGTCGAGTGTTTAGTACTGGCTCTCGTGCTTGCTGAAGAAGTCGAAGCGCGGGGGCAGCGGCTTTACGCGGTGCTCGCCGGGCTTCTCGCCCAGACTCTCCACAAATTCGTCCGTGGAGGCGAAGATGTTGTCCCAGCTAAAGAAGGCGACCGGGTCAACGTCGAAGTACTCGCAGATGAGCTCGCAGCCGGCAGGGACGATGCCGTGCATGAGCACGGTCGCCACGCGCAGCTCGGTAAAGGCGTCGACGAGGGCCTGCGTCATTGCGGCGTTTGCCTCGTTACCCTCGAGCTTGTTGGCGGCCTTGGAGGCATCGCTCCAGCGCTTGTTGGCGGCGCGCAGGTAGTCGTCGCACACGGCAAGCGCGCGGTGCGTCTCGAACTTGTACATAGCCTGCTCAAAGGCGAGAGCTGCCTGCTCGGCGGCTTCGACCACGGCGGCAGAGGCCGCACCGGCGGGGATGCAGCCGTTGCGATAGGGGCTCTCGTCGCCCTCCTTGACGGCGACGCCGTAGAAGCAGCTGCGGGCCAGGCGGTTGAACACGCCGGTCAGCAGCGCGCTCTCCTTAAGGGCCGGATCGATGACGCGCTTGTCGTCGCAGGCGCGCACCTCGTTGCCGTCCTTGTCCTTGCCGGTCACGCGGGTGTCGTATGCCTTGGGGCTAAAGCTCACCGGCTTTTCGGACAGGCCGAGCGACAGCCAGTGCGCGCGCATCTGCTCGCAGGTGTAGTGGTTGAGCAGGTCGTCTGCCGGCGGGGGAGGCGTCTGCGAGGACGAGCTGGCCTTTTTGCCCATGTAGAGCAGGTGGTAGCAGGCGCTGACGGTGCTCTGCGTGAGGTCCCAGCCCAGGGCCTCCCACATGGCGGTCTGCGCGATGCAGTAGAAGTAGATGTTGTCCTGACCGATAAACTGGTAGATCTGTGCGTCGTCCGAGCACCACCAGTCGCGCCAGTCGAGCGAGCTGTGCTGGTAGGTGGGCGCGGGCACCTGCGTGGAGTCGGCAGCGGGCTCGCCCATGAGGGCGGCGTCCTGGGCGGCGACGCCCTCGGTCACGCCGGCGGCGCGGGCGTCGCGGGCGAGTACGGTACGCGTATAGCTGATGGGCGCCCACAAGCTCTCGGGCCAGCACCAGCAGGTGACGTCGGTCACGCCATCGACCTCGGGCACCGGAACGCCCCAGTCGATGTTGCCGGTGATGCGGAAGGGCACGAGTGCCTTGCCGCTGCGGAAGCGCACGCCGCCGTTGGCGAGCACGGCGTGGGCATCGTCGCGCTCCTTCCAGCTGGGGAAGGTGACGGTAAAGCTGCTCTTGTTGCCCTCGGGCTCCAACACGGTGTGCTCGGGAAGTTGGTCCTCGACGGCATCGAAGGCCTCGCGGAACTTGTTCTGGATGTAGAGCTGAGCCGGCAGCAGCCACTCTTCCATGGTCTTGGAGACCACGGAGCGAACCTGCGGGTTCTGGGCGAGCTTGGCGGTGTAGGTCTTCATAAAGTCGAGGTAGGCCGGCAGGTCAAAGTAGAGATTGTCGACCGGGCGCAGCTCGGGCACCTCGCCGGTGAGCTGGCTCTTGGGCGCGATGAGCTCCTCGGGCTCAAACTGGTGACCCAGATCGCACTCGTCGGCGTAGGCTTTCTCGGACTTGCAGCCCTGGATGGGGCAGCGGCCGATCACCTGACGGCCGTTGAGGAACGTACCGGCCTTGGCGTCGTAGAACTGCAGCGTGGAGCGCTTGGAGATGGTGCCCTGCTCGTGCAGGCGCTTGATAATCTCGGCGGTCACCTCGTTGTGAATCTGCGCAGCCGGCTCAAGGCCCGAGCCGCCGTAGATATCGCAGCTGATGTTGTAGTTGTTGAGGGTCGCGGCCTGGCGGGAGTGGTTGGACTCGACATACTCGCTAATGGACTTGTCGTAGCCCTCGTTCTCCTTGAGCTTGCGGTAGCTCTCCATGATGGGCGAGCCGTAGCAGTCGGTGCCCGAGGTGAAGATGACGTTCTCGCGGCCCAGGCGGTCGCGCAGGAAACGGGCGAAGAAGTCGGCCGGGACAAAGACGCCGCCAACGTGGCCAAAGTGAAGGCCCTTGTTGCCGTAGGGCTCGCCGGCGGTAACGATGGCGCGGCGCGGCCAGCTGGGACGGTCGTTCATGGAGTATTTGGATGCCATGGGACTCCTTCGCATATGGTGAGAGCGCGGCCGGGCGCGGGGCTCGGCGGCGCGGTGGTCAATTCGTGCATATCATTCGACATTATCGCACATGCGGACGGGTACGTGGCAGGGGCGCTATCCTAAGATGCTATGAATGAGATTTCCAACATACATGCGTTTGAAGACGAGGATTTTCTGCACGCTTGCTTCGTGTGGGGGATGGTCGTAGTCGGCGTGTTTGCCGTGTGCCTGGTGCCGGTGTTTATGCTGCTGGGCGGGCCTGAAGACTTGGATGCTGCTGATGCGGGCGGCTGGACGGCAGTCGTGGGCTGGATAGTCGGCTTGGCTGCGGTCTCAATGGCGTCGTTTGCCGTGCACGAGCTGGTGCACGGTGTGTTTTTTAAGCTGCTGGCGCCCGCGAGTGCGCACGTGACTTTTGGAGCGAACCGTGAGACGTGCATGATCTATGCCTGCGCCGAGGGGATTGTGTATTCGCGCCGGCGGTACATGGCGGTTTGCCTGGCGCCGACGGTTGTTGTGACGACAGCATTTGCCCTGGGGTTTGCGTTCTCGGACTATCCGCTGCTGTGCTACCTGGCGGCTGGTTTGCACCTTTCGGGATGCACGGGCGACTGGTATTACGTGCGGACGATCCTGCGCGACCGCCGCATTGCCGCCTGCGAGGACACGTCCTTTGGCGTGCGCTTTTTCGGGTGAGGAGATGTTGATGAGGCCGTTGTTGTTGCACGCTTGCTGTGCGCCGTGCTCACTTGAGCCGGTTCGCTTGCTGCGCGAAGAGGGGTTTGAACCCACGATCTGCTGGACCAACCCCAATATTCAGCCGCACAATGAATGGCAGCGTCGCCTGGACGAGCTGCGCCGGTGGTGTGCCGACGGCGACATCGAGCTCATCGAGGCCGGGGAGGATCGCGAGCGCTGGGAGGCCGGCGTGGCCCCGCTGGGTGCCGATCGGCCCCGTCGCTGTCGCGCGTGCTATGCCCTGCGTCTGGCCGAGGCGTGCCGCGTGGCTCGGGAGCGCGGGTTTGAATACGTGGGCACGACGCTCGCCGTCTCTCCGTATCAGTTGTTCGACACCTGCAATGACGTGCTCGAGCGTTTGGCTGCCGCCCGCGGTCTCACTCCGGTGATTCGCGATTTTCGCCCGTATTATCCCGAGGCTACGCGCCGTTCGCGCGAACTGGGCATGTATCGACAGAACTACTGCGGCTGCCGCTTTTCTGCTGTCGAGGCGGCCATGGACCGCGCCCGCATCCGCGACGAGCGCAAAGCCGCCAAAAAGTAGTTCGTTTGGGACGTCAGCCTGCTAGGATGTAGAGCGGACTTTAGCTATATAAGGAGTATCAGACGTGTCTATGCGTACCGATGATTTTGACTACAACCTTCCTGAGGAACTGATTGCCCAGGCTCCTGCCGAGCCGCGCGACTCCTGCCGCCTGCTGGTGGTGGATCGCAAAGGCTCCCAGGCGGGGAAGCCGCTGGAGCACGGCGGTACTGTTGAGCACCGCATCTTCCGCGACATCATCGACTATATCGAGCCGGGCGACGTGCTCGTCATCAACCAGACGCGCGTGATGCCGGCCCGCCTAATCGGTCGCAAAGCCGGCTCGGGTGGCGTGGTCGAGACGCTGCTGCTCAAGCGCCGTGAGGATGTGGATCCGCTCGGCCATGTGTGGGAGTGCCTGGTCAAGCCGGGCAAGCGCCTGAAGCCCGGTGCTCAGATTGAGTATCGCGCCGGTGGCGCCCATGCGCCCGAGGGGGCTCCCGTGGTGCTGACGGCCGAGGTCATCGACTTTGTCACCGATAGCCGCGGTGGCCGTCTGGTGCGCTTTGAGCCGGCCGGTTGCAATGCCGCCGGCGACCCGCGCACGCTCGACGAGGCCATCCATGCTGCCGGCCACGTGCCGCTGCCGCCCTACATTACCGATTACGAGGGCGACCCCGAGAAGTACCAGACCGTCTACGCCATGAAGGAAGAGCACTCGGCTGCCGCTCCCACGGCGGGTCTGCACTTTACGCCCGAGCTCATGGCCGCTATCGAGGCCAAGGGCGCAAAGTTTGCCGCCGTCGAGCTCGAGGTGGGTATTGATACCTTCCGTCTGGTGGAGGAGGACGACCCCACGCAGCACGTCATGCACACCGAGCGCTACCACGTGTCGCAGGAGGTTGTCGACGCCGTGCATAAGGCGAAGGCCGAGGGGCACCGCGTGATCGCCGTCGGCACTACCGCAGTACGCTCGCTCGAAAGCGCGTTTGACGCTGAGGCGCCGGTGTCCGATCCGGCCGTGACAGCGCGCTATTTTGAAGGCCGCGAGGACGGCGCTGACACGCTCGGCCGCGGCGACATCGTGGTGCGCGAGAACGCGACGACGCAGCTCTACCTCATGCCCGGCTCGACCTATCACGTGGTCGACGCGCTGATCACGAACTTCCACGTGCCGCGCTCTACGCTCATGATGCTCGTGAGCGCACTTGCCACTCGCGACCAGATCATGGATGCCTACGCCGCCGCCATCGAGGAGCGCTACCGCTTCTTCAGCTTTGGTGACGCGATGCTCATTCAGTAGGTTACGGCGTTTTACCAAACGCCGTAACCGGCCGACGCTGCGCGGGCCGCATTTGGACAATCTGACGTTCAATCGTCGGGCATGACCAGAAGGTCAATGCCCTCCTCTTTCACGTCACCTTGCTCGCTTAGGGGCGTTTTCGCTGACTTCGCCAATGCATCGGCAGGTACTCATTGGGGACGTACTTAAATGAGTGCCCGCAGAATGAGAGTGGATAATCTCC
>JAJWXI010000070.1 GCA_021641225.1 Collinsella aerofaciens | reverse complement strand
GTCAAAAAATCTTATTTTTTGGCACTTAGATTTTCTGAATGCCGGGGGATAACTTAGCGGTGGCTCCCGTGTGGCTCCGGCGGGGCGGGGCATAAGGTTTCCTGCTCGGGCAGTCCTGCTCGCATGAAGGCCACATTAAGTGGCCTTCGGCTCGTGCGGAACTCACGATAAACCTTATGCCCCGCCCCTCCGGAGCCACACGGGAGCCAGGTTAACTAATTCGGTCCCGGCATTCAGAAAAGTCAGTGCAGCAAAATGGCGATGCGGATAGCGACATGTGCATGGTTTTCGCTGCGCGCACGGGTCCCTTGGGGAGCACCGTGCATTTTTGGGAGTATTCAGCAAGCCAGGACGGCTGCATACGCGCCGGACACACCATATTGATCCCAAGGACACCTTCGACCGGCGATTTAAGTCGGCAGGCAAACTCCGTCAGGACAAAAAGGGGCGCCTCGCGCCGTACAGGAGCCCAAAATGACGTCAATCTCCGCAACGTTACCCAACCGCAGCGGCACCGACGGGGCATGCGGTGCTGAATACTCCGTTTTTTGCACGGCGCGGGCGGGGGTACATCAGGATCAGAAAGGACATCCCAGCCTTTTTATGCAATTCGTAATGGAAAGTATGCAAAACACCTAGAGATAGCATTGCTGCTGTCCAAATTGAGCGCGCGGGGAAGCGGCGCCTCCGCCCCGCGCCCAGATCAAGCAGGGCGGGGACGCTCCTAACGAACCCCCATTGGCGAACCAACGCGGCTCGAGCGCCATCCCAAAATAAGCTGCCCGAGCCGCGTTTAACGGTAAGACATGAATACTTAGCGCTCGTAGATTAGGTTGCCTGCCAGATAGGTGGCTTGGACTTTGGTGGCTTGGAGCTCTTGGGGGTCGATGGTGAGCGGGTTTTGATCCAGGACTACCAGGTCGGCGTATTTGCCGGGTTCCAGGCTGCCGAGGTTTTGCTCGTCGCCCGCTGCATAGGCGCTGCCCAGGGTGTAGTTGCGCAGAGCCGTTGCCGCATCGATACGCTCACTCGGCAGCCAGCCGCCCTCGGGCCAGTGGCTTTTGGGGTCTTGGCGCGTGATAGCCGTGTAGAGCACGTTCATGCTAGTAACAGGCGTGATAGGGCTGTCGGTACCGAAGGCTTGGCGAATGCCGCGCTGTTTATAGGTCGCAAACGGCCACATGATGCGGCTGCGCTCCAAGCCCAGGTCGCGCTCCGGACCACCCGGGTCGAGCGTGATATGGCAGGGCTGGCTCGAGGCGACCACGTTGAGCTTGCGCAAGCGGTCGATGTCCTGGGGCAGGAGGTTCTCCAGATGCTCGAGTGTGTTATGGCCGTGCTGGGGCAGGCCGTACAGGTCGGCGGCCTCCTCGAAGATATCCAGCGCGGCATGAATCGCACCGTCGCCGATGACGTGGATACGCACAGTGTGGCCGCGCTCCGCAGCCGCCAGAACCAACTTACGCATGCGCTCGGCAGGAACTGTCAGACGGCCCTGGTCGCCCGGGAAGCGCGGATTGGTATAGGGCTCGGTGAGATATGCCGTGTGTTCGCTCGAGACGCCGTCGAAGAACTGCTTAAAGCCAGGCGCCGAGAGCAGCGCGTTGTTCGCGTAGCGGGTCTGCAGTTCTTCTAAGCGCGATTGGTCATCCAGCAACGTGGGGAACAGATGAGCTCGAATGCCCAGCTTGCCGACTGTTTGCAGCTTGTCATAGACGTCGTCGCGGATAAAATCGCAGCCCGGCATGGGCATGAGCGACATGTCACAGATCGAGGTGATGCCCTGCTCGGCCATACGCCTCATTTGATCGGCGTAAGCGCTTGCAATGCGATCCTCCCCCAGCCACTCAAGGCAGCGCGGAAGCAGCTGCATAGCGGCCGCTTCGTGAGCGATACCCGTGAGCTCGCCGTTTGCATCCTTGTCGTAGCTACCGCCCGTCGGAGGCTCGCTGTCGCGCGTGACGCCGAGCGCCTCGAGTGCACGGCTGTTGAGCCAAAGCGTGTGCCCGTCGCCCGAATACATAACGCAGGGACGATCGGGGAATGCCGCATCGAGCGACGCCTTGCTAGGATGCTCGGGCGGGTCCCAACGGTAATCGCGCCAGCCCTGCGTCACAACCCAAGCGTCGTCGGGCAGGTCCTGGGAAAACTCGAGCGCATGTTGCACCAGTGCCGCCTCGGACGTGCCCATATCCATGAGCATGTACGGCGAGGAACCGACCGAGGTATGGAAGAAGTGCAGATGAGCGTCATGAAAGCCGGGGCAGACAAACTGCTCGCCGTAGTCGATAACCGACGTGGCGGCAGGAGCGGCGGCGATCACGTCATTGGGCGCACCGACTGCGACGATACGATCGCCTGCGATGGCAATCGCCAGCTCGCGGGCAGTATCGATGCCGTCTTGCGCGGTAAAGACGTTCTTGGAGCGGATAATCCGATCGATATGTTGCATGGGCATCCCCATCTCTGGCAGGAAATTCAACACCCCCGAGTGTACTCCCCCGTCTCGGTTACAAAATGCCAAGCGGCAAACGGCAGCTTTGCCAGGCCAAGTGGCAGGTGGCATACTGGAAAGAGCTTGTACGATTTTGCGATAAACCAGTAAGGAGCAAATCGACCATGACGAAGACCAAGGCACAGCAGATTATGGCGGCGACCGAGGTTCGCGCGGCAGATGACGTCACCGCGGCCATCCGAGATATCGCCGCCGAATTTGAGCCCTACATCATCAAGCAGCGCCGCCACTTCCATAAGCACCCGGAGCTGAGCCTCGCCGAGGAGCGCACGACTTCTGACATCGCCAACCAGCTCGATGCCATGAATATCCCCTACGAGCGTCCCCTTAAGACGGGCCTTGTGGCGACCCTTCGCGGCACCGCGCCCGACGCCTATCGCGAGGACGGCACGCCGCGCCGCCGCATCCTGCTGCGCGCCGACATCGACGCCCTGCCCGTCACCGAGCAGACCGGCGAGGATTTCGCCAGCGTCAACGAGGGCTGCATGCACGCCTGCGGCCACGACTGCCACATCGCCATGATGCTCGGCACGCTGCAGATCCTGCGCCATATGACCGACGACATCCACGGCGAAGTCCGCATCGTCTTCCAGCCCAGTGAGGAAAACGGCCAGGGCGCCAAACTCATGATCGGCACGGGCGTGCTCGACGGCGTCGATGGCGCCTACGCCGCGCACATCTGGAGTGAGGTCGACGCCGGCACCGTGAGCTGCGAGCCCGGACCGCGCATGGCCAATACCGACTGGTTCCGCATCGACGTCCGCGGCACCTCGTGCCACGGCGCCATGCCCCAGCGCGGTCACGACGCCGTTATGGTTGCCGCCGAGATCGTCAACGCTCTGCAGACCATCGTTTCGCGCGAGATCAGTCCCTACGAGCCGGCCGTCATTACCGTCGGCGAGCTGCACGGCGGAACTGCGCGCAACGTTATCGCCGGCACGGCCTACCTCGCCGGCACGGTGCGCACCTACGGCGATTCGACCCACGAGGAAATGCCGGAGCTTATGCGTCGCATCGTGGAGCATACCGCGGCCGCCTTGGGCGCCGAGGCAGAGCTCACCGACTACACCATCGCCAATTATAAGGTCGAAAACGATGCCGCCTCGAGCGAGCGCTGCCGCCAGGCAGTAATCAAATGCCTGGGCCCCACCGGCCAAGGCCATTATCGCGGCACACTCTCGGGTGAGGATTTTTCGGAGTACCTGCGCCGCGTACCGGGCGTGCTCGCCTTTGTTGGCACGCGCAACCCCCAGATTGGCGCCACGTACGCCCAACATTCTTGCTTCTACAAGATTGACGAGTCGGTACTGGCCAATGGCTCCATGGTGGCCGCCCAATATGCCATCGACTTTTTGGCCGAGCCCACACAAGAAGAGCTCGACGGCCCCACGATTGCCGCGGTCGCCGAGACCAATCCCGACCTGGCAGCCAAGCTGCGCTCTGCCAAGGCCACGGCCGCCGAGGCCCGCGACGCCATGCACGATGCCCGCACCGCCCGACACGCCGCAATCAAGGGCATCCACGACGCTCGCGCCGCCGCCCGCAACGAAGAAAAACACGGCGAGTAGGCTACAAACCGTTTCAGACTCCATTCAAGACAATGAGGGGGCGGACGTTGGGATAAACGTCCGCCCCCTCCTATTTGTCGAGCACTCTTTCTACCATTTCCACCTCGTTCCCAAATGGCAGGCGTTATGCAGTCTGCGCGTTGTAGGCGGCAGAGAGGGCGTTGACGTTCTTAACGACCAGATAGAGGACAACCAGAGGGCCGATTCCGCACAGCAAAGATCCGAGAAGCTGCCACAGCAGTAACGTCGTTCCGCTTTCCGTAAAGCTCAACCCATATCGCGCGGCATTGTTTTGCAGACGATTGCCGAATCGATACGTCCACCAGATGCCGTAGATGCCAAAGGTGACGAGCGACAACAGAAACGCCCTGAGATAACTGGGCATCTCATCGTTGTCACCCGTGCACATTACGGCAACGTCCTGCGAAATCTTGTTGAGCGCATAGATGCCGTAAATGCCTAAGGTGACGAATGAGAGCAAAAGAATCTTAACGAAGCTGCGGTCGGTCTCCATGGACTGCTTTCCAGGCCTGACGTTTGAGTGATACCCGTTGGAGGAACCGGTCTGCTTAGTTGGAGAAGTCGGCTGAACCTGTGTGGCATGAGCCTGAACGGGTGCGGTTTGGGACACCGGCTGCGGAGGGGGCTGGGGAGCAGCAGGTTCCGAGCTCACCGGGATGCCACATGCGGGACATGTCTTTGCCCCATCCAAAATAGGTGATCCACAATGCTCACAATACATAATTGCTCCTTTCATAAACGATACGTCGAGCGTTTGCGCACGCTCCTTTTGCGCCGCCACTAAACGGCGACCGCCCATGCGGCATGGATCTGCGTGTGGGCGTCGTTTTTCACCTCCTTGCCACCTAGATTCGAACGGAATGAAAAAGGCATCCCGAGCTCAACTGCTCGGGATGCCTTTGGCTTAATCCTCTTCGTTGTCTTCAGCCGGTCCGTGTTTGGTCTCATCGGCTAGAACCTCGCTTGGAGATGACGCTTCATGCTCATCGTGCGCGCCCTGCGAAGCCTCGTCAGGACCCGGCGTTGGCTCAGGCGCAGGCTCGGACACCGGCATAGGAGCGGGCGTCGGGATGGGTGTAGGCGCGGGCGCCGAAGCTGATGCAGGCTCAGGCTCTGGTGCCGGAGCAGATGAAGGAGCGGCATCCGAAGCATTGCGGTCTGCAGGGTCAGCCTTCTTCTCGAAGGGCAATACAAAAGTCAGGACGTCGTCCTTATCCTCATCGGCCCATTCGCTTGCATAGCGTGCAACCCAATAGCCAACGGCACGATGCTTGAGCATCTTGCCAAAGACCGTGAGGAATACCGTGACAAACGCCGTCAGCACCAAGAACAATACGAGCGTGATGCCACCGCCGGTAACAAGCGCCTCAATAGCCGAAGGACGGTAGTAGTAGCTATACATACCGACAGAGGCAATGGTGCCAAAGACGAGCGTCAGGATCCATGTGACAACGTTGGCGACCAGGCCCGTCAAAAACTCGGGAAGGAACGAAGCGCAGAACAGTTTGGTCTTGTTGTGCTTAAAGGCCGCCCAGACCTTATCGAGCGAAAACGCGCTCTCGACACGACCGGTCACCGCAAAGTGCATCACGGCAATGTCGGCGAACATCTTAAAGAAGACCCCCAAGACCGCCGTGGCAATCATAGCCAGGACAAGCAGGCCAAGCGAGCCAAACAGCGCTGCCTCGAGTGCATAAGAGCCGTAATACGAATACGAGCCCGCGGCGCCAATTACCACGCTCTCCACCAGCGAAAGCACTACACCGATAACGGGAATGGCAGCAATAACCTCGAGCACGACCGAGATAACGCTCGAAAAGACTCCGAGGCCAAACGACGTGGAACGCATGAGTGGACGATCCATACCGTCATCAACCTTGAGCGACAGATCGCGACCCCACTCAATACCAAAGCCGGAACCACACACGCTCGCAATGCAAGCTGCCAAAAAGCCGATGGCAGCTGCAATGCCGCCAATAACGGGAATAAACAGCACGAGTACCGACACAACACAAATCAGCGCCGGTAAAAAGGCAATCTGGCACACGCGCTGCAGCACGCCCGGAGTCTTGGTCATATCCTCAAACGCCTGAGCCACACAGCCCTTGGACGCATTCGCCACGGGCGGTTGCGGAACAAACTGCTGGGGCTGACCCTGAGGGGCAGAGGCTGCGGCACCGGCATTGGGGGCACCACACGCGCCGCAGAACTTGTCGTTATCGCCCATGGGGGCACCACACTGCGAGCAGAACATAGAATCATCCCTTCGTATCTTGAGCGAATCACTTGGATCGCGAACGATGTCTTTAGCATCATTATCGCCCAATGTGGGGTCAAATACTCAAAGATGACCGATTTGCAAGGTACACGGCGCCAGCAGGCGGTTCGTTGAATACGTCTGCGTTAGTTCGTTCCGCGGAAACCCTTGCCGACGATCTCGGAGCTGTCGACAATCGTGATAAAGGCACCCGGATCGATCTCGCGCGCGTAGCGACGCAGTTGCACGGCCTCGCGACGACTCAGCACGCTCATAATCACCGTCACGCACTTGCCCGAGAAAGCACCGTAGCCGCGGCTGATAGTCGCCGTACGGTTGAGATGCTTGACGATAAACTCCTCGACCTTAAGGGGCTCGGAACAAATGACCGTGCAGACCTTACGAAGGTGAATGCTCTCAATGGCTTTGTCGACCACAAGCGTCTTGGCAAACAGGCCGAGTACGCAATACAGACCGACGCGCGGACCGTACAAGAAGGCCGCGATGGTCACGATGCCGATATCGACCAGCAGCAGCGCACGGCCGATCTCAAGCGTCGTGCGGCGTTTGAGAATCATGGCGAGGATGTCCGTGCCGCCCGTCGAGGCGCCGATATCAAAGACGATGGCGCTGCCGAGCGCCGGCAGAATCACGGCAAAGCACAGGTCGAGCCACATATCGCCCGTCATCGAGACATCGGTCGGAATAAAGAGCTCAAACAGCGAAACATAGGCGGACAGCGCAAACGAGGCGAAGACGCTCCACAGGATTGCCTTGCGCTCCAAAAAGATAAAGCCCAGAACGACCAGGACCGCATTGATAATCCACATAAAAACGCCGACGGGCAGGGTCGGGAACAGCGTGGACAGAATGACCGACACGCCCGAGGTGCCGCCAAAAGCAAAGTGATTAGGGGTTTTAAACGCAACGATGGCAAAGGCCGTGAGGATCAGGCCCAAATTGAGCTCGGCAAAAAAGCGCGGAAAGCCCGGCTCCTGGCTGCGCTTGCGACCAGCGCGCTCGCCCCGCTCGATAACATCGCGATCGACCACGCGCTCCATCGGCACCACGGGAGGACGATGCACCTCCTCGGCAGCACGCGACGCCGCCTCTGCCGCAGCGGCCTCAATTGCCCATGCCTTGCTTTCTGTTTCGTGCTCGTCGGCCATTACGGCAACCCCTCGTTAACAATTTGGAAACAATGTGCCCATTAGAGTAACGCGGAACGTGGGGATTGCAACCCTTAGTTAGACGAGCGGTATGACTATATCGGGAGCGTACAAAAACGGCCGGCCACGCTTTTGCTTGCGCGGTCGGCCGTTTAATGTTTTCGCAGATAAAACCTGCCAAAACAAACCTGTCCCTTTTTGGAAGGTTATTCGTGCTGGCTGGTGCGGTGCTCGTACTCCTCGGGGGTGATGACATCCTCGATGCGCAGGTTGACGCCCGCCACCTCAAGGCCGGTCATCGCGGCCAGACGCTCGGTGACACGCGCCTTAACGTCGTCAAAGATCGCAGGCGCATAGGCGCCGTACTCGATGATGACGGAGATGTTGACGACCACGCGGTTGTCGTCGGTGACCTCGACCGTCACGCCCTTGGTCAGGTTCTCGGCACCAAACTGCTCCTGCACAAAGTGCATGAGGTTACCCTTCATGCCCAGAACGTGCGGAACCTCGCGGGTGGCCATGGCAACGATCTTCTCGATCACGCCGTTGGAATAGGTCAGCGAGTCCTCGGACTCGTCTGCTTCCTCGTCGTCCTCATCCGTATCGGACTCGGCCTCGACGAGAGCCTCATCCTCGAGCGTCACATCCTCAGCTTCGGCGACGACCGCCTCGTTCTCCTCGAGCTCGGTATCGGCTACATCGACCTTCGTATTAAAAGCCATGGTTCCTCCTTATGCCTGCCGCGGATGCGACAGTCGAATACATATTAGCGGCCGCTAAACAGACGGCCGAAGAAGTTGACGATCCCGTTCTCGCCGTCGCGGATCTGACCAATTACGGCGCCGATCAGCACGAAGAATGCAATGACGAGCGTGTCCCACAGGCCCAACGTGAGCACCAACACGGCGAGGATAAAGCCGGCGACGGCGCCGAGCGTGGTGTTGGGATGACGCACAGCATAGCTCCAGATGGCAGCGCCCGTACCCTTGATGAGACCCATAGCCTCGTCAAAATCCGCGGCTGCCGCGTCTTGTAACTCAGTTGCCTCTGCTTTGGAATCAACAGGTTCGCTCGCCGACGTGGCGCTCTGGTCAATCGTCAGGCGCGGCGTACGAGCGGTCTTATCTTGATTGGTATCACTCACCGGAAACCTCCACGGTCTGGACGGTAGTCTTGGACGGCAAAAAACGGACGCGCGCGGTCGT
>JAJWXI010000069.1 GCA_021641225.1 Collinsella aerofaciens | reverse complement strand
GGTGCGCTCCAGCAAACGCTCCGTCTGAGCGATATGAATGTTCCAGCTTGGCATAGCCACCCCCATAAAAAACCTGGATAACTATACCATCACGGCAAAGCCGCGCGGGCGGCTACGCACGCTCTACGCAGCAACTATTCCGCAGCGCCGCTCTCGGTACCATACGACGACACCGGCGCCTCGACCACATGGTGATATCGATCGATATAGATTGCACGGGCACCCAGGCGTCGCACCAAATCCTGGTGATGCGTGCTCATCAAGACCGTCTTGCCGGCCGCGACGTAGGCCAGCAAAAAATTGACCACGATGTCGCATGAATCCTCGTCGAGCCCATTGGTAGGCTCGTCGAGAACCAAGATATCCGGGTTCATCGACACCACCGCAGCCAGCGCAACGCGCTTCTTTTGCCCGCCCGAGAGCTGATAGGGAGAGGCGCCGGCAAGGTCGGCAACCTGGAACAGCCCCATGGCATCGCGCACGCGGCGCTCGAGCTCGTCTGCCGGCAGCCCCATCTGCGCGGGACCAAAAGCAACTTCCTCGCCCACCGTGGCGCAAAAGAGCTGTGCATCGGCATTCTGGAACACAAAGCCCACGCGCTGATGGAACCGCTGGGCCGTCGCGGAATCCTTGAGATATGCCGCATCGACCGCATGTCCGTCAAACAGGTACGCACCCGCGTCCGTGAGCTCAAGGCCGTTAATAAGGCGCATGATCGTCGTCTTGCCGCAGCCGTTGGGACCGAGCAGGGCAACGAGTTCACCACGATCGACCTGCAGCGACACACCATCGACAACCGTATGCCCCGCATAGGAGAACACCACGTCGCGAAACTCGATGAGCGGCGTGGTCTCAGCGCCGGCAGCACCGCTCGCACCCATCGCGTTATTCGTATCGTTTGCCAAAACGTCGCCCTTCCCTACTCACATCGACGGTTCGACCGTCCGCACTACAACACCGCGCACAACACGGCGAGTAACGCCACAACGGCCGCGTAAACCGCATCGCGCCAGCCAAAGCCGCTCCGTGCAGGCGCCGGATACACGCCGGCAAAGCCGCGGCACAGCATGGCCTCGTCCATCGCACGGCTGCATTCCATCGCCTTGATAAACGTCATGCCCATGATACCCGCGACCGAGTCGGTGCGCGAAAACCCCGCAGGCGCGCGGCCCACACTGCGCAGCATGACCGATTCGGTCAGATCGTGCGCCGTTCGGCCCAGCACCTCGATATGCTTGAGTGCCATATCAAACGTAAAGATAACCTCGTCGGGCAGGCGCAACATCTTAAGCGCCGCCGACATGCGGCTCCAGGTAAGCGTCCACGAAACGCCCAGCACCAGCGACACATTAATGAAGGTCTTGAGCGCGATCTTGAGCATGGCGCCCGTAGCGGAAGCGCCCAGCAGCAGGGCGGGCAGTGCCAAAACCACTGCGAGCCCCGCAGCACCGAGCGCCGGTACAAAGGTCGCACGCAGCCCGCGTGCGGGGCGCACCGCGACCAGCACCAGCGTGATAGCCGCCATCAGCATCAGGTACAGCGGGCTCTGTGTCAGACACACGCACAGGACGCAGACGAACATCCCCACCAGGCGCACCGGAGCCGAAACGCAAGAAAGGGCGCGGTCGACCATCGACCCGCCCTCGTGCGCGCCTCCACCCAGGCGAACCCGCTCAAGCAGGCTCGCCAGGTGCAGGACGTTCTTTTGCATCACACGATGCCGAGCCCCCGCGGGCTCGTATCGCTCCTCGGCCGCAAGCCAGCTAGGCAGCTCGGCTATTGCCATGAGCACCGCTTTCCTTGACCGTCAGCGAGATCAGACGGAATGCGATGGTAAGCACTGCCACGCCAATCACGCCCGAAAGGATATACATAGCAGCCTGGCCGGCAAAGCCAAGACCCTGCTCCTCGGAATAGGCCTGCAGGTAATCGCCCGTAGGCAGAGCGTCGGCAAAGGTCGGGGTATCGAGGCCGACCGAAGCCTGCAGACTGTCGTCACCAGCCTCCTGAACGGCAGTCGCGGCGCCCTCGGCGTCCCACTCGCCCCATGCGTCACCCGTGGCCAGCAGGCCCAGCGGCGTGGCCACAACAAGCACGGCGACCAGGATGAGCGTGGGGACCAGCGAGGTCTTCTTGGCGGTTGTGTCCTCGGCAGCAAGCTGGCCATCGACGGCCTCGGGCCCGACGATAACGCTCGGCGCCGTCTTCTTGATAAAGCCGTAGATCGCGGCAGTCGCCACGCCCTCGACCACGCCGGCAACCAACATATGCGGAATCATCATGGCCGGAATGGCAATGGACAGCGGGAAGGGGCAGTACAGCGGCGCGCCCGAAGCGTTAGTAAAGAGCATGGGCTGAATACCAAACTCGACCGCCGCGCACAGGGCCGCCAGGCACAGGCCGACCCAACCGCTCACGATGGCAGAAACCGAGGTGCCCCAGCTCTTGTCGTGCAAACGGCTGTTGAGCGCACGGAACACGATAGCAGCGGCAAACGGCAGCACGAAAGCCATGTTAAAGCAGTTGGCGCCAAAGGACAGGATGCCGCCGTCGCCAAACAGCAGCGCCTGCAGCGCCAGCGCGACCGAGACAGCGATAGCCGCGGCCTCGGGGCCTAGCAGCAACGTAATGAGGGCACCGCCGACGGCGTGACCCGTGGTGCCGCCGGGCAGCGGCACGTTGAACATCATGAGCAAGAAGGAGAACGCGGCGCAAATGCCCAGGAACGCCATATGCTCGCGATCGAGCGTGGCGCGCACCTTTTTGATGCAGTGAACCCATACGGGCACCATCGCCACCGCCATAACGGCATCGGTCTGCGGGGACAGATAATTATCGGGAATATGCATGAGCCCTCTCAATCAGAACGTTTCGTGTTACGTTTCCAACAATCCGTAACACCGACTCTGCATACTAACAAAAAGGCGCACCGCCCACAACGCAGCACGCCCTTGCAATACGTACGTTATTAACCCAGGTCCACGCACCGCCCAATAAAGGGCCCATGCACTCCCAACTTTCCGGTCACCCGGAAGAAGGTGCGGTCCGCTCGCAACAAGGTTAACGCAGGAACCCGCCCCCGAGAGGGTTTTCTAAGGCAACATCCCGCAGCCGCGAAGCGGCGAGGACGTTGCCGTGAAACCCCGCAGGGGGCGGGTTCCGAACGGCAAAGATTACGAGCGGACCTCGCCGTTTACGCCCTTGCACACCTTGGTGACGATCTTCTGGTGCGCCTTCTCGACCTCTTCACTGGTGAGCGTGTGGTCGTCCGAGCGATACGTGAGCGCAAAGGCCATGGACTTCTTGCCCGCTCCGATGCGGATGGGATCGCGGTAGACGTCGAACAGGCGCACGCCCTCGAGCAGCTTGCCGCCGGCGCTGGTAATGCGGCGCTCAAGATCCTCGCAGGTCACGGAGTTGTCGACCACGATAGCCAGGTCGTGCTCAACAGCCGGGTACTGCGAGAACTCGCGGTAGTTCTCCTGGTTGCGGGCGCCCTTGATCAGCTTGTCCAGGTCGAGCTCAAAGGCAACGACGACCTCATCGATGCCCATCGCCTCGCGCGCCTCGGGGTGAATCTCGCCGACCCAGCCCAGCACGGTTCCGCCGGACAGAACCTCGGCCGCACGACCCGGCTGCAAGAAAGCGTAGCCCTCGCCCTCGACGGGACGGAAGCGAACCTTCTCGATGCGCAGCTGGGCGAGCAGCTCCTCGACAATGCCCTTGCCAAAGAAGAAGCGCAGCTTGCGGTACTTCATGTTCCAGGACTGCTCGCTCCACTGGCCCGAGAGCACGCCCGCCACGGACTTGGTCTCCTTGGGCAGACTGGCGTTCTCGCGACCGTGGAACAGGCTGCCGACCTCGTACAGGTGCACGTTGGGCGTGCCGTGGGCCTCGTTGTAGGCCACGGACTGCAGCAGGCCCGGCAGCAGCGAACGACGCATCTCGGTCTGCTCGGCTACCAGCGGATTCATGAGAACCACGGGGCAACCGCGGCCCTCGGTGGACATACCGATCTTCTCCAGGTCGCCCGGGGCGGCAAAGCCAAAGGTCGTGGTCTCGTTGAGGCCGCAGGCGCGCAGGATCTCGCCGACCTTGCGGGTGAGCTTCTGCTCGCGGGTCAGGCCGCCGATGTGGTTCTTGGCAGCCGGGATGGTCGCCGTCACACGGCCCATGCCCCACAGGCGCAGGACCTCCTCGATCAGGTCAATCTCGCGCGGCAGGTCGGGACGGAAGCTCGGCGGGGTGACCATAAAGTCCTCGCCGTCGCGCTCGACGGTGCAGCCCAGACGGGCGAGCGAACGCTCGATAAAGTCGGGCTCGATGTCGGCGCCGCAGATGGCGTGCACGCGGGCCAGACGCAGCTTAATGCTGTCGATGGTCTTGGGCGCGGGGAACACGTCGACATAGCCGGGAGCGACCTCGCCGCCGGCGATCTCCTCGATGAGCGCGCACGTGACGTTGGCGACATCCACGCAGCCGGTCTCGTCAACCTGGCGCTCAAAGCGAATGGAGGCGTCGGAGATCAGCGACAGGTCACGGCTGGTGTGCGAGGTGCGGCCGGCGTTGAAGCAGGCGCTCTCGACCATCACGTCAACGGTATCGTCCTCGATCTCGGAATCCATGCCACCCATAACGCCGGCCAGCGCCACGGGACGCTCGCCGTCGGTGATGAGGCCCATGCCGGCGTCGAGCACACGCTCCTCGCCATCGAGCGTCGTGAACTTCTCGTCCTGCTGGGCGGCGCGAACCACCACGCGACGGTGGCCATCGCGCTCGGCAAAGGTGTCGAGGTCAAAGGCGTGCAGCGGCTGGCCGGTGAGCATCATCACGTAGTTGGTGATGTCGACGATGTTGTTGTGCGGGCGCACGCCCAGGGCGTTGAGGCGCTTGACCATCCAGTCGGGCGACGGGCCGACCTTGACGTTGCGCACGATGCGGGCAACGTAGCGGTCACACAGGCCCTCGTCGGCGATCTCGACCGAAAGCTCGTCGTCGGTCGCACGGCCGGTCTCCGCCTTGATGGCGGGCAGCTCCACATGGAAATCGCGGTCGAAAATGGCACCGGTCTCGCGGGCCATGCCGATCATGGACAGGCAGTCGGGGCGGTTGGGCGTGATCTCACAGTCGAGCACGGTGTCGCTCGAGCCCACATACTCGGCAAACGGCATGCCGCAGGGCGTATCCTCGGGCAGGATCATGATGCCGGAGTGGTCGCCGCCCAGGCCGAGTTCGCGCGCAGAGCAGTTCATGCCCATGGACACGACGCCGCGAAGCTTGCTCTTCTTGATCTTGACGTCGCCGGGCAGGACTGCGCCGATCATGGCCGTGACGATGTGGTCGCCGGCCTCGAAGTTCTGCGCGCCGCAGACGATCTGCAGCGGAGCGGGATTGCCGTCAGCGTCGAGGTTCTTGTCACCCACGTCGACCGAGCACACATACATGTGGTCGCTATCGGGGTGCGGGGTCTTGGTGAGCACCTTGGCAGTCACCACGTGGTCGAAGGACTCGCCCACGGTGTCGATCGCCTCGACCTCGGTGCCGGTACGGATATATTCGTCCGAAAGAGTCTTGGGATCCTCCGGAATATCGATCATGGTCTTGAGCCAGTCGTAAGAAACGCGCATCTAACTGGTCTCCTTTCATCTGTAACGCCTGCATTAAACAGACGGAAAACTCCAGCTACGGAGACGGGTTTCCGAGGTGCCGCAGATTGCCTTGAAAGAGGAGGGCCGCGTACTTAGGTACGCAACCGACGATTGAAAGGCAAGGTGCGGTGGCTCGGGAAGCCGCCGGGACAGGTCAACTTAAAATTGGTTCAGGAAGCGCATATCGCCCGTCATGAGCGTTCTGAGGTCGGGCAGGTCGTAGCGCAGGGCCGCGACGCGCTCGGCGCCAATACCAAAGGCGAAGCCGGTGTACTTCTCGGGATCAATGCCGCAGTTGATGAGCACGTTGGGGTCGACCATGCCGCAGCCCAGGATCTCGATCCAGCCGCTGTGCTTGCAGAAGTTGCAGCCCTTGCCGCCGCACACGTGGCAGCTCACGTCCACCTCGCAGCTGGGCTCGGTGAAGGGGAAGAAGTGCGGGCGGTAACGCGTCTTGCGGTCCTCGCCAAACATGCACTTAACAAAGTAGTCGAGCGTGCCCTTAAGGTCGCCAAAGGTAATGCCCTCGTCGACGACCAGACCCTCGATCTGGTTGAACTGCGGAAGGTGGCAGGCATCGGCCGTGTCGGGACGGTAGACGGTGCCCGGGCAAATCATGTAGATGGGCGGCTTTTGCGACTCCATGGTGTGGATCTGCACGCCCGAGGTCTGGGTGCGCAGCAGCACGTCGGACTCGCCGTGGGCGTGGGCCTCGGGGTGCGCGACGCTGCCGGGGTTGTTGTCGACCACGTAGAACGTATCGCGGGCCGAGCGGCTCGGGTGATCCATGGGCGCGTTGAGCGCGGTGAAGTTGTAGTAGGAGGTGTCGACCATGGGACCGGACTCGACGGTGTAGCCGATGCCGCAGAAGATGTCCTCGGCCTCCTCGATGATTTGCTTGATCAGGTGCTGGTGGCCGATCTGCGGACGGATGCCCGGCAGCGTGATGTCGACGGCGTCGTGCTCCAGTGCGCGCTTGAGGGCGGCGGCCTTCATCTCGGTGTTGCGCTCGTCGAGCATGCCCTCAATCAGCTGGCGCATCTCGTTGGCTCGCTTGCCCATCACGGGACGATCCTCGGGGGCGAGCTTGCCCATCATGCGCATCAGGCCGGTAATGCGACCCTTGCGGCCGAGCAGCTCAACGCGCGCAGCCTCGAGCTTGGCGGCGTCGTCGGCGCCTGCGACGAGCTCCTTGGCCTCTTCCTCGAGTTTGACCAGATCATCAATCAGACTCATGTCTTCCCTTTCGTCTCTCGCGCTCTCCGTTTGCCGAGGCGGCTGCCACCGTCTGGCGTTGTGAAAACGCGGCCCGGTTCGGTAATAAAAAAAACCGCCCTCGGGCATGTGCATTGCCCAAGGACGGTTGAATTCCGCGGTACCACCTTGTTTGACCCGGCGGATGTCTGGCCCGCCGCGCCCACTCTGTGCCCCTTGTCGCGAGGCTCACGGCTTCCCTACTGGGGCTTCGCCGCCGCTGGCCGCGTGCCCGTTGAGGTCGCTGCTCGGGAGTGAACGCTTGGCCCTTGTCACCGCAGGAAGGCTCGCAGCCCATGACCTTCCCTCTCTTGCCGGCGACGCGGCGGGCAAAACCCTCTCCGTCAACGCATTGGGCTATAGGATAACACATTTCGCGAGCACATCGCCGCGTTCCGTTTTGTTCGCACTGGGTACAAGGCAGGTAGCTGTGCAAACTGGCCGCACGCCCACCCGTGGCGTCCGGTCTGCGAGATCAAGGATATAGGTATGGGAAAGAAGTACGATAAGAAGGCCCAGCCCGCGGCGGGCAAGACGCCCAAAGGTATCAAGGTCGATAAGGCCGTCAAAAAATTCCGCAAGCTCGAAGGCAAACTGTGGACCCGCGAGTACCTGCTCAAGATTGCCGAGTTCGATGGAGCGACGATTGCTCCTGCCAACGGCGCAGCAGCGCGTGCCGACGCCATGGGCACGCTTGCCGGCGAGCATCACAAGCTGCTGACCAGCGAGAAGTCCGTTGAGCTCGTACGCTCGTTAGCACGCGAGACCGTCGCCGGCGGCAAAATCGACGACCCTCAGCTGCTCGACGAGATCCGTGTGCTCGGCCGCGATCAACGTGAGGCCAGTGCCATCCCCACCGAAGAAGCCGAGGCCTGGACCAGGCTCACCTGCGAGGCGGACGCCGTGTGGCACAAGGCCAAGGCAGCCAACGACTGGGCGAGCTTTGAGACCTATGTGGATAGAATCGTCGCCCAACTTAAGCATCAGGCCGAGCTCATGGACCCCAAGCGCGATCCATACGACGTTTGGCTCGACCAGTACGAGCGCGGCCTTTCCGCCAAGAGCTTCGACGCGTTTTGCGACGAGGTCAAGGCCACGGTCGTGCCGCTCGTGCACGCCATCGGCGAGCGCGGCCAGCAGCCGGCTGCCGACTTTTTGCACGCCCACGTGCCCGAGGCTGCCCAGCGCGCCATGAGCTTCGACCTTATGAAGCTTGTCGGCCTGGACCTGGACGACACCACGCTTGCCTTTACCGAGCATCCGTTTAGCGAGGGCTTTGCCGAGGGTGATGCGCGCATCGCGACGCACATCTACGAGGACGACTGCATCTCCAACGTCTACAGCATCATCCACGAGGCGGGGCACACCATGTACGAGCTGGGCGTCAATCCCGCCTATGCGCGCACGTGCTTGGAGGGCGGCACCTCCATGGGCATCCACGAGAGCCAGAGCCGCTTTTTCGAGAACACCGTGGGTCGCAGCCACGCCTTTATGGGCCCGCTGCTCGAGGTGCTGCGTCGTCACGCGCCCGAGGTCTACGGCGACGTCGACGAAGACACGCTCTACCGCGCCGTGAACATCGCGCAGCCGTCGTTGATCCGCACCGAGGCCGACGAGCTCACCTATCCGCTGCATATTATGGTGCGCTACCAGATTGAGCGTATGCTGTTTGCCGGCGAGGCTGCGGCCAAGGACATCCCCGCGCTTTGGAACCGCTTTATGGACGAGTACCTGGGCATTCCCGTTCCCGACGACACGCACGGCTGCCTGCAGGATACGCATTGGAGCGGCGGTTCGTTTGGCTACTTCCCCACGTATGCGCTGGGTAGCGCCTACGATGCCATGTTTGTGCCGGCCATGTGCCGCGACGGCGTCGACCT
>JAJWXI010000068.1:1844-8815 GCA_021641225.1 Collinsella aerofaciens | reverse complement strand
GGCTTAGAACAGGCCGGTGATGTTGCCGTCGTTGTCGACGTCGATGTTCTCAGCCGCGGGGACCTTGGGCAGGCCCGGCATGGTCAGAACACTGCCAGTCAGTGCGACCACAAAGTGGGCACCGGCGGAAACCTTGAGCTCGCGCACCGTGATGCGGAAGTTCTCGGGAGCGCCCAGGGCCTTGGCGTTGTCGCTAAAGCTGTACTGCGTCTTGGCGATGCACACCGGCAGGTTGCCAAAGCCGTTCTCGCGCAGCTCGGCAAGCTGACGCTTGGCAGCCGGCGTAAAGTCGACGCCGTCGGCGCGGTAAACCTTGGTGGCGACGGCCTCGAGGGCGTCAGCCACATCGGCGCCGTCCTCGTAGGCAAACTTGAGCTCGCTCGGCTGCTCAATCAGACGCATGACCTCATCGGCCAGCTCGAGCGCGCCCTCGCCGCCCTTGGCCCAGACCTCGGAAAGCTTAACGTTGACGCCGAGCTTCTGGCACTCGGACTCGATGAGCGCAAGCTCAGCCTCGGTGTCCGTCGGGAAGCGGTTGATGGCGACCACGCAGGGCAGACCATAAACGTTCTGGATGTTGTCGACGTGACGCAGCAGGTTGGGCATGCCGGCCTTGAGGGCCTCGAGGTTCTCCTCGTTGAGGTCAGCCTTGGCGACGCCACCGTTGTACTTCAGCGCGCGAGCGGTCGCGACGACCACGACGGCGCTGGGGCGAACGCCCGTCATGCGGCACTTGATGTCGAGGAACTTCTCAGCACCCAGATCGGCACCGAAGCCGGCCTCGGTAATGGCGACATCGCCAAAGCGCATCGCCATACGCGTGGCCATGATAGAGTTGCAGCCGTGGGCAATGTTGGCGAAGGGGCCGCCGTGGACAAACGCGGGCGTGCCCTCGAGCGTTTGCACCAAGTTGGGCTTGAGCGCGTCCTTAAGCAACGCAGCCATGGCACCCTGGGCCTTAAGGTCGCGGGCACGGACGGGCTCGCCGGCAAAGCTGTAGCCGACGACGATCTCGCCCAGGCGCTCCTTGAGGTCGTTAATGCTCGTAGACAGGCACAGGATTGCCATGACCTCGGAGGCGACGGTGATATCGAAGCCGTCCTCGCGCGGCACGCCCTGGGCCTTACCGCCAATACCGTCGATGACGTGGCGCAGCTGACGGTCGTTCATATCGACGACGCGCTTCCAAGTGATGCGTTTAACGTCAATACCGAGTTGATTGCCCTGCTGGATGTGGTTATCAAGCATGGCGGCCAGCAGGTTGTTGGCAGCACCGATGGCATGGAAGTCGCCGGTAAAGTGCAGGTTGATATCCTCCATGGGGATGACCTGAGCCCAGCCGCCGCCGGCAGCGCCGCCCTTAACGCCAAAGACGGGGCCGAGCGAAGGCTCGCGCAGGGCCACGGCACTCTTGACGCCGCGTCGGCGCAAGCCATCGGCCAGACCGATGGTCGTGGTGGTCTTACCCTCGCCCGCAGGCGTTGGGTTGATAGCAGTCACGAGGACGAGCTTGGCCTGGTGGTCAGTCGGCTCGTTGAGCAGTGAATAGTCGACCTTAGCCTTGTCGAAGCCGTACGGAATAAGGTGCTTAACGTCGACGCCGGCGTTCTTGGCCACCTCGGTAATAGGCAGCGGCGTGACAGAACGTGCGATTTCGATGTCAGTAGGCATGGGCGGTCCTTTCGTTACCGAATGAGAAAAAGACCAATTCAGCATAGCACGGGCGCGCAATAGTAAAACACCCATAACCGATGAACGGCGATATGTTTACCCGATGCCCAGCGATAGCCCAACAGCCCGCCAAAACAAAGCGCCCTAAACGGTAGGTTCAATCCCCAGGTGCTCAAAGGTGCGAAGGGTTGCCTGACGGCCCTGCGGCGTACGAATCATCAACCCGCACTGCAGCAGATAGGGCTCATAGACATCCTCGAGCGTGCCCGGGTCCTCGCCCACCGCGCTGGCAAGGGTCGTAAGTCCCACGGCACGACCGGAGAACGTCTTAGCGAGCGTCTCCAAAATGCGAATATCCATCCAGTCCAGACCGAGCTCATCGATCTCGAAGAACTCGAGCGCCTGGCGACAGATATCGAGCTCGATGGGACCGTTGCCGCGCACCTGTGCGTAATCGCGCACGCGCTTGAGCAGGCGGTTGGCAAGACGTGGCGTACCGCGCGAACGCGAGCCGATCTCGAGTGCACTGGGATGGTCGATCGTCACGCCCAGGATAGTCGCCGAGCGCGTCACAATCTGCGCGAGCTCCTCGACCGTGTAGTAATCCAGGCGATATGAAATGCCAAAGCGGTCGCGCAACGGGCCGGTCAACATGCCTGAGCGGGTCGTTGCCGCTACCAGCGTAAACTTGGGAATATCCAGGCGAATCGAGCGCGCCGCCGGACCCTTGCCAATCACGATATCGAGGGCAAAGTCCTCCATCGCGGGGTACAGGACCTCCTCGACCGAGCGGTTGAGGCGGTGGATCTCGTCGATAAACAGCACATCACCCGGCTGCAAGTTAGTAAGGATGGCTGCCAGGTCGCCGGTGCGCGCGATGGCAGGGCCACTCGTGGTCTTGATCTGAGCGCCCAGCTCGTTGGCGATAACCGTAGCCAGCGTGGTCTTGCCCAGACCCGGAGGGCCCGAGAAGATCACGTGGTCGAGCGTCTCGCCACGGCTCTGCGCCGCTTCGATCAACACGCGCAGGCTCTGCTTGATATGCTCCTGGCCGCAGTAATCGTCCAGGCGCTGGGGGCGCAGGGTACGGTCGACATCGAGGTCCTCGGGCGTCAGCTCCGAGCCCACCATGCGCTCGCCATGCGCCATGGATGCCGCCGGCGAGTTGCCGGGCGTCGCCCACAGGTCCTGAGAGTCATCGGCTTCCCACATCACGCATCCATTCCGAGTCGCTTAAGCGCCGCGCCGAGCAGGTCCTCGACACGCATATCCTGCTCATCATACCCGCTCAGGGCAACATCGGTCTCCTGCGGGCTAAAGCCCATGGAAAGGAGCGCCGCGCAGGCATCATCGATCGCCGAGGGAGCGGCAGCGGGCACGGGCATCGCAACCTGTCCGGGAATCACGTCGACCGGCACAAAGCCCTTGTCCTTGGCAAAGGTACTCTTGAGCTCCAGGATCAGACGCTGAGCCGTCTTTTTGCCCACACCGGGCACCTTGGCCATGCCCTTGTCGTCCTCGGCCATCACCAGCGAATACAATTGCCCCACGGTATAGGTGGAAAGCACGGCGAGCGCCAAGCGCGGACCAACGCCCGAGACAGACACGAGCCGATCGAACATCGTGCGCTCATCCTTAGAGGAAAAACCGAAAAGTGTCATGGCGTCCTCGCGCACCTGCATACGCGTGTAGAGGCGGACCTCGCCGCCGGGCGTCGGCAACGTGGCCGCAGTACTGCCCGAGATGCCGAGCTCAAAGCCAACGCCCGACACATCGACGACAGCAGAGCTCATCGTGGCCTCGACAAGCGTTCCGTGGAGCTGGGAAATCATCAGTATCCGGTTCCTCTCTGTTGATAGAACTCGCCGCCGGTAAGCGCCCGGGTGCGGCTGAGGTTAACGTGGCAGATGGCGCAGGCCAGGGCATCGGCGGCATGGTCGGGATGCGGGTCGTGATCGAGCTGCGTGAGCGTGCGCACCATGTAGGCGACCTGCCGCTTATCTGCGGCACCGGTACCCACCACAGCCTGCTTAATCTGCATAGGCGTGTACTCGCCGATCTCGAGCGCGCATTCCGAAAGCGCCACGAGTGCAGCGCCGCGGGCATGCGCCGTAGGGATGGCCGAGCGAACGTTGGCGCCAAAGTAAATGCTCTCGATGGCAGCGGTATCGGGTCGATAACGCTCCACGACGCCCTTGAGGTCGCGGGCGATATGCGACAGGCGCACCGCGAGCGGACTTCCGGCACTGGTCTCGATGCAGCCATAGGCACGGCAGCGAACCTCGCCACGCCGCTCCTCGATAATCCCCCAACCCGTATGAGCCAAACCGGGGTCGATACCCAAGATAACCAAGCCAACCTCCCCTCGCCACAAGCGCAGCGCAAGACAAGGCCCCGCGCATCATTCACGAACGTCTGTTCTAGAATAACACAACGGGGCCAAGATGCTTAGTTGAAGTGTCGGGGTTGGAAGCGAATCCTATCCCATAGTTAGTTCTGCGAGAAAAAAGGAAACTGACGGGGATCCACCGGCGGATGCGGCATCGGCGTGCCCTGGGGTCCACCCTGCGGGCCACCCTGGCCGCCCATCATCTTATCGATGGCGTCCTGGACCTCGCCCTCAAACTTCTTCATGCCCTCGTGCAGGCGGCGCTGGCCGTCCTCGGAGCGCAGCTCCTCCATCTGCTCGGGCGAAATACCCAGCAGCTCACCCAAAATGCCCATCATCTCACCGCGCATACGGTCACTCGTATCGTCGTCGGCAAAGCGACGCACCTCGGCGCGCGCCAGCGAATCAACCGTCATGCGCTCCTTGCCGTTGAGCCCCAGATCGGACCACGCAAGCATGTACGGCCAGGCGCGCTCGGCAAACGAACGGGCAGAGACGATCGGCACCGTCGGCAGCATGCGGCGGGCGGCCTCGCCCTGACGCACGAGCATCAGCAG
The DNA here is from genome assembly GCA_021641225.1 of Collinsella aerofaciens. Classification (GTDB taxonomy): domain Bacteria; phylum Actinomycetota; class Coriobacteriia; order Coriobacteriales; family Coriobacteriaceae; genus Collinsella; species Collinsella aerofaciens_AJ. Next base: position 4,198 of record JAJWXI010000068.1, on the reverse strand, counting down.
CAGCGAGCAGGCCTCAGGCTTGCCAGCGGCCATCGGGATGTCGTCGAAAGATCGATTGCGGTCCACGTGCGACTCGAGCGCACCATCGACCTCACCCGGCTCAAGCCCGCCGAGCAGCTGTGCCGCGCGGTCGAGCATATCGACCGGACCGTCGAGCGTCGAGAGCGCCTGCGCCAGCACTCGCTCCATACAATCTTCCACCGCGTTGAGCGTCACGAGCTCTTGGGGCACCACGGCAGACGTGCGGTTGCGCACGCGCGCCACAAACTCAAGCGTCGACAGGTACACATCGCCAAAGGGCGCATAATCGCCCTGGTAGCCGCCGCAAAGCGCCGGCGCCGCCAGCGCGTACTCGGTTTTGGACAGCGGGCTCAGCGCCATCGCACCCAACTCGAGCGCCGTGTCCTCCAGCATGAGGCCCAGCGTACGCGAGCGCAGACGCTCGGCATCGCCCGCCGACACGTCGCGATCGAGCACACGCGCCGCATCCGGCGCATCGCGCTCGACGATGCGAATGTGCAGACGCTCGGCGATGGCGCGGACGGCGGCACAGCGGGCAGCCTCGGCCTCTTCCTGCGCCGGCGTAAAGATACGGTTGCGCCCCAGCACCAGGCCAATCACATTACGCGGACCCAAGGCGTCGACGGCAAGCGCCGCCAGCAGGGACGACGGCAAGTCGCCCTCGAGCGCTACCACGGCGCGCGACGTACCGCGGGCGCGGGCGTTATCGCGAACGGCGAGTACCAGCGCCTGCCACAGCCATTCCTCAGAGCGAAACTCGGGCAGCTCGTGGTCCTCCAAGGCATCGAGCATCACGCCGCGCTGAATCTCCTGAACCAGCAGGCTCTCCTCAAAACACGGCGCCTGGGCCACCACGCGACCACAGTCGTCGAGCACAAACGAACCGCCGGTATACACCGACTCGTCATAGGCACCGACCGGCGCCATGCAGGCAAACCACACGCTGCGCTTGGATGCGATCTTGCGGAAGGCGCCGCTGCGTACGGCGGCAATGGCGGCAGTCTCGCGGTCGGTCATGTCAAACGCGTTGAATTGGAAATACGCAATGAGGTCAACACCGGTCGGCAACATCTCGAGTTCGCGGTCCAAGTCAAAAATCACGGCAATGCGCACGCCGTCCACGTCGAACACCGGCGGCGCCCAACGCGTGTCGTTGTTCTCACCACGCTGCAGGGCAATGCTCGAACGCGCCGGCACCACATGACCGTCCTTGAGCATCATGTAGTCGAGCAGCGGCTGACCCTCAAACGAAACCGCCGCGGGCACGATGCAGATCATGTCAAGCTCCTGGATGCGCTCGGCGACACCAGTCAAGCCGGCAAGCATGTCGTGCTCAAAGTCGGCAGCGCCCACCAGGCCACCGGGCATGGCGCCCATAAAGAGCGGAGCCGGAACGCACAGCACGCGCGCCCCGCGCTCGTGGGCCAGACGAGCCTGGTCCTCGATGCGGCCGCAAATGCCCTCAATATCACCCAGGCGCATATCGATCTGTGCAAGCGCGAGCTTCATGGCTCAGCCCTTTCCGTCGTAAACCATCGAAATCGTAGTAAAAGCGCCGGCCGCATGATGCAGTCGGCGCTCGCATGTGCATATGCTAGCTATGATACCCCGAGCGGGGGCGCGCTCCTAGAACGTCGCGGACCACAGCCCGTGCAGGTTGCAATAGGCATAGACGGTACCGGTCTTGGAGCCGCCCGCGAAAAACGTCGCGGGCTTCATGCCGGGCTCAAGGTAATGGACCTCTAAGCGGCCCTCGGCCTCAAGGGCGATCCACTCAATAAAGTGCTCGGGCAGGCTGGGGTGCTCGACCGAGCCAACGCGTGCGCGAATCACGTGACCGTCGCGCTCGGTCTCGACAACAGGCACGTGCTTCTCGTGCGCCGCGTCCTCAGTGTTTGCGGTCAGTTCCGTGCAACCGGCAGGGGTTGCAACGTCGTTGCCCAGGGCGGCAATGAGCTTGCCATCGGGGTCCTTAAAGAATTTCGCCATGATGTTCTCCTTTGCTGATGTGCCAATGTTCTTGATGGTTCTTATGCCCAAAGGCAGACAAACCATCCACGGCATTGCAAATGAACACATAACGGGCAGGGACGATGGGGCAGCGTGTGCCATCCGCCCTGGCGGCCCCACCCGAGCGGGTTAGCGCCCGTCGCCGCCCAGCAGTGCCAGAACATCTTCGCGGGTAAACAGCGCCGACGAGATGCTGTCGCCGCCGAGCACGCTGTTGACCAGGTCGCGCTTGGACTCCTGCATCTGCATAATGCGTTCCTCGATCGTATCCTTGGCGATGAGCTTGTACACGGTCACGGTATGTTGCTGGCCAATACGATGCG
>JAJWXI010000068.1:0-1744 GCA_021641225.1 Collinsella aerofaciens | reverse complement strand
TCCTTGGCGATGAGCTTGTACACGGTCACGGTATGTTGCTGGCCAATACGATGCGCGCGGTCGGTCGCTTGGTCCTGCGCCGCCACGTTCCACCACGGGTCGTAGTGGATGACCACGTCGGCCGCCGTCAGGTTAAGGCCCACGCCGCCCGCCTTGAGCGAAATCAAAAAGACCGGAACCTCGCCCGCTTGGAACTGCGCGACCATCTTGGCGCGGCTCTCCTTAGACGAAGCGCCCGTGAGCTTAAGAAAGGCGATGTCCTCCTTGGCCAAGCGCTTACCGATGATATCGAGCATACCCGTAAACTGGCTGAACAACAGGATGCGATGCCCGCCGTCGAGTGCGCCGCGCACGAGCTCCATGCACGTATCGAGCTTGGCACTCCCCGCCTTGTAATCCTCGTAGTGTAGACGCGGGTCGCAGCAGATCTGGCGCAGCTTGGTAAGCTCGGCGAGCACCTTGAGTTTGTCCTTCTTAAACTCCCCAGCCTCGCGGTGCTGCACCTGCTGGGCGATGCGGTCCTGGTTGGCCAGGTAGAGCTTGCGCTGCTCGCCGGTAAGCTGCGCCATGACGGTGTCTTCGATCTTCTCGGGTAGGTCGGCCACCACGTCTTCCTTTACGCGGCGCAGCACAAACGGCGACACGAGCGCCTGCAGGCGAGCGGCGCTATCGCCCTCGGCATGCTCGACGGGGCTCTCAAAGCGCTTGGCAAACGACTCGCGCGTGCCCAGCAGGCCCGGCATCAAAAAGTCGAAGATGCTCCAGAGCTCGGACAAGCGGTTTTCGATGGGCGTGCCCGTCAGGGCAAAGCGCACGCCGGCCGGCAGGCGCTTGGCGGCGCGCGCCACCTGCGTGAGCGGATTTTTAATGTACTGTGCCTCATCGAGCACCACGCGGGCAAAATCCTGCTCGACGTACTCGTCGATATCGCGCCGCATAAGGTCATACGACGTTACGACCACGTTATGCTCGGCCACGCCGGCAATCTGTACACGACGTTGAGCCTTGGCGCCCACAATGGCGCACACATCGAGCGACGGGGCAAAGCGCTCCAGCTCGGCAGTCCAGTTGTACACGAGTGAGGCCGGGCATACCACGAGCGTGGGCTTGGTGTCCCCCGCCTCCACGCGCGCCAGGATATGCGCGATCATCTGGAGCGTTTTGCCCAGGCCCATGTCGTCGGCCAAGATGCCGCCAAGGCCCAGGTGTTCGAGCGAGCCGAGCCACTGGTATCCGTCGACCTGGTAGCCGCGCATCGTTGCCTTGAGTGATGCCGGCACCGTAAAGTCCATCTTGCCAAGCGTGTCCAGGCGCTCGACGGTGCGGCGGAACGCGGCGTCGCGATCGGCCTCGAGCGCCGGCGTGCGCGCGAGCATGCTATCGACAAAAAGGGTGCTCGACGCGGGAAGCGACACGCCGTCGAGCAGGTCGACGGCGTCGACACCAAGATCTTCGGCAAGGCCAAACGCGGCGCGCGCTCCCTCATCCAGGCGCACGATGTCGCCGGACGTCAGGCGCGCAAACGTCTGGTGGCGCTTGTACGAGTCCAGATAGATGGCAAGATCTGCCGCCGAAAGCCCGCTCGCGCCCAGCTCGACATCGAGCAGATTGCTCTTGACGGTCGCACGAACCGAGAGCTTGGGCGCGGGACGCACCGAAATCTGGCGCAGACGGTCGCTGAGCATGACCTCACCCAGCTCGGACGTGGCTCTTGTACACATCTGACGCTGCCGACGATCTTACG
>JAJWXI010000067.1 GCA_021641225.1 Collinsella aerofaciens | reverse complement strand
GAGAGAGCGTCAAAGAATCCCATTATGCATTCACGACCTTTCCGGTTTCGCGATCGAGTTTTTGCGAGACGACGCGGCTGACGCCGTCGGCTTGCATCGAGACGCCATAGAGAACGTCAGCGTCCTCCATAGTACGGCGCTGATGCGAAATGACCAAGAGCTGCGTATCGGAACGCAGCACATCGAGGGCGCCGATGAGCTTGGACAGGTTGGCGTCGTCAAGCGCCGCCTCGACCTCGTCCAGCACATAGAACGGCACCGTGCGCGTGCGATACACAGCAAAGAGCAGGGCGAGTGCCGTCAGGCTCTTCTCGCCGCCCGACATGAGCATCATCTTGGTGATGCGTTTGCCGCGCGGCTGCGCCACGACCTCGATGCCCGTCTCGGCCGGATGCTCGGGGTCGGTCATCTCCAGATGCGCCTGACCACCCGGGAACAGCATGGCGAAGATCTCGCGGAAGTTCGCATCGACCTTCTCAAAGGTCACCAGGAAGGCCTTCCGCATCTTGCGGTCGATGGCCACGGTGATCTTGGTGAGCGCCTTGCGCGCGCTCTCCAGATCGGCCAGCTGCTCCTCGATGTAGTCGGCGCGGCGCTTGAGCTGCTCGTACTCCTCCATGGCAACTTGGTTCACAGGCCCCAAGTTGTTGATCTGGCGCACAAGCTGGTTGAGCTCGCGCTCGGCGGCATCGCGGTCGGTGGGCGCCGGAAGCATGAGCGCTTCCTCGAGTACCGTGGTGCCATCGGCGGTAATGGCCTTGATGGCGGCCTCTACCTGCACCTCAAGCTTGCCGCGTGCGACCTTGAACTCGTTTTGCGTGGCGGTGGCGGTATCGACCCGCTCCTTAGCGCGGGCAACCTCTGCCTTGGCATCCTCGATGGTCTTCTTGAGCGAGGCCGAGTCCGCCTCCTCGAGCGAAGCCTGATCGCGCAGACGTGCGGCCCAATCTGACGCGCGCTCCAGCAGGGCCGAATAGCGTTCGTGCATGGGGTCGACGCGCAGGCGCAGCAGCTCGAGCGAGCGCGAAGCCTGGCGTGTTCCGCGGATACGACGGTCGATGCCCTCAAGACGATGCTCCAGGTCGGGTACGCGGCCCTTCAGCGAACGCAGGCGTTCGCTCGTCTGGGCTAGGCGAACCTTGGCGTCGGCGAGTTTGCCGGCAGCCTCGGAATCGTCACGGCGAACGCGGTCGAGTTCGTCGTTGGCCTCGGCAATCTGCAAGCCCAGATCGCTTGCATGCGCGCGGGCCTCGTCACGCGAACGGGTGAGCTCGTCAACGCGCGGGCGCGCGGCGCGAACGGCCTCGGAGGCCTGCTCGCGGCGCTTGGAGATACGCACGCGCTCGACCTCGGCATTGTTGGCGCTTTGCTCCAGGCGGCCGATCTCGGACAACAGGGAGCGGCGCTCGCCCTCAAGACGGGCGATCTCGCCGGCGGCATCGCCCTCGGCGGCACGCGCCTCCTCAACGGCCGCATTGGCCTCGACGACCTGATCCGACACATGCTCAAACACAGCAGCCAGATCGGGCTCCAGGCCCTCCAGCTCACGAATGCGACGCTTGCGCTCCAAAGCACCCGAAGCCTCGCCGGCGTCGAGCCCCACACGCACCAGGCCGCCGCAGGCGACGCGGGCGCCATCAGGGGTCACGTAAGTCACGCCGTCAACGACCGGCGCCGACAGAGCGGCAGCAAGATCGTCCACGACGTAATAACCGCCGAGCAGCGCCTCAACGACGGGACCGTAGCCTGCGCGCACGGACAGACGATCGACCAGGCGGGAACCGGCAGCGCCTTTAGCGGCAGCAGAGGCGCTCACACCGCGCGCGACCAGCAGCGCCTCACCCGAGGCCTTCTTTTGGTCCAAAGCCGCACGACCGGCGCGCTCAAGCGTAGCGGCATCATCAAACAAAAGAGCATCGATATCGCCGGCAAGTAGTTGCTCAACCAGGCCCTCAAGCTCACGAGGGGCGTCGAGCACGTCGCCCAGACGGCCTGAGACATCATCGCCCAGTGCGCCCATCAGACGGCTCACCAGCGGCGAGCTGTCTGCCATGCGGGCATCAAGCTTCTTTTGGCTGGCAAGCTCCGAGCGCACCTCGGACAGCTTGTTGCGCGCCTCACTCTCACGATTACGCAAGTCCTTCAGGGCTGCACGGGCGACCTCGGTGGCCTCACGCGCATCGGCCTGGGCCTGGCGCGCTTCCTCAAGAGCACCCTCAAGCTCCTCGGCGCGGTCGCGACGGCTCTCGAGCGAGGCCGTGACTTCCTCAAGCTGCTCGTCGATCTGCTCCAGGCGCGAGGCGTACATGTTGTCCTCGACCTCGGCGTTGCTCAGCGAGTCCTTCACCTTGGCGAGTTCGAGCGCCGCGTTATCGGCCACACGCTGCACATCGCGTTGCCCACGCGTAAGCTGCGAAATCTGATTGTCGAGCGCCACGCGCCGCTCGTGGAGCTCAGCGGCGGCAGGTCCGGCGGCGTCAACGTCCTCCTGGGCCTGCATGTGCGCGCCGGTCACTTCCTCAAGCTGCGCACGCGCGTCCTCGAGCTCCTCTACCACGCGACGACGCTGATGCTCGGAGCTCGAGATCTGGCCGCGCATGTCGGACAGGCGCGACACCATGTTGTGGCCCTTTTCCTCGAGCAGGCGCATATCGGAGTTAATGCGACCGACCACGTCTTGCATATGGCGGCGCTGCTCGCCCAGATCGCCCACAAACAGGCCCTTTTCCTCAAGCATGACCTGGAGCTTCTCGAGCTCGCGTTCCTTTTCGCCCAAGCGGTACTGCGCAAGCTCAAGCTCGGCAGCGCCCTCCTTGGAGCGGCTCTCCAAGTCGTTCCACTGCGACTGCAGCGAACGAAGCTCGTCGACGGCCAGCATCTGTGTAAGTTCGTTCGCGCGCGAGGACAGCTCTTTGTACTTGCGCGCGCGATCGACCTGACGCTCCAGCGGCCGCAGCTGACGGGCAATTTCCTTATTGATGTCGCGGGCACGGGTCAAGTGCTCGTCCATCGATTTAATCTTTTTGAGCGCACGCTCCTTGCGGCGTTTGTGCTTGGAGATGCCGGCGGCCTCCTCGATGAGGGCACGGCGCTCCTCGGGGCGGCTCTGCAAAATGGCATCGAGCTTGCCCTGGCTGATGATGGAATGCGTATCCTTGCCCAGGCCCGAATCGTGCAGGATGTCCTGAATGTCCATCAGGCGGCACGGACTCGAGTTGATGAGGTACTCGCTTTCGCCCGAGCGATACATGCGACGGGTGATGGCGACCTCGTCAAAATCGACGGGCAGCATATGGTCCGAGTTATCGAGCACCAGCGTGACCTCGGCGACACCCACCGGCTTGCGTGCCGACGAGCCCGAGAAGATGACGTCCTCCATCGCCTGGCCGCGCAGCTGCTTGGCGCTCTGCTCGCCCAGGACCCACAGGATGGAGTCGGAGATGTTCGATTTTCCCGAGCCGTTGGGACCGACGATGACGGTCAGACCCGGCTCAAATGACATATGGGCGCGGTCGGCAAACGACTTGAACCCTTTGAGCGTGAGGGACTTGAGATACACGGTTCCTCGCTTAAACAGGCTTCTTGTTGAGAATCACGCCGTTGGTGGTGTAGCCCATGCGGTCGAGTGCCTCGAGCGCAGCGGCTCCCTCGGCCTCCTTCTTGGAGGAACCGGTGCCGCGGCCCTGGCGAATACCGTCGATGAGCACCACAGCGGTAAAGGTGGGCGCATGCGCGGGGCCCTCGGAGCCAACGAGCTTATACGCAGGGGGCTCATGACCGTCGGCTTGCACGCACTCCTGCAAAAACGACTTGGGGTTCGCAGGATGCTCGGCACGCTCGGAAGCCAAATGCGGCTTAAGCGTACGGTGAATGAACTCCGCCGCAACATCCCAGCCGGCATCCAGGTACAGCGCACCCACGAGCGACTCATAGACGTTCTCGAGCGCCGAGTGCAGGCCGCGCGCGCCGGTACCGGTCTCGGAGGCACCAAAGATGATGATGTCGTCGATGCCCAGCTCATGCGACACCTCGGACAGCGTAGCACCCGAGACAAGCGACACCTTCAGGCGCGTGAGCTTGCCCTCGTCAAACTCGGGATAGGACTCAAAGAGCGAACGGGCGACGACGGCGCCCAAAATGGAATCGCCCAAGAACTCAAGGCGCTCGTAGCTTGCCGAGACTGGCTGGCCTTCGACGGCCGAAGGATGCGTAAGGGCCGCGCGCAGCAGCACCTTGTCATTGAACTCGTGGCCCAGAATCTCCTGGGCGCGCGTAAGTCGTTCGGATAAAGCCAAGACCTAAGCCTCCCTGGCGTTTTCGATCGCGTCGACGGTGTCGGCGACAGAGTTGAGCGAGAGCAAGGTCTCATCATCGATCTCGAGATTGAACTCGTCCTCGATGGCCGTAACCAGCTGCAGGCGCTCGAGCGAGTTGGCATCGAGGTCGTCAAAGGTGGTCTCATCGCTAATTTCGGCAACATCGACGCCCAGAACGTCAGCAGCGACCTCGGCGATCTTGTCGAAGATTTCGGAGCGGTCCATAGCGCTTCCTCTCATAGTGCATGAATACCAAAAGAATGGTACCGCCCGGGCGGTACCAAGACACGGTTCTGATTCTACCCCACGAAGCAGGCCGCGAGGCACATAACAGCGCTCTAACTCGCTCTTACAAAACGATGCCGTCCATGGAGTTGGCGACGTTCTCGACCAGCCCCGCGCGCACGGCTTCGGCCGCCGCGAGCGTACCGTTTTTAACAGCCTCGACCGAGGTGGCGCCATGGCCGATTAGGACCACGCCACGCAGGCCCAAAAGAATCGCGCCGCCCTTGGCATCACCAGAGAGCTTGGCCTTAATCTCGCGCATCTGCTTTTTGATGAGCAGCGCGGCGATCTTGGTGCCGAGCGAGGCCATAAAGGCGCCCTTGAGCTCCTGAAGCAAAAACTTGGCAGCGCCCTCGGTGGCCTTGAGCGCAATATTGCCTGACATGCCGTCGGCGACCACGACGTCAAAATTGCCCGACGTAAGATCGGTGCCCTCGCAGTTGCCCACAAAGCCCGGAACAGCGGCTTTCATGGCCGGGAAGCAGGCCTTGGTAAAGTTGGAACCCTTCTCATCCTCGGTGCCATTGGCAAGCAGGCCCACGCGAGGATGCTCGATGCCCAGGACAACGCGGGCATAGGCGCTACCCATCTGGGCAAAACGCACCATGTCGTCGACCTCGACATCGGGGTTGGCGCCCATATCGCACAGCACCGTCAGACCGCCGGCGCGATTGGGCAGTGCATTGGTCAGACAGGGACGCACCGGCTGCTTCTTGCCTTCGGCTTGATACCTAAACGGTGTGACGTAGGCGGTCGCGGCAGCTGTCATGGCACCGGTCGAGCCGGCGGAGAAGAACGCGTCCGCATTGCCCTTCTTGATGGCGCGGCACGACAGCACGATCGACGACTTGCGCTTGGTCATCACGGCGCGAATGGGATCGTCATCCATGGCGATAACGTCGGGTGCCTCAAGGGCCTCAACACGTGCATGGGAAGCAGCAAAGGGATTGACGATTTCAGAGGGGCCAGCTGCCAAGACCTCGATATCGGGATCGGCGGCAAGCGCAGCCTCGATACCATCGAGAACAACCTGAGGTTTCTCGTCTCCGCCCACAACGTCTACACAAACGCGAACGTTACTCATATACATGCTCCTTATACAAAAATGGCCGACTCATTGAGCCGGCCATTGTGGTTCCATTTGGAACGGCATCGCATCCAGAGTATACCGTTACTCGGTAACGATAACCTCGCGGTCCTTGTAGAAACCGCAGCTGGGGCACACGTGGTGCGGAAGCTTGACAGCGCCGCAACGGGGGCACGTGGACTGAGCCGCAGCCGAGATCTTCATGTTGGCGGAACGACGGGTGTGAGTGCGGATACGACCCTGCTTTTGTTTAGGTACGGGCATAGTGACCTTCCTTATGAACTATCCAGTGTGGCGATTACGCGCAAGTAGCGATACTACCACAGTTTTACTCATCGAGCTTGAGATTCTTCAATGCTGCAAATGGATTTTCCGTGGCAGCGGCCCATTCCGCCTCTGCCTGGGCGGCGCAATCGCATTGCTCGACGTTGAGATTGCAACCGCAAGTGGGACACAGACCGCGGCAATCGGGCTTGCAGAGCACCACAAACGGCGTCTCCATAACGACCGCGTCATTGATGGGCTCACCCAGATCGACGATGCGGTCCTCACCCAGGAGCTCGTAGCCGTCCTCGTAGGCCTCGGGATCCTCGGGCTCCTCAAAGAGGTAGAACTCCTCGATCTCGCCGGCGATATCAAACGAGGCGGGCTCCAGGCAACGGTCGCACTCGCCGGTGGCGTGCGCGCGGACCATGCCCGTAAGCAAGACACCGGTACCGGCATTGGTAAAGACAACGTCGTAGTCGATGCCGTCCTGTAGCTGGTACTCCTTCTCGCCCACCATGTAGGTGGCGACATCGACCTTACCGGTCAGCGGATACGAATCACCAGGAAACTCAAGCTGCTCGGAAAGATCGACGGTAACGCTCGGGAACTCAGCCATTACCACTGACCATTCTGTTGGGCGGCACCCTCGTTGAGCTGCTGACGGCAACGGGTAACGGTTCCGGTCAGGCTCTTGAGGTTCTCCTCCAGGTGCGTAAAGACCTGCTCCGCGTAGTCCTCGGCAGCATAACGCGTCTCGCGCTCGTACTGCTGGGCACGATCGCGGATGTCGTCGGCCTGCTGCTGTGCTAAGCGGACGATCTCCTGCTCACCAGCAATGGTGAGGGCCTGCTGCTGAGCGTCGGCGATGATGGAATCGGCCTGAGCGGCGGCGGAAGCCATAAGCTCCTCGCGCTCCTTAAGGATACGGCGGGACTTCTGCCACTCCTCGGGATAGCTCATGCGGATCTCGTCGAGGATGTTGAAGAACACGTCGGCGTCGATGACCTTGAACTGAGCGTTCTTGCCGAAAGGCGGCTTGGCTTCCTCGATCAGCCCTTCGAGCTCATCGACCAAGCTGACGATCCTATCGCCAGGAAAATTCTCGCCCGGCATCCGGTCTCCTTTCATAGGTAACATATCATCGTGTTAGTTTACCACATGCCACCAGGCAATAAGAAACGTCACGAAAAGCGATGTCTGAGCGCTTCGACCACGTTGGGCGGGACAAACGTCGATACATCGCTGCCGAGCGAGGCGATCTGGCGAACGACCGAGCTCGAGATATAGCCGTACTGCGGCGCACTCATGACAAAGATGGACTCCAGCTCGTTATCCAAGCGATAGTTGAGATCTGCCTGCTGCAGCTCGTACTCAAAGTCGGTCATGGCGCGCAGGCCCTTGACCACGGCCCCCGCCCCCTGCTCGCGAGCGAAGTCGACCAAGAGGCCGGTAAAGGGCAGGACCTCGACGCCGTCGATATCACCAAGCGCCTCGCGGGCCAGCGCCACGCGCTCATCGAGCATAAACGTGGTACCCACACCGTTTTTACCCTGCGACTCGGCAACAGCGACGATCACGCTGGGAAAGATGCGGCGGGCGCGGCGGATGACGTCGATATGGCCAAACGTGATGGGATCGAAGGTGCCCGGGACGATCACGCGGTTGATGGTGTCATTCATAGGCGTCCTCCTGAAACGTCGTGGCATCGTTGTTGTGAGCATCGGTGCCAGCGCAATCTTCCTCACCATCGTCATCGCCGACCCAACGAAGCAGGTCGACCGAGGTAATGCCGTAGCGCTTCTCGCGCACGATCTCAAAGCCTGCCGGATGCGCGCCCGCATCGGCGGCGGCATGCTCAAACAGGGCATAAGCGCCAGGTGCAAGCAGACCCTGCTGAGCCAGGTTCTGCAGCAGTTCCTCGACCGGCTCGGCACCAAAAGCATAGGGCGGGTCAAGCAGGATCAGATCAAACGGGCCGCCCGGCACACGACCACGCGAGGCACTCGCCAGCATGTCGCCCGTTATCACGCGCCAACGCGCACGGTCACGGCAGAGCGACTCGATATTCTTGGTAATGAGCCGCGCGGCATTCCGATCGATCTCGAACGTCGTGAGCGAGCGGGCACCACGTGAGAGCATCTCGATACCCAAAGCGCCGGAGCCGCCAAAGGCGTCCAGCACGCGGACCTCGTCCAGATCGAAGTCAAATGCCGACATGACCATAGATGCGCATGCCTCGCGCACGCGATCGGTCGTGGGGCGGGTGACATCGCGACCACGGGGCTCCTCGATCTTACGACCGCGCCATTCGCCGCCGATGATTCTCATCCTCCGCTGACCTCCTTAAAAATGTGTCGATATCGCATGGCGACCGCATCGCGCAGGGGGCGCGTCGCCACGGAGTCAAGGTTGCAAGCATACCGCAAGAGCTCGACCGCGTCCAAATGGGCCCACTCGATCAGCTCCTCGTCGGCATCCAGGTCGACAAAGCGCAGGGTCACTCCGCCATGCTGGCGGTACCCCAGGATTTCGCCCTCGTGGCGCAGACGCAGGTCCATCTGGGCGAGCGTAAAGCCATCCGAGGTCTTCTCGAGCGATTGCAGGCGATCTTGTGCTGCCGAAGCGCCGCCGTTGCCCTTGGAGTGCGTCATGACCAGGCAGGTGCCCGACACGCTGCCACGGCCCACGCGACCGCGCAGCTGGTGCAGAGCAGCCAAACCAAAGCGCTCCCCGTTCTCGATGACCATGACGGTGGCGTTAGGCACGTCGACGCCCACCTCAACCACCGTAGTCGAGACGAGAACGTCGATCTCGCCACGCTTGAAGGCATCGATAACCTGGTCCTTCTCCCCCGCCGGCATGCGGCCGTGAAGGCGCTCGATGGCAAGACCCGGCAACGCCAG
>JAJWXI010000004.1:19275-37550 GCA_021641225.1 Collinsella aerofaciens | reverse complement strand
TCGCTCTGGCGGGCTTTCGCTGTCGGTACCAAAACATCGGCGTTGCCTTGGTCGGGTAGTCATTGGGGACGTTCTTAAATGACTAGTTGTTGGGGACGTTCTTGTTTGACTACTCGTTTAAGAACGTCCCCAACGACTAGTCTGAACAGTCTAACGACGAGAAGTCGCGCTTACAGGAGTTGCGGGGAACGGAGGAAAACGTACCATCCAGAATGAGCGTGGATAATCTCCCGTTTTTGGCCCCCATGTGGGCTCAAAGTGGGAGATTATCCACGCTCGTGATTTGAGTGTCCAAAAATCCACGCTCGTTCGGTCGGTGCATGTCTACGCAGCGTAGGTTGTCGAGGACAATCTTCAAATGGATACTTGCTTTTGAACCGGTTCGCTCCATTCCTTCTATCTGATTGGACAGCCCATGAACCAGACACCGCAAAGCAATGCTCCCCATACTTTTTTGGCCGCGCATGCCATCAAGCGGCTGCGCGAAGAGCGCGGTCTCACCCAGCGCGCCCTAGCGGAAAGCCTTGGCGTGACCGATAAAGCCGTCAGCAAATGGGAGTCCGGCCGCGGCCTTCCTGACATTTCCCTCGTTGAGCCTCTGGCCCAGAGACTCGGCATAAGCGTGGCCGAGCTTTTGGCTGGCGACATTCGGGCCAATGCCAACCGTGCGGGCAACATGCTCAAAGGCGTGTTTTATGTTTGTCCTATTTGCGGAAACGTGGTACATGCGCTCGGGGAAGGCAGCTTTAGCTGCTGCGGTTCAACGATGTTTCCCCAGGAGGCCGAAGAGCCGGATGCGGACCATGCCTTTTCCATCGAGCGCGTCGAGGACGATTGGTATGTCACGCTCGATCATCCCATGACCAAGGACCACTACATTAGCTTTGTAGCCTATACGACCATGGACGGCATTTGCCTCAAAAAGCTCTATCCCGAGCAATTGGTGCAGCCGCGATTTCATATCACAGGGCGCGGCAGAATGTATCTCTACTGCAACCAGCACGGACTCTTTGTTTTGCCGACGCCTCGCAAGTAAAAGCCCGCTGTCCGCCCGATGCCCCTGCGCCAACGAGTTGCGGTGGAATAGTTCCTGAAAGTGCTGGTCTAGGGCCTAAACAGGAACTATTTCACCGCAACTTAGGAGGGCGTTCGGAGACGCGGTGGGGCCGGATTGTTACTTCAGGCCCGGCAGGCGGGTGTAGGGGAACGAGCGTTCTAGGAACTCGGCGCAGCGGGTGTAGTCTTTGGCGAAGTAGCTGCTGTAGAGTGAATCGAGCACGTATTGCACGGCGATGTGGCTGGCGAACTGCGTGATACGGTGCGTCATGCTTTCGTGGTCGCTCACCGTGAGGTAAGCGGCAAAGCCGGGGTGGATGCGCGCGCAATAGGGCGTGCCGATGACAATGACGGGAACATGCCGGCTGCTGAGGATCGGCAAGATTTCCTTGAGGTTGGGTGCAAGGCCGCTGTAGGAGATAACGATCGCCGCGCGGTCGGAATCCGAGGCGAGCGCCGTGCGCACCTGGGCCTCGATGCTGCTATAGCATGTGGCGCTTTTGCCGGCGGAAAGCAGGCGATCGCGGAACATTCCCGCTGGGTAGAGGTTGTGCGAGCCCGTGTAGATGTCGACCTGTCGGGCGTTGGCGATAAGCTTGGCGGCATGGTCGAGCTGCACGGGGTCGAGTAGCTCCTGCGTCTCGGCTAGCGTGGTCTGGTAGAGACCCTCCATGCGCTCCATGACCTGCGCGGGCGTGGATGTGGCATCGAAGGGAAAGTTGATATCCACGTCGCGGCGGTTGCCCGCCTCGGTCGCCAGGCGGATGAGCTCGACCTTGAGGTCCTTAAAGCCCTCGAGGCCGAGCTTTTTGCAAAAGCGGTGCACGCTCGCGACCGAAACATTGGTGTGGGCGGCAAACTCCTTAATGGAAAGCCCGCGGATGTCCTCGCCCATGGCAAGGGCCGAGATGCCGAGCTGTTGCTCGGTAGGGGTTAGGCCCCGCGCCTCGGTAATCTTGCGTTTGATATCCATTCGAACTCCCGCACTCGCCAAACCTGCAAAAAAGGGACAGGTTTATTTTGGCAGGTTTTGTCCGCGAAGGGTAACGGGGCCAAGGACGCCGCTGGGGGCGATGGGCTCGGTGAGGGCGAAAATGTCGGGAATCGTATGGTCGAGTGTGTTGATGGCGTCGATGGTGAGTTCGTGCGTGCCGGCGGCAAGCGCGCCCGTCGCAAAGCGATAGGGCGGGCAGATGCGCGTGCCGAGCGGGCGTCCATCGAGCGTGAGCGTCGCGACTTCGTAGACATCACCCAGGTCAATGGCAGTGTCGGCGAGGTCATCGGCCAGCTCGAACGACGTGTGGTAGCGGTACGTGCCGCAGGTGCCGGCGAACAGCTCGGCCGTGAGATCGCACAAGCCCTCGAGCTTTTGCGGCTCGCCAAAGGTTCCGTCGCTGCCGGCGGGGGAGAGGGCGACGGTCCAGGGACCGTCGATATCGAGGACGGGCGCACCATCCGAGCTTGAGCTCGTGTCCGCGCTGCTATTGGATTCGACTTCGCCGTTTGTCCCCAGAACAACAATGCGGCTCTCGAAGGGCTCTAGCTCCAACGCGCCGTCAAACGTAACGGGCTCGGTGCCGTTCAGCAGGTCGAGGCGCGTGCCGCAAAGGCGCTCGCCTCGAGCAAGTGTAACCGTGCAGCGAATGCTCTCACGCGGATGCTCGTTGACTAGCATCACATAGGTCTCCCCGGCGCGCTCGTAGCGCAGTGCGCGCAACCAGGGCTGGGGCGTATCGGTCACAACGGTCTGCAGTCCCGCGGCTGCCAGCACGTCCGCCACGCCGGCAAGCGGCGTCGCCGTAAGCCCGTCCAGCTCGGCCGCGCCATCCGCGTCATAGAGCGCACTCGGCACCTTGTCGACGGCAAGCACCATAACGCCCGCGGCCATCATGCGTCTCGCCGCCTCCGTCGTAGCAGCGCCAATAAACGAGGCTCCGGGCAGAACAAACGCCTGATAACGGCAGCCATTAACGGCAAACGTCCCATCGGCAATCGAAACCTCGTAACGCCCCTCATTCTCAAAAGCCTCTGCCGGCACAAAATCAAAGTCAATCTGCGCTCGTGTGAGCTCTGCCGCTACGCGCTCGATGGGCATGGCGTTGCCGGCCCATTCGGCATCGGCATGGTACAGGATGGCGACGGGGCGAGCGGCGTTGCCTCCCGAAAGGAGCGTTGCCGTGCGATTCATATAGCGCATGAGCTGGCCAAAGTGCGGCCATTGCGGGTTGTTGCCGTGTGCGTAAAAATGCGGTGGGCAGTCCCAATCGGGGAAGGGGGCCATACTAAACGCGTGTGGCGTAAACCAGTTAATACCGCGGACGAGCATATGGTCGGCAATCCATTTCATCTCGCGCAGGCCCTCGTGCCAGCCAAAGGCGCCAAAGACCTCGGCCATGCAACGCCCCTGCTTTTTGGGGTCGAGGCGCGCGGCCGAAGAGCCCAGCTTGGCAAGCGCGTACGTAAAGAACTCCATGTTCCACGCGCCGTGGAAATAGCTGTAGTGCCCACGGTCGATGCCGGGGACGAGCTGATTGATGACAACATCGATGCCCGCCATGTCCTGCCCCGCGACCGCGCGGAAGTAATGTCCCGCGCCCTGACCCAGGCGCGTGTGGCAACTCTTGTCCTCGATCACGTGGCCAATGTGCATGACGCCGTGCGCGCGACACCAGTCGCCGATCTGCTCGTCAAAGCACGCGCGGTAGAGCTGCGTGGCAAGGTCCATATAGGCGTGGCGAACCTGGGCGCCGTCTGCCTCGCGTGTCCAAAGGCCGTGCAGCTCGGTGAGCCAGCCCTCGCCAAGCGCATCGTGCAGGCGGCGGGCAAGCTCGTCCGACCACGGCAGTGCTAGGTCGCCTCGCCCGATAAAGCTACTGGTAGAAGCATCGTCAAGCGTGGTGCCCTTCTCGTTCATAAAGCCCGGCTCATCGGTGAAAAAGCCCAAGATGGTCTTGCCGAACTCGTCACCAAGGTGCTCAAACGTGGGTTCGTAGACGGCGTCGATGAGCGTGCGGCACGACGCGGCGTCGACCATATTGATGTACTCATCGCGAAAGCCGGTCTTTTGGCTGGTGACATAGAGCTCGGCGGTGGTGACGCCAGCGGGTGCGTCAAAGCGCAGGCGAGCGGGCGTGCCATCATCGGATTGCTCAACGGCAATGGCAAGGTCGAACGGCGCTCCCTCGGCGTCAAAAGCCGCCGCTCCCAATAAGCGCTCCGTGGGATCCATGAGATTGCCGAGCTTGATGGCCGTGGACGGCTGAGGGCCGACGACCGTGACCGTACGATGCTTGAGCACGGTCTTCTTGAGCGCGGGGTCGACGTCATCGCCCGCAAGCGCGCCGTTGGCGTAGCCGGTGGGGAAGTGCGCGTCGTCGAGCAGCCAGATCTTCAGCCCCAGGCGCTTGCACTCGCCAATGATAAAACGCAGGTCGGACCACCAGCCGTCGCGGCAAAACTCGGGATGCGTGCGCGACTCGAGGCAGACTTCGCGAATGTCGGCTCCGGCGATCTGCTCCAGATACTCGGTAATCGTTTCGTGCGTCTCGCCCTTTAGCCACAAAAACGGAAGCACATGGTTGTCGTATGTCGTCATATCCACTCCTCCAAAACCTACCAAAAAGGGACAGGTTTGTTTTGGCAGGTTTTATCTGGGCAAACGCCGCGTTACGCTTTGTGCGCTGCACTATCGGACACATGCCGCGGGACAAAACCAGCCTTCCAAACTCATTAAGACGAGGATAGGTCGTGCGCTCATTCCTGCTAATATCAAAAACACGGCAGACTATGCCCGAATCAACGATGGTGATGTAATGGATATCTCGCATTTGGACAATCATCTGATGAGGCTGACCGATAGCGAGCGCGCTTACCGGGCAGGCGAGCGATATGACTGGCCCGATATTCTCAAACATGGCTGCAGTGCAGATATTGACGGCAGAATAGTCCGAAAAATCGGCGATGCGAAGCGTGTCCTGCAGCAAGAGGGTATGCCAGAAGGCCTTTCGGTTGTGCGTAACTCGCGATTCAACCCCGTGCCGGAGCACGTGCACGACTATGTCGAAATCGGCTATGTGTATCGCGGCCACGCGCCTCAGCTGGTCAACGGCGAGCCGCTCGAGCTCGCCCAGAACGAAGTGCTGCTGCTCGATGCCGCCTGTCCGCACGCCGTGGGCGAGCTCGGCGAAGATGACATCATGCTGAGCATCGTCATCTCGCGGCCGATGCTTCGCCGCAGTCTGGAGCAAAGCCTTTCGCCCACAAGCGCGGTGTCGCGCTTCCTGCTCAACGCCCTCACGGACGAAACCGACCACCGAGGTCACGTGCATTTCCGTACAGGCAACAGCCGCCGCGTGTGCCGCTACATGCAGGAGATGCTGTGCGAGCGTCTGGAGCCAACACCGGCGAGCCCCCAGATCGTTTCGAGGCTGTTTGAGCTGCTGCTGGTTGAGCTCATGCAAAGCTACGAAGCCGGCCTGCTGCAAACGGACGCACCCGCGCTGCCCTCGGCGCAGGTTGCGGCGGCGATGGGCTACATCGAGCGCCATGCTCGCGACTGCACGCTCGATGACCTCGCCCGCCACCTGCACCTGAGTCCCAACTACGCAAGCGCGCTGCTCAAGCGGCAGACGGGCCGCACGTTTATGCAGCTGGTGCAGGAGCGCCGCCTGGCACGCGCGGCGACGCTGCTCGACGCCGGTGCTACCGCGGAGGCGGCCGCGCGCGAGGCGGGCTATGCCAACATGAGCTTCTTCTACAAAAAGTTTGCCGAGCGCTATGGTTGCACGCCGGCTGCCTATCGTCAGCGTTTGCCCAGATAAAACCAACCAAAATAAACCTGTCCCTTTTTGGCAGGTATCAGGAAGTGTCAGGGGCGGGACGACGGCAGGCGGCGGGCGCGAAAAGAAGTGTCGGGTTTGGCGCGCCCGCCTCCGCATGTCTCCCGCGTGGGCGATACTCGGCTTATCGACCCACGATGCAAAGGAGATGCTCATGGCAAACATCAAGTTCCCCGAGGGTTTCTATTGGGGTGGCGCCACCGCCGCCAACCAGTTTGAGGGCGCTTGGAACGTGGACGGCCGCGGCGCTTCCGTCGACGACCACTTCCTGGGCGGCAGCTATAAGGAGCCGCGCCAGATCACGATCGATATCGACCCCAACCGCTTCTATCCCAACCATGACGGCATCGATTTCTACCATCACTACGAGGAGGACATTGCGCTGTTCGCCGAGATGGGCTTCAACATGTTCCGCATGTCCATCTCCTGGAGCCGTATCTTCCCCAACGGCGACGACGCCGAGCCCAACGAGGCCGGCCTCGCCTTCTACGACCGCGTTTTCGACTGCCTGCGCGCTCACAACATCGAGCCGCTCGTGACCCTCTCGCACTACGAGATGCCCTATCACCTGGTCGAGAAGTACAACGGCTGGGCGAGCCGCGAGCTCATCGGCTTCTTCGAGAAGTACTGCCAGACCGTCTTCGACCGCTACCAGGACAAGGTCAAGTTCTGGCTGACCTTCAACGAGATCAACTGCGGCACCATGGACATGGGCGCCATGATGGAAACTGGCCTGATCCAGGGCTTCGAGGGTCCGGCGAGCGCCATCAAGACTACCGCTCAGCAGCGCTATCAGGCCCTGCATCACCAGTTCGTGGCCAGCGGCCGCGTCGTGCGCTACGCCCACGAGCACTACCCGCAGTTCAAGATGGGCAACATGGATTGCTTCATCCTCTCCTACGCCGCCACGTGCGATCCGGTCGACGTGTTCGCCACGCAGCAGCAGATGAACTCCATGAACTGGTACTGCTCCGACGTGCAGGTGCGCGGCAAGTACCCGTTCTACGCCAAGCGCTTCTGGGCCGAGAATGGCGTCGAGCTCGCAATGGAGGACGGCGACCTGCAGGATATCGCCGACGGCAAGGTCGATTTCTACACCTTTAGCTACTACATGTCCGGCACCGTGGGCACCCACAAGGACCACGAGATGACCGAGGGCAACATGACCTTTGGCGGCAAGAATCCCTACCTGGAGTCCACCGACTGGGGCTGGCAGATCGACCCGCTGGGTCTGCGCATCGCCCTCAACGAGATTTACGCTCGCTACGAGATTCCGCTGATGGTGGTCGAGAACGGCATGGGCGCCTACGACGAGGTCGAGGAGGACGGCTCCATTCACGATCCGTACCGCATCGCCTATCTGCAGAGCCACATCAAGGCCATGGGCGAGGCCGTCGCCGATGGCGTCGACCTGATCGCCTACACCTGGTGGGGCCCCATCGACCTGGTGTCCGCCGGCACCGGCGAGATGCGCAAGCGCTACGGCTTCATCCACGTCGATAAGTACGACGACGGCACCGGCACCTACGAGCGCCGCCGCAAGGACAGCTTCTTCGCATACCAGAAGATCATCAAGTCCAACGGTGTGGAAGGCCTGGAATAGGGGATTTAGGTTCCGGCGTTCTACCGAACGCCGGACCGGTCGACGCTGCGCCGGCCCCAAGCACCCCATCTCGCCACTCAAACCGTCGCTCGCGTACAGAAGTACGCGTCGCTCCTCTTTCGCGGCGACCTGGGGCACTTGGAGCCGGCTCGCTGACGCCTGCTCAACCTGCGGGCTTATCACTGCTGTCGCGCTTCGCCTCCCAATCCAGAAAGGGCCGCTCTATGTCCTCCCGCAAAATACTGTTCCTTGATGTCGATGGCACGATCGCTGACTATGAGGGCAACATTCCTGCGTCCTGCGTGGCGGCCATCCAGGCCGCCCGCGCCAACGGTCATCTGGCCTATATGTGCACGGGCCGCAGCAAGGCCGAGGTGCCGCCCGAGCTCGAAGCTATCGGCTTCGACGGCATGATCGGCGGCAACGGTTCTTATGTCGAGTCGGCGGGCGAGGTGGTCATGCACCAGCTCATCACCGCCGACCAGTGTCGCCACATCGTCGACTGGCTGCACGGCCGCGGCCTCGAGTTCTATCTCGAGAGCAACAACGGCCTGTTCGCGAGTGAGCACTTTCGCGAGGCGGCGCGCCCGGTGCTGAGGACCTATGCCGGCCGCAAGGGCGTGGAGGGTGCCGATACGCTCGAGACCGACGACGTCATGCACGGCATGGTCTACGGCGCGCCGCTCTACCGCGACGACCTCAACAAGGTGAGCTTTATCCTGTCGAGCTATCAGGACCACCTAGATAGCATCGAGGAGTTCCCAGACCTTGAGTGTCACACCTGGGGCGGCGCGGGCGAGACGGCGCTCTTTGGCGACATGGGCGTGCGCGGCATCACCAAGGCACATGCCGTCGACACGCTGCTCGAGCATCTGGACGCCGACCGCGCCGATACCGTGGCCTTCGGTGATGCCAAGATCGATATCCCGATGTTCGAGGCGTGCGCCACGGGCGTGGCCATGGGATCGGGCGGCGACGAGTGCAGGGCGGCAGCCGATTTCGTGACCACCGATGTCGACGACGATGGCATCTGGAATGCCTTTGTGCACTTGGGGCTCATCGAGGGTTAATCAACAAAACGGGTATCGATGGGACAAAGACGTCGGCGAGGTCCTCGATTCGACTTCCCACCTTAGTTTTTGGTCCATTTGGCACTATAATCACCATAGGCATGCGCACTACGTTGCGCTTAATCAAGAGGAGAAAACGTATGGGTCTGTTTGACATGTTCAAGAAGAAGGCTGAGCCTGCGGCTGCCGCTACTCCGGCCTCCATCTCTGCTTCTGCCGGCGCCGACGTGCTGTGCTCGCCCGTCAAAGGCAAGGTCATCAAGATGGCCGATGTGCCTGATCCCGTCTTTGGTGGCGAGGTTCTGGGCAAGGGCTGCGCCGTGTGGCCCGAGGACGATCTGGTCTATGCCCCCTGCGACGGCAAGGTTACCGTCACCATGGGTCACGCTGTGGGCCTGCAGTCCGATAGCGGCATCGAGGTCCTGGTGCACGTTGGCGTCGATACCGTCAACATGAACGGCGACGGCTTCGAGGGCTTCGTCAAGGCTGACGATGTCGTGAAGGCCGGCCAGCCCATGCTCAAGATCGACCGCGCCAAGATCGCCGCTGCCGGCTACAAGGACTGCGTCGTCGTGGCCGTGTCCAACACCGCCGAGTTCGCCGATGTCGAGCTCGCCGTCGAGGCCGACTCCGCTGTCGCCGCCGGCGATGCTATCGTCAAGGTTGTCCGCAAGTAAATCGCGGCATTCACAGGATGTTTTGGGGTGGTCGGATTGTCCGGCCACCCTTTTTTATTGCACGGTACCGATGCGCTTTATTGCACGCTGAGCGGACTCGCAGACCGTTCGGACGCTAAAACGAACCGACCGCGCTTTCGTGCTGTCGGGGGTGTTCATAAGTGGATAGTATGAGCTTACTTATTACAACGTGCGCCGTGTTGGGAAGCACGGTGCCGCTTATTGGGAGGACAACATGAAAAAGAAGCTGCTGCTTGCGCCCCTCATGGCCGTCTTGGTTGCATGCGTGGTCGTGCTTTCCGGTTGCGGAGGCCCCTCGATCGAAGAACTCATCACCGAGGACCTTACGACTCAGTTCGATGAGGTCAAAAACGGTGGCGACGATTTCCTCTCTGGTCTGGAAGAGGCTTCGGGTGACGAGTTCGAGCAGCTGGGCATCGATCCCAAGGAGTATGCCAAGACCTATCTCGAGGGCTTTGACTACAAGATCGGCGACGTGACGGTCGACGAGGACAAGGGCGTTGCAACCGCCGAGGTCTCCATCACCTGCAAGTCTATGAACAAGATCGTCGAGGACTTCTCCACCCAGTATCAGGAGCAGGTCGCTGCGCTTGATGCGATGCCTTCCGATGACGAGCTGTACAAGATGGCTGGCGAGGTGATGGTCGATGTGACCAAGGCCACCGAGCCCAGGAAGACCACGGTTATCTTCAAGTACACCTGCAACGACGACGGCGAGTGGTCTGCCGACGACTCCGTCAACTCCGAGATGATGGATGCGATGCTGAGCTAACTAGTTACGCGGTTCTACGAACCGCGTAACGGCTCGACGCTGCGCGCCGCCCAGGACGACAATTTGTCATTCAAAAGGCGAGGCATGACCAGAAGGTCAATGCCTCGCCTTTTTCATGCCAACTTGTTCGTCCTGGACGCCGCTCGCTGGCTTTGCCAGTACATCGGCGTTGCCATTGTTGGGATTGGTGCAAAGGGGTCAGGTTTGTTTGTAGTCATTGGGGACGTTCTTGAATGACTAGTCGTTTAAGAACGTCCCCAACAACTATATCCGTGAGAAAGGCAGCGCATCGCGACTGCTCGGGAAAATGCGGCCCGGTTTTTGGCTGAATACCGGGTCGCATTTTCCGGTTGGGGTGGGTTGCGGAAAATGCGTCCCGGAATATTGCTTCAGAACGGGATGTAGTTTCCCAACGAGGCTCAAAAGGAAAGCGCATCCCATTTTGAGGCGTCAAAACGGGATGCTTTCCGCATGGCAGAATCGCGACGGCTGAACGGGGCGACAGCCCTGCTATTCGTCCAGGATCAGCGCGGCAAGTTCGTCTTGGCTATCCACCACGTAGTCGGCGCCGGCGGCCTCCAGCTCTGCTCGGCCGCGGAAGCCCCAGGTGACGCCTGCGCTCTTAAGGCCGGCGTTGTGGCCGGTCAGAACATCGACATTCGAATCGCCTACGTAGAGCGTGGTCGCCGGGTCAGCGCCCAGCTCTTCCATCACATGCAGCGTGACGGGTGCCTCGGGCTTGGGCGGAAACGCGTCGACACGACCCTGCACCAGCGCAAAACGATCGGGACCACAGTACTTTTCGATAAGCGGGGCCGCCGAAATATGGTCCTTGTTGGTGAGCACGGCAAGCTGAATGCCCGCGGCGCGCAGGCGGTCGAGCATCTCGATCGTGCCATCGTAGGGAGCGGTGTGGTCTTCCTTGTGCTCGCCGTAATAGGCCCTAAACTCGGCAAGCGTCTGCTCAAACATGCGGCCGTCGCCCGCGTACTCGGCAGGCATAAAACGCTCGACCAGCTTAAGCATGCCGTTTCCCACCTTGTAGCGGTACTCGTCCACGGCAAATGTGGGCCAGCCGTGCATCTCGCAGGTATGGTTGCCGGCGGCCGCCAGGTCCTCGAGCGTATTGAGGATGGTGCCGTCCAGATCAAAGATCACATGGGAATAGGCTGCTGCCATGGGTGCTCCTGCCGTTTGAGTTGTAAAGCGCACCCCATGATACTGGGCTTGCGTGTCGAGCGTGCCTGGAATCTGAATATCTGTAGCAGCCTCGACCTGCGCTGCGCCAGCCGCAAGTCTTTGCCGCTAGCAAATCCTCGGCAGCTGCTCTCCCACGAGCATGTCGAGGATGCGGGTCGAGCCCCAGCCGGTGCGCACGCGAACGGCGGGTCGAGCGCCTTCGGCGACCGGCAGCACGCGACCGATGATGGCGGCGTTCTCGCCGTAGCGGGCGGCACGCATGGCTGCTAACGCCGCGTCGGCCTGTTCGGCTGGCACCACGGCGACCATCTTGCCCTCGTTTGCCACCTGCAGCACGTCGTAGCCGAGCATCTCGCAGGCGGCCTGCACGTCGGGGCGCACGGGCACGGCGTCCTCATCGATTTCCATGGCAACGTCGCTGGCCTGCGCAAACTCGTTGAGCGTGGACGCCAGGCCTCCGCGCGTGGGATCGCGGAAGCAGCGTGTGTCGGGAGCGGCGGCCAGTACGTCGGCAATCAGGTGGTTGAGGGGCGCGGCGTCGCTCTCGATGTTGCTCGAGAACGCCAGGCCCTCGCGCTGGCTCATGATGGCGATGCCGTGGTCGCCCAGCGTGCCCGAGACCAGGATGACGTCTCCGGGCTTGCAGTTTGCGCCGCTGAGCGTCACGCCCGCAGGCACCTCGCCCACGCCGGCGGTATTGATGTAGACGCCGTCGGCCCCGCCGCGCTCGACCACCTTGGTGTCGCCGGTGATGATTTTGACGCCTGCCTCGCATGCCGTTTCGGCCATGGTCTGCACAATCTGGCGTAGCTTATCCATGGGATAGCCCTCTTCGAGGATAAAACCGCACGAAAGATAGCGCACGTTGGCGCCCGAGGTCGCGACGTCGTTGACGGTTCCGCACACGGCGAGCCTGCCGATATTGCCACCGGGGAAGAACTGCGGCGTCACCACAAAGCTGTCGGTCGACATGGCGATGCGCCCGCTGCCGGGCAGCGCGGCGACGCCGGCGTCGTTGCCTTCGAGCAGCTCGGGCGACCCAAAGGCATCCAGAAAGACCTCGTCGATGATGCGTTTCATCATCTGCCCGCCGGAGCCATGGCCCAGCAGGACAGTGCTATCGGTGGCAGTACGAGACATATCGAAAACTCCAATCGGGGATGTTCGGGCTAGCCTTGGTAACGGTAGTACGCCGCACAGCTGCCTTCCGAGCTCACCATGCACGGGCCAACAGGATGCTCGGGCGTGCAGGCGTGGCCGAACAACGGGCAGTCGCTCGGTGTGATGGCCCCGCGCAGCACGTCGCCGCAACGGCATCCGCGCGGCTCGACCGTCGGTTCGATCGGCACGTCATAGCGGACGCCGGCGTCAAAACGCGAGAACTCGGGACGGATGGAAAGGCCCGAGGCGGCAATCGGTCCCAGCCCGCGCCACGTGGTATCGCACGGCTCAAATACCTGCTCGACCAGCTGGCGCGCCACGGGATTGCCTTCCGCATTGACGCCGCGGCGGTACGCGTTGTCGATCGCGGGCCGTCCCTCAACAACCATCTGAACCAGCATGCAGATGCCCTGCAGAATATCGACCGGCTCAAATCCGGTAACCACGCCCGGGGTCTTAAACTCGTCGACCAAAAAGCCAAAGGGCGCCAGGCCTGCGATGGTGGCGACATGGCCCGGCAGGATAAAGCCGTCGATGGTCGTCTCGGGGTCGTTGGCAATCGCGCGCAGCGCCGGCGGCGTGGTCTTGTGGGAGCAATAGACCGAGAAGTTCTGGAGCCCGCGCACATCTGCCTCCAAAATGGCGGCGGCGATGGTGGGCGTCGTGGTCTCAAAGCCCACACCCATAAAGATGACCGGGCGGTCGGGGTTTTGCTCGGCAATATCGAGCGCGTCGAGCGGGGAGTAGACGATGCGGATGTCACGCCCCGCCGCCTTTTGTGCGGCGAGCGAGGTAGACGACCCGGGCACGCGCATCATGTCGCCAAAGGTGGTGATGATGGCGCCATCCATCTTGGCGAGTGCGATTGCGTGGTCGATGTCACGGTTGGCGGTGACGCAGACGGGGCAGCCCGGACCGCTCAGCAGCTTGAGCCCGGCCGGCATGATGGAGCGAAAGCCGTAGCGACCGATGCTCACCGTATGCGTGCCGCAGACTTCCATAAGGTTGATGCGGCGGTCGCCGACAAGCCCATAAATGCGCTCGATGAGTTCGCGGGCAAGCTTGGGATTGCGGAATGCCGAAAAGTCGATACCGGAGCGCGCCGGCTGCTCGACCGCCACTAGTATGCCTCGGCCGGGTTGGTGGCGAGCTGGTCTTCTTCGACCAGCTCGGTCATGGCGTTGACGAGTTCGAGCGTCTCTTGCGCTTCCTGCTCGTCGACGATCTGGATGCCAAAGCCGGCATGCACGAGAACATAGTCGCCCACCTGCGCCGTCGGCACGAGTCGCAGCGACACGGGACGCTCGATGCCCATCATGTCGACGGTGGCTTTGAGGTCGTCGTCGCGTTTGACTACTTTACCGGGAACGGCAAGGCACATTTTGTTCCCCTTTTATACGCTTTGCGCTGGATAGGCGCTTAATAATCCATCAATTGATGGTAGCGCTCGCGGGGGTTGCGGGCAAACGCGTTACACCTGTGAGACGGCGGCGCACGGGCTGGCCGAACTGCCTATCGCGGCGCGGTCTGCGCAAGGCGAGCGCGTGCGATGGCCGCCTGCCCGTAGGCGATGCAGCCATCGTTGACGGGCACGGTCTGGGGAACCAAGACAGTGAGCCCTGCGTCTTTGAGCTCGCGCGTGAGGAAACGAAGCAAAAGTCGGTTCATGAATACGCCGCCCGAGAGCGCGACGGTGTCGATGCCTTCGCGAGCGCAGATTTCGCTTGCGACTTGGGCCGACGCACGCGCAATGACGATATGGAAGCCGAGCGCGAGCTTGTCGGCCGGAGCACCGGCCTCGATTCCACTCAAAAGCGCCTCAAAAAGTGGCTGGGAATCCAAAATCGGGGAGCCGTCGGCAGGTGTTGATGCACCAGCCAGGCTATCGGTAGAAGAGGCGCTTTTTCCGCCGAGCGCACGCCAAGCGGCGGCTTCGAGCTCGATGGCGGGCTCGCCCTCATAGGTTGCAGTGCCGCAGATGCCCAGCATCGCGGCTGCGGCGTCAAACAGGCGGCCCATGCTGCTCGTGCGCGGGCTGTTGATGTTTCGCTCGATCATCGTTGCCGTCACGCTGCGCGTTTGCTCGTCGAGACGACTCAAAAGTCCCGCGGCACCCGGGTGCTCGATCAAACCGAGCTCGCTGAGCAGGGAGAACGCATTGCGCCGAGCATCGCGCACGGATGCGGCGCCACCGGGCAGCGGCCAGGTGCGCAGGTGCGCGGCGCGCTCAAAATCGGCGAGGCCGGCGATAAGAAACTCGCCGCCCCATATGGTGCCGTCGGTGCCGGCACCCGTTCCATCGAAGGCGATGCCGAGGACGTGCACGTCGGGCGCAAGCTGGCCTGCGGCGATAGCTTCGGCCATTACGCTCGCAATGTGCGCATGATGGTGCTGGACTTCGACAAGTGGCAGGTCCTGTTCCCGTGCCTGCTCGCGTGCCCACTGGCTCGACAGATATCCGGGGTGCAAATCGCAGGCCAGAGCGGCGTGCGCCAGATCAAAGAGGTCTTCCAAGCGCGTGCGCGCGGCGTTCCAGGCGTCGAAGGTCGCGCCGTTTTCGACATCGCCGATATGCTGCGACACAAAACAGGACGCCGGGCAGTCCGGATCATCGCGCGTGAGTGCGATCGTTGCCTTTTGCTGCGGCCCGCAGGCGAGCACGCAGGGCGCGGCGGCATCGATCGTCGGTAGCGGTAGCGGTTGCGGCGCATAGCCACGGGCGCGGCGCACGGGCATAGTGGCGCCGTCGACCGCGCGCACCACGGAGTCGTCGTAACGCGAGAGGATCGCGCGGTCGTTGCCGAGCAGTGCGTCGGCGATGCCGGCGGCAACAAGGTGCTCCCATGCAAGATTGTCGTCGGTTTCGATAGGTTCTTCGCTCAAGTTCCCGCTGGTCATAACGAGTGCGTGCATGTCACGGGCTGCGGCTGCGGCGAGCAGCAAATGCTGGAGCGGGGTGTAGGGGAGCATGACGCCGAGCTCGGGCAGGTCGTGCGCGACAGATGGCGCGAGCTCGAGGACGTCGGGGGAGCCGTGGGTGTCGCTGCCAGCGGCGCGTCGGCGCAGCAGCACAATGGGGCGGACGCTGCCGGTCAGCAGGTTGCGCTCGGCATCGTCGATATGGCACAGGCGCTCGGCGTCGCCCAGGCTGCGCACCATGACGGCGAGTGGCTTGTTGCTGCGCCGCTTGCGACGGCGCAGCTTGGTCACCGCCTGCTCGTTGGCGGCGTTGCACGCCAGGTGAAATCCGCCCAGCCCCTTGATGGCGACGATGCCGCCGCAGCCAAGCAGTTCGGCGCAACGCTCAATAATGGCGTCGCTGGTTTCGCGCGTGGAGCCGATGACCGGCGTTGCGCCAGCGACCGCCGGTTTTCCGTCGCGGTTAACCTCACGCCACGTAATATGCGGCCCGCAATCAAAGCAGGCATCGGGCTGCGCATGGAAGCGCCGATCGAGCGGGTCGGCATACTCCGCGGCGCAGGTGGGGCACATGGGAAAGCGGTCCATCGAGGTGGCCGTTCGGTCATAAGGTAGCGAGCGGATGATGGTAAAGCGCGGTCCGCAGTTGGTGCAGTTGATAAAGGGGTAGTGAAAGCGTCGGTCGGCGGGGTCGAACAGCTCGCGCAGACAGTCATCGCAGGTGGCGATATCGGGCGAGATGAGCGTCGTGTGCGCGGTCTGGTCCTGCGACGCCACAATGCGAAAGTCCTGCTCGTCAGCGGCATCCCAAGCGCCAGCCGCCAGCTCGGCAACCTCGACATGCTCCACACGAGCCGCCGCAGGCGCGTGCTCCGAAAGCGCTGCAACAAAGTCCTCAAGTGCCTCGGCGCAAGCATGCGCCTCGACATGCACGCCGTCGCCCGCGTTGAGCACCCAGCCGCAAATGTCGTGCGTCATGGCCTCGCGATACACAAACGGCCGCATGCCAACGCCCTGCACAATGCCCGTTACATGGATATGCACATGCCGCATGCGGCCCTCCCTCGTCAAAACCGACCAAAAAGGGACAGGTTTATTTTGGTAGGTAAAACGTTAGACCTGCCAAAACAAACCTGTCCCTTTTTGGCAGGTGCGCTACAGTTCTAGACTTTGTCCGGTGGCTGCACACGTGAGCTCGCCGTGCTTAACGCCGCGAAGGCCCAGCAGGCGGTCGGCCAGCTCGTAGACGCGCTCGCCGCGACCCTTGAGCGCCAGAATCTCCAGGCAGTTGTGGTGATCCAGGTGCACATGCATGGTCGAGACGATCTCGTCGGTGTAGTCGTGCTGCACCTCGTCCAGGCGGCGCGTCAAGTCGCCGGTGTGGTGGTCGTAAATCATGGTGAGCGATCCGATGACCTGCTCGTCGGGCGTGCGCATCTGCTCCTTGGCGATCGAGGCGCGAATCAGGTCGCGTACGGCCTCGGAGCGGTTGGCCACATCGCCGCGGCGCGCAATCTGCTTGTCAAAGCGGCGCAGCAGGTCATCGGGTGCGGTGACCGAAAAGCGGACCAGCTCGGAGTTGGGGCCGCTGCAACGGCAGCTCGCCTCGGCGCCCGCGCCGTGATCATGTGCGTGCTCGCAGCCGTTAGCGTGCTCGTGCTCGGCCACGTTACACCAGCTTTACGGAGCCGACGGAGTTGTGATCGGCCTCGATGGCCTCCTCGTAGCCCTCGAGCGCGTCGTGGGCCTCGTGCAGCGCGGCCATGGCGGCCTCGAGCTTGGCGCCGATGCGCTCCATATCAAAGTTCTCGGTCGCATGCAGCAGCTGATGGCTCCACTCGTGAGCGAGCTCGATCGTGTCGTCGACCTGCTTGACGCTCATGGCAAGCTGGCTCATGTTCATTCCAACATCATGCATGGAAAATCTCCTTTTGTACGGGGCAATCCAGTGGTTCAGATTCTACTACGCCCGCTCTAAGCAGCGCCGCATAAGAAAACGGGTGCGAGTCCGTCTGACCCGCACCCGTTCACTGGGGGCTGTTTGTACCTACCATACTATCCGTGGTTACGCGGGGCGTACCCGGCACTCCGGCGAGCGGTGCAAATCCGCTCACGGACGGCAGCGTGCGACCGGCGTATTACAGGTGCTTCTCCAGCAGCGCCTGCAGCCTTGCCTTGGGCAGCGCGCCAACCGAGCGGTCAATTTCCTCGCCATTCTTAAAGACGATCAGCGTGGGGATGCTCATGACGCCAAACTTCATGGCGAGGTCCTGGTTGTCGTCGACGTTGCACTTGGCGACGGCAAGCTTGCCGGCCAGCTCATCAGCTACCTCGTCAACGATGGGCGAGAGCGAACGACATGGGCCGCACCACGGGGCCCAAAAATCAACCAGTACGGGCAGGCTATCGTTGACGACGGCGTCGAAGTTCTCGGGGGTGATCTGCTTAATGTCAGCCATGGTGACCTCCATAATGCGACGCGGCTTGGCCGCGTAAAACTCAGTACGACCGTGCTTATACCCAGCGGCTCGCAAAGCAACCACTCGCGGGCGGCTCTTTTATCAAAAGCGCCGCAAAACCCCTTTCTTCAGATATGTGGATATAAGGCGCATCGGCGTCAGCCGATATACATATACGGCTGCAAGTGGTATACTGTTTGTATGGATAGATACAGAAGCAACGACAACATAGTCTGGAGCTGCGACTACCATGTGGTCTTCTGCCCGAAATACCGCAGAAAGGTGCTCGTGGACGGCATCGACTCCCGCTTCAAGGAGATTGCGCACGAGGTTGCGGAAGAGCTCGATTTCGAGATAAGGGAAATCGAGGTCATGCCCGACCGCGTGCACATGCTCATCTCGGTCGACCCCCAGTTCGGCATCCACCGGGCCGTAAAGCGCATCAAAGGCAGGACGAGCGATGACTTGCGCACCGAGTTCCCGCAGCTGAAGCGCAAGC
>JAJWXI010000004.1:0-19265 GCA_021641225.1 Collinsella aerofaciens | reverse complement strand
CAGCTACTTCGTCTCGACCGTCGGCGGGGCGACGCCCGAGACCGTCAGGCAATATATCGAGGACCAGAAGAACGCATGAGGGCCATGGACAAGAGCTTCGAGTACCGCATATACCCGAGCGCCGATCAGGAGGCCCTCCTGCAGAAGACCTTCGGCTGCTGTCGCTGGGTCTACAACAGGGTGCTGGCGATGAGGCGGGACGAGTACGCGCGGACGGGCAAATCGAAGCACATCAACTCCTACATCACCCAGATCCCCGCCTGGAAGAAAACGGACGCGCCGTGGCTCTCCGAGGTGGACTCCATGGCGCTGCAGCAGTCCCTGCGCGACCTGGACAAGGCATATAGGAACTTCTTCCGCGCACCAGGCAAGGTGGGCTTTCCGAAGTTCAAGTCCAAACGCGCGGGGAGGAAGAGCTACCGCACGAACGGCGTCGGGATAATCGACGCCAGGCACGTGAGGCTGCCCAAGCTGGGGACCGTCAGGGCACGGGTGAGCCGTCCCGTGGAGGGGCGCGTCCTGTCCGCGACGGTCAAGCAGGTGCCGAGCGGCAAGTACTACGTGGCGATATGCTGCGCGGACGTCCCCGCCACGGATGCACCGGCCCCGACCGTCGGATTCCTGGGGGTCGATGCGGGGATACACGACATAGCCACCTGCTCCACGGGGGAGCGCCTGCCCAACCCCAGAAACCTGCAGAGGAGCGAGAGGAAGCTGGCACGGGAGCAGCGACGGCTCTCGCGCAAGCGGAAGGGCTCCGCAAATCGCGCCAGGCAGCGTGTCAGGGTCGCGCGGGCGCACGAGAAGGTGGCCAACCGGCGGAAGGACGCCCTGCACAAGTTCACGACGCATGCGGTGAGAGAAAGCCAAAACATCGCGGTCGAGGACCTGAACGTCAGGGGCATGCAGAGGAACCGCCGCCTCGCCAAGGCCGTGGGCGATGCCGCCATGTCGGAGCTGGCGCGCCAGCTCGAGTACAAATGCGCATGGTCGGGGCGCGGCTTCGTAAGGGTGGGCAGGTTCTATCCGTCCAGCAAGACGTGTTCCGCATGCGGTTACGTCTACAGGGGACTGACGCTGGCCGAACGGGTATGGGACTGTCCCGCGTGCGGCATGCGTCACGACCGCGACCTAAATGCCGCCGTCAACATCGCCCGCGAGGGAAGGAGAATCCTGGAAGGTACCGCAGGGCATGCGGGAACCGCGGCGGATGCCGCAAACGCTTGTGGAGAGGGCGTAAGACCTACGGCTGCATGCGCAGTCTAGGCAATTCTCGGTGAAGCAAGAATCCCCTGGCTTTAGCCATGGGGAGTGTCAAATAATGGTGGGCACGCAAACGATTGGAGAGCGCATACCTATGTCACAAAGCCAGAAAAAAGAAGCCATCGCCCAGGCCACCGAGCAGGAGCTCGCGTCGCTTGCGGCGCGTGGCGTGCGCATCGCGGGCAATGCGTGCTCGCCGATCGTGCTGGTCAAAGGCGATTTGGATGAGGCCGAGCGCTCAGGCGGCGAGCTTGCCGCCGGCGCGGATGGTGCCGCGCTGCGCAAGGCGCTCGGGGCCATCGGTTATGCGCCCGAGGATTTCTGTGCGCTGGCAAGCGTTGCCGGTGCGGGTAACGGGACGGTCGCGGTGGGCGAGGCCCTGCCGTGTGAGCTGTTCCGCGAGGCGCTGGAGGCCCTGGACCCTGAGGCAGTGCTGCTGCTGGATAACAGCGCGGCCGATACCATGCGCGAGACCTATGCCGACATGCTCGTGGCAATCGACGACTTCGATACCGCCATGCTCAAACCCGGCTTGGTCGCCCACGTGCAGGGCCGCCGCGTACTCGCGCTCGATGGCTTTGAGGCGGCGCTCACCGACAAGGCCGCCAAGCAGCGCATGTGGGCCTACATCAAGCAGCTGACCCCGGCGGCGGCTCCGCTGTAGCAGGCCTGCGCCGGCAAGGCGACCCGGGCGGTTGAGCTGCGCCGCGAGTCCAGTGTCGCGCCCCTACATCACGGCGCGCAGCTCAAATCGGTCGCCGTTGATGCGGAACTGGCAGTTGCCGTTCATGCGCTCAACGGCAAGCTTAATGCTCTTGGTGCCAAAACCGTGACCGGCATGTTGGTTCACGGGCATGCCGTCGACCATGCGCGGCGCGCGTCCAAACGTGTTGGAAACCAAAAGCAGCAGCTGGCCGTCCTCAAGCCGCAGGTCAAGGTCGACAAAGCGTTTGCCTTCGGGGGCGGCGCTTGCGGCGATGATGGCATTTTCCAGGGCATTCGAAAGTACGCTGAACAGGTCGGTATCGCTCACGCGAACGGTTTCGGGCACGGCGGCGCGCAGGTCGGCGGCGATGCCGTGCTTGTTGATATCCGAGCTAAATGATGAAAGCACGATGTTGACGGTCTCGTTGGCGCAGTAGCGGCGCACGGCAGTGCGGTCGTTGGCCTCGCAGAGCTCATCGATGCGATCGAGCGCTTCGTCGGTGTGGCCCTCCTCAATTAAAACGGCCAGGCCGCGCAGGAAGTGCCGCATGTCGTGGCGAAGAATCGACAGCTCGCGTCCGGATTGGCGCCAGGCCTCGAGCTCTTTGATGGCGGAGTTGTCGCGCGTCTCGAGCATCCATCGCTCACGCTCGGCGACTTCCTTTGCCTCGTATTCGCGCAGATAGACGGTGAGAAACATAAGGTAGAAGGCGCAAAGGGCAAAGGCCAAAAACTCAACGGTCACCACCGAGCCCGAGTGGAACAGCGTGGTGTAGACGTTGGTGGCATAGTCAAAGATGTAGTAGACGAGCGGCAGAATTAAAAGAATGCCCAGCTCGGTGGGGCTTTTAATCGCCAGACGCGGACCGATATCGCCGGCCCAGTGTAGGAGGACGGCAAAGACGCCGAGCGTGGTTGCAATGCGCGCAAGGTAGTATGCAATCTGAGAATCGGTCGCGGCAAATGCGGCGATACCCATCCAGTTGCTAAACTGGCAGCTCAGGTAGGCGCTGGTGACGCCCAATGCCGCGAGCAGCGGACTTAAACGGTAGCGCCCGCATAGGTAGACGATAAGCGGCAGGTGCACGACGAGCGGGTAAGCCTGCCGCGCAAACAGCTCACCGCCAACGGCGTTAGCGATCGAGAAGGCGGCGCCGGTTGCGGCACCGATCCCCAGCAATTCGAGCGCATGGCGTCGATTGATTTCGACACCGCAGAGCGCCGCCGAGGCAAAAACGCCAAAGAGCAGCGTCGTGGCGTGGTGAATCGCCCAAAGAACCATTTCGACCGATGCAGGCATCAGCACCTCCCGCCCTCAAAACGCACCGCAAAGTAGGCATCTTGGAAACCCTGCTTGCTGCTGCGCGAAAGCGGAATGCTCGCGCCCGAGCGCATGACGATCTCCGTCCGATCGAAATGATCGATGTTGCGCAGGTTGACCTGGTAGCTGCGATGGCATTTAAAGAAGACCGCGTTTTGCGCCAAGCGGTCCTCGACGCTGCGGAACGACTCGAGCGCCTCGATATCGCGTCCGTCGCGCAGATGGAAGACCACGTGCTTGTTGCGCGCCTCGGCATATTCGATGTCGGACAAGCGCAGGGCATGGTAGCCAAAGGACGTTTTGATGACGAGCTCGTCGGTCGCCGATGGGCGCATGCTCGAAAGCTCGTCGAGCAGCTGCGCCAGGCGTTCGTATGCCACGGGCTTGAGCAGGTAGTCGAAGGCGCGGACCTCGTAGGACTCCAGCGCAAACTCGGGCGACGAGGTGAGGAACACCAGGCGCACGGCGGTGTCGGACTGGCGCAGCTCGCGTGCGGTGTCCATGCCGTTGACGAGCGGCATGATCATATCGAGCAGGATGATGTCGGCGCGCGACGCGGCGTGGCGGGCCAGCAGGTCCTCGCCGCGCGTGACGAGCGCAACGTCGACCGCCGTGCCCGTCTCGCTCGACCAACGGTCGATCATTCGGTGCAGTCTATCTAGAAAAGCGACGTCGTCGTCGCAGGCAATAATCTTGAGCATTCGGCCCCCTTAGTAGTTCGATTTTGCCATACCGGACGCTTGCCGCTCACGGAGGTGCACCCCATTTGCGCCCCACGGTGCGCAACTCGCGCGGAACGGTATTGCGGTGGCGAAAGATGCCCCCTGCGCTATCGAGAGCTCGACTATCCTGAGCTTGCCAGTCCGAAAATGGACCCGCCGCATGATTGAATCTTTATTTCAACTTTACACCTAGGTTTACAGCTGTCTTGTCAGCTGTAAACCTAGGTGTCATACTAAAGCCCCAAGATTCGCCAATAGAGAGGGGCCTTGATGGCACAGAGCGCGAACATGGATGCGTCGGAGCTTGCACGCGATATTGCGGCCGGCCTAGCATCGGCAACGACGGCAACGGAGCGCGCGGCACTGGTGCCCGCAGAGCTCGTCGAGGCCATTCAGCAACTAAAAACCCAACGTGACGCGGTGATCCTGGCGCACTATTACGTGGCGCCCGAGGTTCAGGCTGTGGCCGATTACGTCGGCGACAGCTTCTACCTGGCAAAGCTCGCCAAGAGCCTGCCGCAGCAGACCATCGTGCTATGCGGCGTGGAGTTTATGGGCGAGAGCGCCAAGCTGCTCAACCCCACCAAGACCGTGCTGCTGCCCGAGCCGGGCGCGGACTGCCCCATGGCGCACATGGTCAAGCGCGAGACGGTCGACGCGGCGCGCGCCGAGTACGGCGACGACCTTGCCGTAGTCTGCTACGTCAACTCGACGGTCGAGATCAAGAGCTGGAGCGACGTGTGCGTCACCAGCTCCAACGCCGTCAAGATCGTGTCCGAGCTGCCGCAGCAGCACATCCTGTTCATTCCCGACCAGAACCTGGGCCGTTTCGTGGCCGAGCAAGTGCCGCAAAAGCACGTCATCCTTAACAACGGCTACTGCCCGCGTCACCACATCATCACCGTCGAGCAGATTGTCGACGCGACGGAGGCGCATCCCGACGCGCTCGTTCTGGCACACCCCGAGTGCAAGGCCGACGTCCTTGCCGAGGCCGACTACATCGGCTCCACCGCCGGCATCATCAAGTATGCCGAGGAGTCGGACGCAAGCGAGTTCATCATCGTGACGGTCCGCGGCGTGCTCTACGAGCTCGAGCGCCGCTGCCAGGGCACCGGCAAGAAGTTCTACTTCCCGGCGGTGCAGCCCACCTGCGTCAACATGGATCTCATCACGCTCGAAAAGCTCGTGCGCTGCCTGGAGACGGGCGAGGGCGAGGTGCAGATCGGCGTGTCGGACGAGGCTGCCGACCAGGCCAAGCTCACGCTCGACCGCATGCTCGAGTACGCAGCGCGCTAAAACGATGTGACAAAGGGACGGTCCCTTATGTCACATTCAAGGGAGAGGATTCCTGTGGAAACCAAGCAATACCCCGATATGGAGTGCGACGTCGTTATTGCCGGCTGCGGTGTAGCGGGCCTGTATGCGGCTCTCAACCTGCCGACGAGCTTGCGCGTGATCATGCTCTCCAAGGGCGCTGTCGACGAGTGCGATTCGATGCTCGCGCAGGGCGGCATTTGCGTGCTGCCCGAGGGCTCGGACTACGATGCCTTCTTTGAGGACACCATGCACGCCGGCCACTACGAGAACCGCCGCGAGAGCGTCGACATCATGATCCGCTCGAGCCGCTCGGTCATCAACGACCTGCTGGCGATGGGCGTGGACTTTGAGCGCAAGGCCGACGGCAGCCTCGACTTTACCCGCGAAGGTGCGCACAGCCGCCCCCGCATTGCCTTCCATGCCGACATTACGGGCAAGGAGATCACGACCAAGCTGCTTCAGGCCGTTCGCAAACTGGATAACGTGCAGATTTTGGAGCACGTGGCCATGACCGACATCCTGACGGGCGAGCGTGACGGCGCCACGGTGTGTGCCGGTGTCGTCGCCGTTCCCGTGGACGAGGGCAACTCGGTTCGTCCCGCCGACGAGCTGGTAAATGCCGCCGAGGGCGCGCATGCCGGCGAGCCGTTTAAGATCCATGCCCGTCACACGCTGTGGGCAACGGGCGGCATCGGCGGCGTATACGACCACTCGACCAACTATCCGCAGCTTACGGGCGATGCCTGCTACATCGCTCAGGAGCATGGCATTAAGATGGAGCACCTGGACTACGTGCAGATTCACCCCACGGGCCTGTTCTCGCCGCAGCCAGGCCGCACGTTCCTGATCAGCGAGAGCTGCCGCGGCGAGGGCGCGATTCTGCTCAATGCCGCCGGTGAGCGCTTTACCGACGAGCTTCAGCCGCGCGATGTGGTCGCCGCCGCTATTCGCGAGCAGATGAAGCAGGACGGTACCGAGCACGAGTGGCTGAGCTTTGCCCCCGTCGAGCGCGATGTAGTGACCGGGCACTTTGCCAACATTCGCGCACGCTGCCTGGAGGACGGTCGCGACATCCTGGATGAGCCCATTCCCGTTACGCCTACGCAGCACTACTTTATGGGCGGCGTGTGGGTCGACAAGGACGGCCGCACCTCGATGCCCGAGCTCTACGCCGCGGGCGAGACGGCCTGCAATGGCGTTCACGGCAAGAACCGCCTTGCATCAAACAGCCTGCTCGAGGCACTGGTCTGGGGTCGTCGCGCCGCGTGGTACATGCGTACCGGCGAGTCGCTGGCCGTGGAGCAGGCGGGCGATCCCGCGCTCGATGGCCGTCATCGCGCCCTGAGCGCCGACACCCTGGCAATCGATGATTTGGCCCGTGCCGCCGGCACGCAGGCCGTGGAGGAGTAGACCATGAATCCCATTACCATGAAGCTCGTCGTCGATGATCTGATTCTGCAGGCTCTACGCGAGGACATTACGTTTGAGGACGTGAGCACGGCGAGCGTGTGCCCCACGGCGCGCCCCGCCACGGTGGAGCTCATCGCCAAGGCCGATGGCATCATCGCGGGCTTGGATGTGTTCGCCCGCACCTTTGAGCTGCTGGATTCGCAGAGCTCGGTGCTGTTTGATGTTGCCGACGGTGACGAGGTGCACGCCGGCGACCACGTGGGCCAGGTGCGCGGCGATGCGCGCGTGCTGCTTTCGGGCGAGCGCGTGGCGCTCAACTACCTGCAGCGCATGAGCGGTATCGCCACCTATACGCACAGAATGGCAGCGGCGCTCGAGGGTACCAAGACCGCGCTTGTCGACACACGCAAGACCACGCCGGGCATGCGCGTTTTCGAGAAGGCGGCGGTTGAGATCGGCGGCGGCAGCAACCATCGCTACAACCTGTCGACGGCCGTCATGCTCAAGGACAACCACATCGATGCCGCCGGTGGCGTGACGCGCGCGATCGAGATGGCGCGCGCCCACGCGTCGTTTACCACGACGGTCGAGATTGAGTGCGAGAACCTGGACATGGTACGCGAAGCCGTGGAGGCCGGTGCCGACATTATCATGTTCGACAACATGACCCATGACGACATGGCCGCCGCCATCGAGCTTATCGCCGGTCGTGCCAAGACCGAGTGCTCGGGCAACGTGGATGCCAGCAATATCCGCACCCTGGCTGATCTGGGCGTCGACTACATTAGCTCGGGCGCCCTGACGCACTCCGCGCCGATCCTCGACCTCTCGCTTAAGCACCTGCGTCTGTTGGACGGTAAATAATGGACGCCCGCGAGCGTCGCCGTGCCATCATGGCCGTGCTCGAGGGAGCCACGGAGCCCGTATCGGGCAGCGCGCTTGCCCGCGAGGTTGGCGTGAGCCGTCAGGTCGTGGTTCAGGATATTGCCCTGTTGCGTGCCGATGGGCACGATATCGTGGCGACCAACCGCGGCTACGTGCTGCAGGAAGCCGCGAGTAGCCCCGCCGTGCCCACGCGTCTTGTTAAGGTGCGCCACAGCGTGGAGCAGGCGGGCGACGAGCTTACGAGTATCGTCGACGCCGGCGGCGCCGTGCTCAACGTGATCGTCAATCACCGCGTGTACGGTAAGATCACGGCCGACCTGGACATCCGCAATCGTCGCGATGTTGAGCGCTACCTGCACGATATCGAGAGCGGCAAGAGCTTTCCACTACTAACGGTGACGAGTGGCTATCACTTCCATCGCATTGCGGCTGAGGATGAGCAAACCCTCGACGAGATCGAGGCCATACTCAAGGAGAAAGGCTATTTGGCAGACCTGATGCCCTACGAGGACGATCTGTCGTAGCCGACGCTGCAAACGCCCCTAAGCGGCAACCTGCGACGGTGCCTAATTGGTTATCCGCACAAAAAAGGAGGCCTCCGCGGCGATGCGGAGGCCTCCTTTTTTGTGCACGGTGTACTTTTGAGTGTGCAAGTGCGGGAGTTGTTACTCCTCGACGATCTCGGTGATCGCTCCAGCGGGGCAAGCGTCCTGGCAAGCGCCACAGGCGACGCAGGAGTCCTCGTCAGCGACGGTGGCGACGTCCTGGAGCTCCAGAACGCCAGCGGGGCAGGAGTCGACGCAAACGCCACAAGCGATGCACTCGTCGGCATCAATTACGGGATGAGCCATGGTAGTTTCCTCTCTGTTGACCGACGCTACAGGCGATGCGCGTCGGTTTGATTCGGGCAAAAACATACCACGGGAGCGACCGTTTGCAATACCCTCTGGCCGGCATCTTCATACCGTTCGCCGAGTATGCCAAGGTTTACTAAAAAACGCGCAGGTGGGGCCGCTGAGCTGCGCAAATGTTAGCTAAAGGTGACTTGAAATATTGAGCTATTGAGCGCGCCTGCGGAAAGGGCATCCCGTTATTTGGCCGAAAAACGGGATACAGTTTCCGGTTGGACCGCCCAGCGGAAACTGTGTCCCAGAATTTACGCTCAGACTGGGTCGCGCTTCCCCCGGGGTCGCTCCAAGGCCCCCTGTACGGCTTCAGGCTCACACCTCAGCCATCTCTACATAGATCTCGATAGATTTGCCGAGAACTCAATTAGCGCATCTACCTGCGCATTTAAGAACCTAAACTCTCAGCAATAAGAAATCTTATATGAATTGACTTAGATTTTGTATATTCCG
This sequence comes from Collinsella aerofaciens, assembly GCA_021641225.1. Classification (GTDB taxonomy): domain Bacteria; phylum Actinomycetota; class Coriobacteriia; order Coriobacteriales; family Coriobacteriaceae; genus Collinsella; species Collinsella aerofaciens_AJ. The sequence goes on along the minus strand of JAJWXI010000004.1, from coordinate 10,284 downwards.
GCCCATAAGGGGATACACTACATCCTGAAAGACAAGCCGAAACACCGCGCGGCAGACCGCCGAGTCGGTGCAAACGCACAAGAGAGAGGGAATTTCTAATGGGCAAGATTCTTGGTATCGACCTTGGTACTACTAACTCCGCAATGGCCGTCCTCGAGGGCGGTTCTCCGACCATTATCGTGAACGCCGAAGGCGACCGCACCACCCCGTCCGTCGTGGGATTCCGCGCCGACGGCGACCGCGTCGTGGGTAAGGCCGCTAAGAACCAGGCTGTCACCAACCCCAAGAACACCGTGTTCTCCATCAAGCGCTTCATGGGCCGCAAGTACTCCGAGTGCACCTCTGAGATCAAGACCGTGCCGTACGAGGTCAAGGAGGGCCAGGGTGGCCGTGCCGTCGTCGACATCGAGGGCAAGGATTACACCGCCGAGCAGGTGAGCGCCATGACGCTCGCAAAGATGAAGGCCGACGCCGAGAAGTATCTGGGCGAGACTGTCACCGACGCCGTCATCACCGTCCCGGCCTACTTCAACGACGCCCAGCGTCAGGCCACCAAGGACGCCGGTAAGATCGCCGGCCTCAACGTCAAGCGTATCGTCAACGAGCCGACCGCTGCTGCCCTGGCCTATGGCCTGGACAAGCAGGGCACCGACCAGCGCATCCTGGTCTTCGACCTGGGCGGCGGCACCTTCGACGTCTCCATCCTCGACCTCGCTGACGGCGTGTTTGAGGTCCTGTCTACCTCGGGTGACAACCACCTGGGCGGCGACGACTGGGATCAGCGCGTCATCGACTGGATGGCCGATAAGTTCCAGCAGGAGAACGGTGTCGACCTGCGTCAGGATCCCATGGCCCTGCAGCGTCTGAAGGAGGCCGCCGAGAACGCCAAGAAGGAGCTCTCCGCCGCCCAGCAGACCACCATCAACCTGCCGTTCATCACCATGAACCAGTCCGGCCCGCTGCACCTCAACTACACGCTGACCCGTGCCGAGTTCGAGAAGATCACCCGCGACCTGCTCGAGCGCTGCAAGCAGCCTGTCACCAACGCCCTGCGCGACGCTAAGCTCAAGCTCTCCGATCTGACCGAGGTCATCCTCGTCGGCGGCTCCACCCGTATGCCCGCCGTCCAGGAGCTCGTCAAGACCATGACCGGCAAGCAGCCCAACATGTCCGTGAACCCCGATGAGGTCGTTGCCGACGGCGCTGCCGTCCAGGGCGGCGTGCTCACCGGCGACGTCGAGGGCATCCTGCTGCTCGACGTTACCCCGCTGTCGCTGGGCGTCGAGACCATGGGCGGCATCATGACCAAGATGATCGACCGCAACACCACGATCCCGACCTCCAAGACCGAGGTCTACTCCACCGCTGCCGACAACCAGACCAGCGTCGAGATCAACGTGCTCCAGGGCGAGCGCGAGCTTGCTCGCGACAACAAGTCGCTCGGTAAGTTCCAGCTGACCGGCATCCCGGCTGCCCGCCGCGGCGTGCCGCAGATCGAGGTCACCTTCGACATCGACGCCAACGGCATCGTCAAGGTCTCCGCTAAGGACAAGGGCACCGGCAAGGAGCAGCAGATCACCATTTCCGGCTCCACCGCGCTTTCCGACGACGAAGTCGATCGTATGGTCAAGGACGCCGAGGCTCATGCCGAGGAGGACAAGAAGCAGAAGGAAGAGGTCGAGGTCCGCAACCAGACCGACAGCCTGTGCTACTCCACCGAGCAGACCCTCAACGAGCTGGGCGACAAGGTTTCCGCCGACGTGAAGTCCAAGGCCGAGACCGCTATCGCCGACGCCAAGAAGGCGCTCGAGGGCTCTGACGTCGAGGCTATCAAGGCCGCCGGCGAGTCCCTGCAGTCCGTGGCCTACGAGCTGGCCCAGGTTGTCTACGCCGACGCTCAGCAGCAGACCGACGGTGCCGCTGGCGCCCAGCCTGCCGACGATGACGTCGTCGACGCCGACTACGAGGTTGTGGACGACGAGGACAAATAATCATGTCCGCCCGTAAAGCTCGCACGGAGGCGGCCGCCGCTGGCGCCGCCCCCGTTGACTCTGAGGAGAAGGACGTGAAGATTCCCGTAGAGGCCGCAGACGATACCGAGGCCAACGAGGCCCCGGCCGCCGAGGCTGCCGAGAACCAGGTAGAGGATTCCAACAAGGAGGCGACGATGACCGAGGACGAGATGGTGGAAGCCGCTATCCGCGCCGGTGAGGAAGCCGCCGACAACGACTTTAAGCTCAAGTTCGAGCAGGCTCAGAAGGAGCTTGCCGACGTGCGCAGCGAGCTCGAGGCCGCGGCAGAGGCCCAGAAGGCCGCCGAGGACAAGGCAAAGGACGCCACCGAACGTACCGCCCGTCTGCAGGCCGACTGGGAGAACTTCCGTCGCCGCACCGCCAGCGAGCGTATCGCCGAGCGCGAGCGCGCGACCGAGAAGCTCGTCACTGCGCTGTTGCCGGTGGTTGACGATATCGAGCGTGCAATCGACCATGCCCGTAGCCAGGAGCTTTCCGACGATTTTAAGCAGTTCGTCGATGGCGTTGACGCGGTACATGCCAAGCTGCTCGATGTGTTTGCGCACGAGGGCGTTGAGCCCATCGACCCCAAGGGCGAGGCGTTCGATCCGCTCGAGCACCAGGCCGTGGGGCGTGTCGAGGACGCATCGCAGTACGACGAGACCGTCAACGACGTGTACCAGAAGGGCTACCGCATGGCGGACCGCATCCTGCGCTCCGCGATGGTGACGGTGACCTACGGTGGCGAGAAGCGCCCCGCACCGGAGCCCGAAGCGGCGCCCGAGGATGCCGCGGCCGATACGGCCGAGAGCACCGAGGAGTAATTGAGAAGGGCCCCGGGGCAACACCCGGGGCCCTTTCTGGCCTAGTGCCATATGAAAGCATGAGCCGTCGTCTGCATGGACGGCGGACGTAACAGGAGAGGAGCTACGATGGCTGCAGGCAAAACCTTCTATGACATCCTGGGCGTATCCAAGAGCGCCTCCGACAAAGAGATCAAGAGCGCGTTTCGCAAGCTCGCGCAAAAATATCACCCCGATGCCGGCGGCGACGAGGCCAAGTTTAAAGAGATTAGCGAGGCCTACGAGACGCTTTCGGACGAGAAGAAGCGCAAAGAGTACGACCAGATGCTCATGTTCGGCGGCATGCCGGGTGCGGGCGGCGCGTATAGCGGCGGCTACGGCGCCGGTGCCGGCGCGAGCGGCTGGGGCGATATCTTCGACAGCATCTTTAGTGGCAACGGCGCCTGGGGCAGCGATTGGGGCTCGGGCTTTGCCGGGGCTGCGGGCGCTGCCGGTGCGGGCGCGGGCCGCAACCGCGCGCGCAAGGGCGGCGACCTGTCGCTGACTGTCGACGTAACGGCCGAGGACGCGTTCCGCGGCGTGACGCACAAGGTCACTTACCGCATTCCCTCGACGGGCGAACAGCAGACCATCACGGTCTCGGTGCCTGCGGGTGCGGTCGACGGCGGCAAGCTGCGCTACAAGCGTCGCGGCGAGTACGGCGTTGCCGGAGGCGAGCGCGGCGACCTGGTCGTGACCACGCATGTGGAGGAGCACCCGCTGTTTAAGCGTAAAGGTGCCGACGTGACCATGGAGGTGCCGGTCTCGGTCTACGAGGCGGCGCTCGGCTGCACGGTGGATGTGCCCACGCCCGGCGGCGCGACGGTTCGTCTGAAGGTGCCCGCTGGCACCCAGACGGGCAAGAAGTTCCGCTTTAAGGAGATGGGTGCACCCGACGTTAAGCATCGCGGTCGCACGGGCGCGCTGCTCGTCGAGATCAAGGTACAGGTTCCCACGAACCTGTCCGACGATGAGCGCGATGCCATGACCAAGCTGCGCGAGGCCGACACGCGCGACTATCGCGAGAAGGTCAACCGTTACAAGGCGACGTACTAGGGCGGTCGCGGCGCACGCCCACGCCCGCGGGCTTATGATGGACGATAACGAGACGGAAAGGGGTCAGGTAGCATGGCCGAGGACAATAGGAACAAACCGCTGTACATGATCAGCGTGGCGGCCGAGCTGACCGGCATGCACCCGCAGACCCTGCGCGTCTACGAGTCCAAGGGCTTGGTGAACCCCCAGCGCTCGGGCGGCAACACGCGTCTGTATTCGCGTGCCGATATCGAGCGCCTGGAGCTCATCAACCAGCTCACCGACGAGGGCATCAACCTTGCCGGCGTGGTGCGCATCCTCGATATGAAGGAGCGTGCCGAGGAGCGCGAGCGCGAGAACGAGAAGCTCCGCGCCCGCGTGCGCCAGCTCGAGGAAGAGCTGCACGAGTACAAGATGCAGAAGAAGATCACCGCCCTGGCCCCGCGCGACGGCTCAGTCAACCCCGAACAAGTCATGCGCAAACTGCTGGGCGCCGGAGGGGATCTCTAGGTTCCGCCGTTCTGCCGAACGGCGGACCGGCCGACGCTGCAAGCCCGCCAGAGCGGCAATCTGCCTTTCAACTTCGGCGGCATGACCAGAAGGTCAATGCCGCCTTGTTTCAAGGCACCTTGCTCGCTCTGGCGGGCTTTCGCTGTCTGCGCCAAAACATCGGTGTTGTTATGGGTAGTCATTGGGGACGTTCTTAAATGACTAGTCGAAAGGGGCACTCTTGCACCAAATCTGCTGGCCCGCACCGGGCTTGCCCTTTACTTTACTGAGATAAAGTGAACGTGTAGATTCGTAACCCACTCGCAACTGTTCTATGGCACGATATTGAACGAATGTATGCTATGCGCCCGAGCTTTTCGGGCAGAGTGGGAGACAGTATGGTCAAGCTGTACGAGGATGGCATCTACCTGCGCGGCGGCAGCGAGGTTGTGCCTGCGGCCGAGGCTGCCGAGCGTGGTATTACGCAGACGCCCGAGGATGCCAAGCGCGGCACCATCGCGTATTCGATCCTCCAGGCACATAACACGTCAGGCGACCCCGAGGCGCTCAAGATCCGCTTCGACGCCATGGCGAGCCATGACATCACCTTCGTCGGCATTATCCAGACGGCGCGCGCTTCGGGCATGGAGCAGTTCCCGCTGCCCTACGTGCTCACCAACTGCCACAACTCGCTGTGCGCTGTGGGCGGTACCATCAACGAGGACGACCACGTCTTCGGTCTCTCGGCTGCTAAAAAGTACGGTGGTATCTTCGTTCCGCCCCACATCGCGGTCATCCACTCCTTTATGCGTGAGAACTTTGCCGGTTGCGGCAAGATGATCCTGGGTTCCGACTCGCACACCCGCTACGGCGCCTTGGGCACCATGGCCGTGGGCGAGGGCGGCGGCGAGCTGGCCAAGCAGCTGCTACGCGACACCTACGACGTCGCTTATCCCGGCGTTGTGGCCATCTACCTGACGGGTGCTCCGCGCCCCGGCGTCGGCCCGCACGATGTGGCGCTCGCCATCATCCGAGCCGTCTTTGCCAAGGGCTACGTCAAGAATAAGGTCATGGAGTTCGTGGGCCCTGGCATCGCGAGCATGACGACCGACTACCGCAACGGCGTCGACGTCATGACCACCGAGACCACCTGCCTCTCCTCCATTTGGGCAACTGATGAGGACACGCACGCGTTTTTGACCATGCACGGCCGCGGCGAAGACTATCGCGAGCTCAAGCCCGCCGACGTCGCCTACTACGACGGCTGTGTCGAGGTCGATCTGTCGAGCATTAAACCCATGATCGCGCTGCCGTTCCATCCTTCCAACGGCTTTGAGATTGACGAGCTCAACGAGAACCTCGAGGACATCTTGCACGAGGTCGAGCTCGAGGCTGCCAAGATCGGCGAGGGTAAGACGCACTTTAGCCTGCTCGACAAGATCGTCGACGGCAAGCTGCACGTGCAGCAGGGCGTTATCGCCGGCTGCTCAGGCGGCAACTACGACTCCGTGGTGCAGGCGGCCCGCGTGCTCAAGGGCGCCAACACCGGCTGCGGCGAGTTCTCGCTGTCGGTCTATCCCACGAGCCAGCCCGTGGCGCTCGAGCTCACGCGCCGCGGCTACATCTACGACCTCATGGAGGCCGGTGCGATCGTGCGCACGGCGTTCTGCGGCCCGTGCTTTGGCGCCGGCGACACGCCTGCCAACAACGGCCTGTCCATCCGCCACACCACGCGCAACTTCCCCAACCGCGAGGGTTCCAAGCCGGGCAACGGCCAGCTGAGCGCCGTGGCCCTGATGGACGCCCGCTCCATTGCGGCGACGGCGGCCAACGGCGGCATCCTGACGCCGGCAACCGACCTGCCCGAGGAGACCTGGGACGAGGCCTGCGAGTACACCTTCGACGACGCGCCGTACAAGAAGCGCGTGTACTGGGGCTTTGGCAAGGCTGAGCCTGCCGACGAGCTGGTCGAGGGCCCCAACATCAAGCCGTGGCCCGCGATGGAGCCGCTCGGCGACGACATTCTGCTTAAGGTGTGCTCCAAGATTATGGACCCGGTCACCACGACCGACGAGCTCATCCCCTCGGGCGAGACGAGCTCCTTCCGCTCCAACCCGCTGGGCCTGGCCGAGTTTACGCTCAGCCGCCGCGACCCTGCCTACGTGGGTCGCTCCAAGGAGGTCGACGCCGTGGAGAAGCGCCGCGTTGCCGGTGAGGCCGCGGGCGACTTGGCCGCGCTCGATGCCGAGCTTGCCGGTGTGTTTGAGGCACTGACCGGCGCGGGCGTTGCGGCCGATGCCAAGGCGACCGAGTACGGCTCCATGCTCTATGCCAAGAAGCCGGGCGACGGCTCCGCCCGCGAGCAGGCCGCGAGCTGCCAGCGCGTGATCGGCGGTCTGGCCAACATCGTTCACGAGTACGCCACCAAGCGTTATCGCTCCAACGTGATGAACTGGGGCATGGTGCCCTTCCAGATGGAGGCCGAGCCTAACTTTGAGGTGGGCGACTACGTCTTTGTGCCGGGCATCCGCGCCGCGCTTGACGGCGATCTGCAGAACATCGCTGCCTACGTGGTGCGTGCCGGCGGTGCGGTTGAGCAGATTGAGCTCTATATCGCCGATATGACGGCCGAGGAGCGCGCCATCGTCAAGGCCGGCTGCCTGATCAACTACAACAAGTTCAAGGCCGCTGCCGAGTAACTCTGCTGTACGCCCCGGACACACCTTTCCCTCGTGCTCACGCGCTTCGCGAGGGTCGCCCGAGGGAAAGGTGTGGCAGGGGCTACCGCGACGTTCTCGTTGGGTCTTGAGGGACGCTAAAAATAGACTTGCTTGAAGCCGCCTCTTTTATTGGGGCGGCATCTTTGTCGAAAACCACCACAATGGGGACAGGCACCTTTGTGGTGGTTCAGGTTGTCTCAATCTGTAACACCTGAGTTGCTAAAAGCGGGCCTGGTGTTACAGATTGAGATTTTCGGCTGGGGTGCCCGCGGTTTGTCTCGATCTGTAACAGGTAGACCCTTATTTGCCGAGTAACTGTTACAGATTGAGATGAACGGCCGGCTGCCAGCCCCTTTGTCTCGATCTGTAACGCCTAGGCCCAAAAATGACCGCTAGATGTTACAGATCGAGACAGTAGGGCACCGGGGCCGAAAACCACCACGAAGGTGCCTGTCCCCTTCGTGGTGGTGTGTGCCCTTGAGGTGCATATTAATGAGCGTCCCTACAGGATTTCATCCGGGCTGGCGGGTTTGGTTGATTTGGGGATGCCGAGTTTGGATGAGGTGAGATCGTCAACGTTGCCTTTGATTCCGTCTTCGGTGTAGACGGTGACCATATAGGTGCTGTGCCCGAATTCGCTCTTGTCGCGTATCGCCCAGGCTTGCCAGTAGGCTGCTCTGCTTTGACCTTTGATTTTTCCGATACGGCGGAGCTCCGTTCGCTTTAGCTTCTGGTTGTTATCGATGGATCGGTCGATCTCGTCGGTGAGTCCGCACTGCTCAATCAGCTTGTCGAGGACTTGGTTCATGTGGTGCTCGCTGGCGTTTGGCGCGTAGTCATAGGCGAGGGTTACGGAGGTAAGCGACTGGTCGTCGAACAGACAGTTCGCCGCCGGAGGTTCAAGGCTGAAATGAGGAGAGCATCCATCAATCTGACCGAGCAGCGGTAACTTTGACTGCCAAATTCCGGTGGGAATCATTTCTTCGTAGAACACGCCGCGGCAGATAAAGGAGAGTGAGGCGGCGCGCGAACCGGCGTCGACCATCCCGCATAGATCGAAGGGCGAGGCGATACCAAGGGAAAAGGGCGCGACGACGATAAGGAAGAGTATCAAGATGGAAACAGCGAGAATGATGATGGCGTTACGGCCAGCGGAACGAGGCTGAGGCTGCTTCATATTGCGCTCCTTGAGACGAAGGGCTGTCAAGGACGAGACGATAAAAATGAATATCCTCGGATAGCAATTCAATTCTAACCCCATAACGATCAAGAACAACAATATCGAATTCGTTAGGGCTGACTCTCTTTCTTGAATACTGTCTGTAGGCGGTATCATTAGCTCAACAGACATGGGTCATGTTGCGAGGTGTTTTGCCGTGAGACGTTCTGTCCGTATTGGATTGATTGCTTTGGCGCTGGTTGCCACTGTGATTGGCATGGGCGTTGTTGGCATGTCGTTTCTGCCAACTGCGGTGACGGAGCCCGTGGTCAAGCCCATAACTCAATCTGTTGAGTTCCTGACCGGCGATACCAAGCCCGATGCGATTACCGTTGATTTCGATGAGCAGCCGGCGGTGCTGGGGATTAGTAATTACCCGCTCATCCAGCTTGGAGCTATGCGCTACACCATGGATGAGGGTCTGATCGACAAAGCATCTGAGTTACTCAAGGGTAAAACCTTTAAGCGCTGGTACGGATATGCGTCCTATCGGGCAAAGGCGAACGACATGGTCGGTGGATACCGCTCTTCCATCGAGTTGGATACCACGAGCGGCACCAAACTGTGTGATGTCTCGTACGATCCGGGTTACGAGGGCAACGAGGGGCCAGGCATCTACATCATGGACGGCGATGCCGCCTATGTCATGGAGGGCGACCAGACGGCGCTCAATGATTTTATGGATCAGTGTATCCAGGATGCATATGAGCAGACCTGCTTGCCCGACCCGCAGACTGCGCGTGATAGCGGGTCTGCCCGTACGTGGCTGTTCGAAGACGAGATGCCCTGGAGCGACGAGTCGGGAAGCACGGGCTCGTCAAGTAAATAGAGGCCGCAACCACCACAATGGGGACAGGCGCCTTTGTGGTGGTTCGGTTTGTCTCGATCTGTAACATCTAGGTTCGAAAACGCCCGCTAGATGTTACAGATTGAGACATTCGGGCACCGGGGCCGCGGCGCGCCGACGAATCTCAGCCCTATCCTTCAATCACTCAGAAAATCTTATATATAGAGACTTAGATTTGTGTATAAGATCGTACAAAGCTGGCAACAATACTTCTCGAACAACGTGAAGCCGCCCCGTAGGGTGGCCACCCCAAGAGAGGTGATTCCATGAGAATCGATAAGCTAGCAATGACGTCGCGCGAGGCGCTGCAGACCGCCATGAGCACGGCCGCCGACGCGCAGGCCGGCGCGGTGGAGCCGATCCACCTGCTGTCCGCTCTGCTCGGTGCCGGTGAGCGCAATATCTCCGTGATCATCGAGCGCATTGGCGCCGATCCCGCCCAGCTCGCGCGCTCCACGCAGGATGCCATCGACCATGCGCCCAAGGTTTCGGGCGAGGGCCAGCAGATGGGTCTTTCCAACGAGCTCGTCCGCGTCATCGAGAAGGCTGAGAAAAAGGCCACCAAGATGGGCGACAGCTTTGTGGTGACCGAGCATCTGCTCATGGCGCTTGCCGAGGACAAGGGCGAGGCGGGCCGCGTGCTGCGCGACGCCGGCGTTACCAAGGAGCGCATCGAGCAGGTCTACGAGGAGCTGCGTGGCGATGACCGCGTGACGTCTGCCGAGGACAAGACGCAGTTTGAGGCCCTGGAGCAGTACGGCCGCAACATCTGCGACCTCGCCCGCGCCGGCAAGCTCGACCCGGTCATCGGCCGTACCGACGAGATCCGTCGCACCATCCAGGTCCTGTCCCGCCGCACCAAGAACAACCCCGTGCTCATCGGCGAGCCGGGCGTCGGCAAGACGGCCATCGTCGAGGGCATCGCCCAGCGTATCGTGGCCGGCGACGTGCCGAGCACCCTGCGCGACCGCGATCTCATCGAGCTCGACATGAGCGCGCTGGTCGCCGGCGCCAAGTATCGCGGCGAGTTCGAGGACCGCTTGAAGGCAGTGCTCAAGGAAGTGCAAAAGTCTGAGGGCAAGGTCATCCTGTTCATCGATGAGCTCCACACCATTGTGGG